>JACQTK010000059.1 GCA_016210845.1 Acidobacteriota bacterium | reverse complement strand
TTGCCGAACTTCCGCCGGTTGCTCGACGCCCCCACGATCGCCACCGTCTTGGGCATGGGGGAATTATGACAGTGTCGGTGCCTGGTGCTTTGTGCTTGGACCGCTATACGGCCCCGTACGAGAATTTTGTACCCGTTGGCCCGGCCGTATAGCGGTCCTGGCGCGCGGAGCGCGCAAAGCAGATACTGGCAACCAGCCATGGGCTCCGCGGGATATCACCCCTCGACTTCGCTCGGGGTGGCCTGAGCGACAGTCGAAGGCCAAGGGCGGAGCCGTGGCTGGTTAGTGCCAGATTCCCGCGGTTCGACGTGTAGTTACTGCCCTGCTCGACTGGGCTGGACCCGTGGTTCTTTGAGCCTGGCTTCGAGGACGCGGAGCATACGGCCAATGCTGTCGGTCATTTCGACCAGACGCTCGTATTCGGTCTTGTCGAGATAGCGGCGCCCAAAGGCGGCGTGCAAGAGGGATCGGGCTTCAGCGTTCGACCCCGCCGCGATGCGAACGAATTGTGTGAACTCCTTACGACCTCCTCGCACGAATCCCTCAGCAATATTCGCCACGTCGATAACGCAGCGCCATTGATCTGATTGCAGATCGCGAAGTCCTTCGCCACCGCCGGCCGGCGAATGACTCCGCCAATCTCGTCGCTCAACGCCTTGGCAAGCTGCCACACGCGGAGATCTTCGAATGGGTTGACGGCCATGCGAGGATGCGAATGCGCACGGCGTGCCAACTCGGACGGCGAAGCACGAACGGCAGCCAGGACCAAGAGCCGCCGGCCACCAAGCACCGAGCACCGTCTTCACCCAAGCACCAAGCACCAGGCACCAAGCACTGACAGGTACAATGGGCTCCCGTGCGTCGTCCCGTCCTGTCGCTGACAGTCCTGGCACTCCTCACCTTCTTCCTGGGCCTCGGCCGTCAGGCGATCACCGATTCCGACGAAGCCTTCTACGCGGAGGCCGCGCGGGAGATGGTCGAGAGCGGCGACTGGCTGACGCCGCACTTCAACTACGAGGATCGCTGGCAGAAGCCGATCCTCTATTACTGGCTGACGGCGGCGGCGTATCTGGTCGTCGGTCCCACCGAGTGGGCCGCCCGACTCTGGTCGGCGCTCGCGGGCCTCGGCCTCACCCTGCTCACGTGGCGCGCCGCACGCCGACTCACGAGGCGAGACGAGGCGGCATGGCTTGCGGGCGCCATCGTCGCGACGTGTTACGGATGCTTCGCCATGGCACGGCTGGCGCTGCCCGACCTGCCGCTGGCCTTCTGCATCACGCTCGGCGTCTGGGCCGCCCTCGAGCGATGGTGGCTGGTGGCCGGTCTGGCCGCCGGACTCGGATTCCTCCTCAAGGGTCCCGTCGCGCTCGCCGTTCCGGCGGCGGTGCTCCTGCCGATCTGGTGGCGGGAGCGATCCACGCACCCCGTCCGCCTGCGCGATATCGCGGCCGCCGCCGCCGTGTTCGCGGTGGTTGGCCTGCCCTGGTACGTCGCCATGACACTGGAGCATGGCCCCGCGTACCTGCAGAGCTTTTTCGTGGCCGATAACTTCGAGCGGTTCGCGATGGGTCGGTTCAACGAGCCGCGTCCCGTCTGGTTCTATCTGCCCATCGTCGTTGGCGGCATGATTCCGTGGGCGATGTATCTGCTCGTGCTGCCCTGGCGCTCGGTCGCGGAGGTCGTGGGCGGCCGACGAGCGCTCAGCGACGAGGAGTGGCGTCTCCTGCTCTGGGCGCTCGTGCCGTTGATCTTCTTCACCATCTCGGTTGGCAAGCAGCCGAGGTACATCCTGCCCGTCCTCCCGCCGCTCGCGATACTCGCGGGACGTTCCATCGCCGAGCGTATCCAGCGGGCGGATCCGAGCGCGAGCAGAGACCTCGTCAGCGCCACCTGGTTGACGGCGGCGCTCTACGGCGTCCTGGCCGTGCTCCTCTTCCGCGCGCGCGCGCTCTTCGTCACAGCCTCCCCCTGGCTGACAGCGGCCGCGATCGGCGTCATCGTGCTCGGTGCGGCGGTGCTTGCATGGCTCGCCGCGACGCGGCGGTGGTCCCGCCTGCCGACCGCGATGGCCGCGTCTGCCGCCGCGCTGATGCTCTCGGTGCAGTTCGGCGCGCTCGCGGGCGTCCGGCCGGAGCCGGTCGAGCAGATGGCCGCGCTCGTGCGAGCCCATCGGGCGGCCGCCGAGCCCGTGGGCCAATACCAGGTGTTCGTGCGGAACCTGGTGTTCCATCTGGGATTTCCCCAGGTGGACCTATTCGACGAGGCGCGAGCCCTCGACTTCCTGAAGTCCCGCGAGCGGGTCCTGCTCGTGGTCCGCGCGAGCGACCTGCCGCGGCTGGAGTCGATCTCCGGGGTGACCACCCGACGCATCGGAAAGGTCCTCTATCTCGACACCGCAAACGTCCGGCTGGGGACGCTGCTGTCGCCCTCTCCAAGCGACGATCTCGACACCGTCCTGCTCGTGTCGAATCGCCAGTGAACGCGGCGCTGCGACGCTCGCACGGCTCGGCACGCGCGCACCGACATGCGTCAGCGAGGTCGCACCGAGGTGCGTGCGTCAGAGCATTCGCACCTACGGAATGATCTTGCCCGGGTTGAGGATCCCGTTGGGATCGAACGCCGCCTTCACCCGCTTCATCAGCGCGATCTCGTCGGCCGACAGCTCGAGGCCGAGATACGGCGCCTTGGCGAAGCCGATGCCGTGCTCGCCGCTGATCGAGCCCTCGAGCGCCACGACGCGCTCGAAGAGCACGCGCTCCGCGTCTTTGGCGCGTGCCGTCTCGTCGGCGGCGGCGGGGTTCACCATGAGATTGACGTGGATGTTGCCGTCGCCCGCATGGCCGAACGACGCCACCCGCAGGCCGTAGCGCGCTTTCAGCTCCTGAATGACGGCGAACAGCTCGGGCACGCGGCCCCGCGGCACCACCACGTCGTGGTTGATCTTCTTCAGGCCCGTCGCTTTCAGCGCGGGCGACAGGAGCCGCCGAAGGCTCCAGATCTGCTCGCGCTCGACGGCATCGACCGCCAATGTCACACGCATCGCGCCGACGTCGCGGCACGCCCGCGCCACACGGTCGATGTCCTCGTCCACCGCCGCCTGCGTGCCGTCGGCCTCGACGATCAACACCGCGCCAGTACCGGGCGGGGCGAACTCCTGGCCCGTGTGCTCGCGGACGGCCCGCAGCGAGTCGTCGTCGACGAGCTCGATGGCCGCAGGCACGACACGACGCTGGATCAACGCCGACACCGCGTCGACGGCCCCCTGGATGTCGGCGAACATCGCGAGGACCGTCGCCTGCGTTGGCGGCTTCGGAATCAGGCGGAGCGTCACCTTGGTGACGATGGCCAGCGTGCCCTCCGACCCGACCAGCAGCTGCGTCAGGTCGTAGCCGACGACGTTCTTGACGGCCTTCGAGCCGGTCTCGATGATCTCGCCGGTCGGCAGGACCGCCTCGAGCGCCAGCACGTAGCGCTTCGTCGTGCCGTACTTGAAGGCGCGCGGCCCGCCCGCGCACTCGGCCACGTTCCCCCCGATGGACGAGGTATCGAGGCTCGCCGGATCGGGTGGATAGAAGAGCCCGACGCCCTCGACGGCCCTCTGCAGATCGCCGTTGATCACGTTGGGTTCCACCACCGCCAGCAGGTTGACCTCGTCGATCTCGAGGATACGGTTCATCCGCTCCATCGAGAGCACCAGGCCGCCCGAGGTCGGCACGGCGCCGCCCGTGTAGCCCGTGCCAGCGCCACGCACCACGAGCGGCACGCGCCCGGCGTTGCACAGCCGCGCAACGGCAGCCACCTCCTGCGTGTTGGCGGGCATCACGACGAGGTCGGGCGGATGGCCCTGGCCGAGGGCGTCCTGCCCGTAGGCGGCGAGCGAGGGCGCGTCGGCGCGGACGTGCTCCGCGCCCACGATGGCCACAACCATGCGGGTGTACGATTCATCGACAAGCGATGCCATCGAACGCGCGTCAGCTCGACGCGCTCGCCTTGGCCGGCTGCAGCGACTCGGCAAAGCGCAGGATCCGCGTCGCCCCCTCGCGCAGCTGCTCCATCGAGGTGGCGTAGGAGATCCGCAGGTAGCCCGGCGCATCGAACGCTTCGCCAGGCGTGACGACCACGTGCTCCTTCTCGATGAGCGCCTGGGCGAAGTCCGCGGACGTCCGCAGCCCGTCCGGGGACAGCAGCTCGGAAATGTTCGGGAACAGATAGAACGCCCCCTTCGGCTTCACGCAGGTGATGGCCGGATGGGCGGTCAGCCACGCGTGGATGTTGTCGCGTCGCGTCCGGTACTCGTTCAGCATCGCCGTGACCGCATCCTGCGGACCGGAGACGGCCGCCAGCGCCGCCTTCTGCGTGATCGACGTGATGTTCGACGTCGACTGCCCCTGGATCAGGTTGAACGCCGTGGTCAATTCCTTCGGAGCGATGGTCCAGCCGCAGCGCCAGCCGGTCATCGCATAGCTCTTCGACGCGGAGCCTGCCAGCACGGTGCGGCCGCGGTGGCGGTCGAACAGCACCTTCGGCAGGTTGTGCGGCACGGGCTCGTAGATCAGCTGCTCGTAGCAGAGATCCACGACGATCCAGACGCCGCGGCGCGCGGCGGCGTCGGCGATCGCCGCCACGGTGGACTCCTCCACCAGCCCGCCCGTCGGGTTGCAGGGCGAGTTGAGAATGATCGCCTTCGTCCGCGGCGTGATGGCCGCGATCATCGCCTCCGCGTGCACGGCGAACCCGTCGGCGGCATCGGTAGGCACGATCACCGGATGCGCCCCCACGAGCTTGACCTGCTCGGGAATCGTCGGCCAGTACGGCGCATGCGTGATCACTTCGTCACCGGGGTCGAACAGCGCCAACGCGGCGTTGAACAGCGCCTGCTTCCCGCCCACGGTCATCAACACTTCGGCGGGCGTGATGTCGATCCCGTAGTCGCGCTTGTAGCGCGCGCAGATCGCCTCGCGCAGCTCGGGCGTGCCCTGCGAGGCGGTGTAGCGGGTGAAGTTGGCGTCGATCGCCGCCTTGCCAGCGGCCTTGACGTGTTCCGGCGTCGGAAAGTCGGGTTCCCCAGCGCTGAAGTCCACCACGTTGACACCGGCGCGGCGGAGGCGCTCGGCCTCGGCGGCAACGGTGAGGGTGGCCGACGGCGCCACCTGCGCGAGCCGTTGTGCGAACATGCGATGTTGTCTCCTATCCGGAGGCCTGAAGGCTTCCGGCGACCACCCTTGAAGGCTTCCGGCTACCGAACGGGCGTGGACTCCTGCTTTTTTCCCCGCAGCCACGGCTCGACCGCCGAGGGCACGAGCCCGCGCACGTCGCCGCCGAGCGTGAACACCTCCTTGATGAGCCGCGAGCTCAGATACGTGTACTGCTCGGCCGGCATCATGAACACCGTTTCGAGCGTCGGCTCGAGGTGGCGGTTCATCAGGGCCATCTGAAACTCGTACTCGAAATCCGACACGGCGCGCAATCCCCGCACGATCGCGCTCGCGCGCCGGCGGCGGGCGTAGTCCACCAGCAGCCCGTCGAAGGTGTCCGCCTCGACATTGGGATACTCGCGGAACACCTCGCGGATCATCGCGACGCGCTCCTCGGCCGTGAACAGCGACTGCTTCTCGGCGTTCACCAGCACCGCCACCACCACGCGCTCGAACAGGTGCGCGCTGCGCAGGATGATGTCCACGTGGCCGTTCGTCAGCGGGTCGAACGAGCCCGGAAAGATCGCGAGGCGGCCGCTCGGCGCGCCGAATGGTGCCATCGTTCGACTCTCCTGAGGCCCGAGGCCTCGGCCCTGGGGCCTCTCACGCGGGTCGGTCAGGCGCCGCCGACCCGCCGCAGAAACGTCAGCGTGCTGTCGCCCGATCGGACATCCCGAACGCGTTCGAGCCTCGTCGGCACGTCGGGCTCGCGGCGCGTCGCCCGCTCGAGCACCACCAGGCCGTCGTCGGCGAGCCGGTCCGCCACCGCCTCCAGCGCAGCGCCGACCGTATCAGCCTCGTAAGGGGGATCGAGTACCGCCAGATCGAACGACACATCCGCAGGCAGCCGCCCCAGCACCGCGGCGACGTCGCCGGCATGGATAGTATAGCCCTGACGGACGTCGCAGGACGCGAGGTTGGCGTCGATCAGCGCCACCGCGCGGCGATCGCGCTCGACGAAGGTCACGTGCGCCGCGCCGCGGCTCAGCGCTTCGATGCCGATGGCCCCGGTGCCCGCATACCCGTCCAACACGCGCGCGCCCTCGATGCGCGGCGTGAGGACGTTGAACAGCGTCTCCCGCAGCTTGTCGGACGTGGGCCGCGGGCCCTCCCACGACGGCGCCGTGAGACGACGACCTTTGAGACGTCCGGCGATCACGCGCATAGTGTCCTGTGTGCGCTTGGTGGCGAATCCGTCTCCGTGACCTTCGTGGCGTGCGTCAGCCGACCTCGATCAACCCGAACTGCTGCTGCCATCGCTGCTGGACGAACCGCAGCAGTTCGGCCGTGAGCCCCCCGTCCTCGATGAGTCGGCGTGCCTCGCGGTGGGCGTCCTCCATGATGTCGCGGTCGCGGACGAGATCGCCCGTGCGCAGCTTCGGCAGCCCGGACTGCCGCGTGCCGAAGAAGTCCCCCGGTCCGCGCAGCTCGAGGTCGCGTTCGGCGATCGCGAACCCGTCGCTGGTCGACGCCATCGCCTTCAGACGCTCCCGCGCCTCGTCTGTCCAGGGCGCCTGGTACAGCAGCACGCAGTGCGACTCCCAGGGCCCGCGGCCGACGCGCCCGCGAAGCTGGTGCAGCTGGGACAGGCCGAACCGCTCGGCGTGCTCCACGACCATGATCGACGCATTCGGCACGTCCACGCCCACCTCGACCACGGTGGTCGACACCAGGATGTGGATCCGCCCCGCGACGAACGCCTGCATGATGCGCTCCTTGGCGTCGGGCTTCATGCGCCCGTGCAGCAGCGCGACGCGGTAGGCGGGAAACACCTCCGCCTGCAGGTGGTCGGCCATCTCGGTGGCCGACTTGAGGTCGATCTTCTCGGATTCCTCGATCAGCGGGTAGACGACGTACGCCTGGCGTCCGGCGTCGAGCTGGTCGCGCACGAGCCGGTAGATCTCGTCGCGCCCCGACTCGGGCTTCACCCACGTCCTCACCGGCGTGCGGCCCGGCGGGAGGTCGGGGATCTTCGACACGTCGAGCTCGCTGTAGTCGGTCAGCGCCAGCGTCCGCGGAATCGGCGTCGCCGTCATGAGCAGCACGTCGGGCTGCAGCCCTTTGGCCCGCAGCGCCGCGCGCTGGACCACGCCGAACCGGTGCTGCTCGTCGATGACGACGAGCCCGAGCGTGTGGAAGCGGACCGTGTCCTGCACGAGCGCGTGCGTCCCGACGATGAGGTTCGTCGTGCCGCGCTCGATGTGGGCGGTGACGGCGTGCTTCTGCGGTCCTGGGGTGCCGCCGGTCAGCAGGTCCACCCGGAAGCGCGACTGCGACAGCAGCCTGGCGATGTTCCCGTAGTGCTGCACCGCGAGGATCTCGGTGGGCGCCATGAACGCCACCTGAAGGCCGTTCTCCATCGCCACGACCGCGGCCAGCAGCGCCACGATCGTCTTGCCTGCGCCGACGTCGCCCTGCAGGAGGCGATGCATCGGCTTCGGCTGCAGCATGTCGTCGACGATCTCCTTCACCGCCTGCCGCTGCCCGGGCGTGAGCTTGAACGGCAGCACCTTGGCCGCCGACGCCCGAATACGGTCGTCGACCGTTGGCACGAACGGCTTCAGCTCCGTGCTGCTGGCATGACGGCGCCACGCGTAGCCGATCTGGAAGAGGAAGAACTCCTCGAAGATCAGCCGCCGCTGCGCCGCCGTCCGAAAGGCATTGAGGGCGTCGACCGGCGCTTCGTTCGGAGGGAAATGCGCCTCCTCGATGGCGGTCCGCCGCGGCATCAGCCTGAGGCGATCGCGCAGCTCCAGCGGGAGCAGATCGGGAAGGGTCGGCGGCAGGTCGTCGAGCGCCTGCCGCACGAGCCGCCGCTGCATGTTCGGCGTCACCATGCCCGCCTTCTCGTAGAAGGGCACGATCCGCCCCGTGTGGACGCCTGAAAGATCCTCGGCTACCAGCTCGTACTCGGGATTCATGAAGTGCAGGCCGGTGGAGTCCAGCCTCACATCGCCGAACACCACGACCGCAAGATGCGGCTTGAGGATGTCGGCGAGGAACGCCTGGTTCATCCAGGTGCAGCGGATGGCGCCGCTGCCGTCGCCGACGACGGCATGGAAGATCTTGAAGCCGCGGCGCCGGGTGATGGCCAGGTGCGCGCTCTTGATTTCGCCGAGCACGGCCGCCTTGTGGCCCGGCCGCAGCGAGGCGATCGGCTGCATGCGGCTGCGGTCCTCGTAGCGGAACGGCAGCCGGTAGAGCAGGTCTTCGACGGTGACGAGACCGGCGCGCGTGAGGTCGGCGGCCTTGCGCGGGCCTACGCCCTTGAGGAACTGAAGCGGGGTTGCGAGAAAGTCATCCCGCAATCACTGAACCACCACCGCCTGGCCCCGGCCGACCTCAATCTGCCGGATGTTGGCCGGCAGCGCGAACGGCGAATCGAGCCTGACGCCCTGCGGGCGCTCTGGCGTGCGGGAGTAATAGCTCAGGATCTCCTGCACGAGTGCCGCCGGAACGGGAACGCCCGAAATCGTGGCGCTCTCGATGTTGAATCGGCCGACGCCGTCGCGCGCCTGGAGGGTGCCCGTCACGCTCACCGGCACGCGGCCCCCGATGAGGCTCCACGGATCGAGCGAGCCTCCGCTGGACCGGCGCTTCGCCACCGCCTCCAGATCGACGACGGCCTCCCCCGCCAGCCGGCCTCCGCCGACGATGGCCACGCGGGGCTGCGTGACCCCGGGCGGCAGCAGCGGCGCCGCCGTGTAGGCGAACCAGGAGTTCACCTCGTCTTCTGTCAGCGGCGTGCGGAGGGTGCCAGGCCGGTCAGGGGCGGTGCCGTGCCGCTGAATCTGGCCGATCTTGCGGGCGAACACCTCGGCGTTCTGGCGCGAGACCGTCGCGCCGTGGACCGGAACGAGCGCGAGCAGGACGAGGAGCAGGACCGCGCGGCCGGGGAACCCGAGAATCATTTGGGGGCCTTTCTGGGCTGGCGTTTTCGAGTGTAACACCACTTGATCTTCGCCTTCTGTTCGCATTATAGTCTGGCCACCTCGACTGGGGCCGCTTTTCACGGGCCACGGAGACACCGAGACACGGAGGAGTCAATTATTCGTTTTGCCTCCGTGACGCCGCGCCTCAATGGCTCGTAGGAGGGACGCCGTGCTTCCGCTCACCAAACGTCAGCGCGAAATCCTGGACTACTTGAACGAATTCATCCAGCAGCACGGGTACGCGCCGAGCCTGGAGGAAATCGGGCGACGGTTCAACCTGTCGTCGCTCGCCACGGTGCACAAGCACCTCACCAATCTGCAGGAGAAAGGGTTCATCCGGCGGGCCTGGAACCGCAGCCGATCGGTGGAGCTGGTCCCGACGCGCGTCGGAACCCGTGCCGTCGAGCTGCCGCTGCTCGGCTTCGTGGCCGCGGGGGCGCCCATCGAGGCGGTGGCGGGCACCGAATCGATCTCGGTGCCCGAGACGCTGGCCGGCAAACGCGACAGCTACGTCCTGCGCGTCAAGGGCGACTCGATGATCGACGAGCAAATCCGCGACGGCGACTTCGTCATCGTCGAGGACCGCAAGTCGGCCGACAACGGCGAGATGGTGATTGCGCTGGTCGGCGGCCTGGACGTCACGCTGAAGAAGTTCTACCGGGAGAACGGCAGGGTCCGGCTGCAGCCGGCCAATCCGGCGATGCAGCCGCTGATGGTGGACGCCGATCAGGTGCAGGTCCAGGGGGTCGTGGTTGGCGTGATGCGGAAATATTAGGGCCCGGCGCGGTATCCTCTGGCCATGAGCGATGAGCCACAGGACCGCAAGCAGATCAACTTCACGATCGTCCCAGACGAGCAGCCCGGCGAGCCGCGCATCTACGCGAACTTCTGCTCGATCGCCCACACGCCCTTCGACTTCACCCTCACGTTCTGCGAGGTGATGCCGCTCTCCGAGAAGGAGGTGCGCGAGGCGGAAACGCAGCACGTCGTCCGCGCGCCCGTCCGCGCACGCGTCGTCGTGCCCGTCCAGTTCGTGCCCAATCTCATCGCGGCGCTCCAGGAGCACGTGCGGGTCTTCTCAGAGTCGTACGCGAACGTGGGCTGGAACAAAGGGCCCGTGCATTGAAGAGCCCCCAAGCGACGCGCCGGATCATCGAGACGCTGTCGCGGCAGCATCCGGACGCCGACACCGAGCTCCGCTATCGCAACGCGTTCGAGCTGCTGGCGGCCACCATCCTCTCGGCGCAATCGACCGACGAGCGCGTGAATCTCGTCACTCCCGCGCTCTTCGAGCGGTATCCGGATGCGCAGGCGCTGGCCACGGCGCGGCCCGACGAGCTCGAGCGGCAGATCGTCTCCACCGGATTCTTTCGTCAGAAGGCGAAGGCGCTCATCGGAATGGCCCGCCAGATCGTCGGCGAGCACGGGGGGGCCGTACCGGCCGACATGGAGGCGCTCACCAGGCTCCCCGGGGTAGGCCGAAAGACGGCCAACGTCGTGCTCGGCCACGCCCTCGGCGTGCCAGGCCTGGCGGTCGATCGTCACGTGCTGCGCGTGTCGAACCGCATCGGCATCGCCGCCAGCGACGATCCCGTGAAGGTCGAATCGCAGCTCTGCAAGGCGCTGCCCGACGCCATGTGGACGCTGGCCTCCGACGTGTTGATCCTGCACGGGCGGCGCATCTGCCGGCCGAAGCCGCTGTGCGAGCGGTGCTCGGTGCGTCGGGAGTGCGATTACTATCGATCCTTGCAGCGTGTGGGGCGAGCCTTGCCAGGCTCGCCACGGGGACCTGACAAGGCCCGCGCCACGAGACGAACGAAATGAAACGGGCGCGCTTCGAGCGGCTCGTCGCTGAAGCCGTCACGCTCATTCCCCGTCGGTTCCGCCGCGAGATGAAGAATCTCGCGCTGGTCGTCGAGGCCGAACCGAGCCGCGAACTGCTCGAAGAGATGGAGATCGAGCCGCCCGACACGCTCTACGGCCTGTACCAGGGCACGCCGCTGCCCGAGCGCACGTGGGGCTACGGCAACGCCCTGCCCGACCGCATCACGATCTTCCAGCGCCCCATCGAAGAAGATTGTGAAGACGAAGACGAGATGCGCGCCGTCATCGGCGAGACGTTGATCCACGAGGTGGGCCACTACTTCGGCCTGAGCGAAGAGGAGATCGAGGCGATCGAGGAGAAGTACTGGCGCGGCGAGCCCGACGCACCTGACGAGACTCCCGCCGAGGAAGAGGAATGAAGGCGCGGAAGCGCTTCGGCCAGCACTTCCTCGAACCAGCGTGGGTGGCCAAGCTGATCGATGCCCTCGATGCTACGCCCCACGACACGTTCCTGGAGGTCGGCCCCGGACGGGGCGCCTTGACCCGTCCCCTCGCCGCCCGGGTCCGGCGTGTCATTGCCGTGGAGATCGACCGCGACCTGGCGGCCGCGCTTCCCGCGATCGTCGGTCCCAACGTCCAGATCGTGCAGGCGGATGTACTCGTCCTGGACCTCCCCGCGCTGCTGAAGGACGAGCACCTCCCCATTCGCGTGGTCGGGAACCTGCCCTACAACGTGTCTTCGCCAATCCTCTTCAAGCTGGTGCATGCCGCCGACGAGGGGCGTCGCTTTCGCGATGCCACGCTGATGCTGCAGAAGGAGGTGGCGGACCGCCTCGTGGCCGGACCCGGACGCCGCGAGTACGGCGCCTTGGCCCTCCAGGTGGCTCTGCTGGCCGACGTCGACCGAATCCTGACGCTGCCGCCAGGCGCCTTCCGCCCGGTGCCAAAGGTGACCTCGGCCGTCGTCCGCCTGAGGTTCCGTCCGGCTCCTGTCGACGTCGGGAGCGCAACGGCGTTCGAGCGCGTCGTCCGCGGACTTTTCCGCCAGCGGCGCAAGACCCTCCTGAACGCCGTTCGGCCGATGGCCGAATCCGCGGGGCGTTCAGCGTCGGAAGTGATTGACCGATCTGGACTTGACCCCTCGAGACGTCCGGAGACGCTGACGCTTCCCGAAATGGCCAAGCTCACGCGAGCTGTGCTATAGTTTTTCCCCGATGGTCGGGTCGCTTTGCGACCCGACAAGCCAGTGCTGGCTGGGCGGTCCGCTTCTGCGGACCGCCCCGACCCTTCCCGGTTTCCACCCTTCGACGTAGCTCAGGGTGGCCCTGAGCATGCCGAAGGGCCAGGCGCGCCCAGCAGCCTGACCGCCGCCACCTCCGGCCCGCCCGGGTCGTTGTCGCGGCACACAACGAAGGACGCCGAAACGCTGGGCTCCGCATGAACCAGTCGCCGATGCCGGTGGTGTCTCCGGCCACGCTCGAGGTCGTTCCCCTGGGCGGGCTCGGGGAGTTCGGGATGAACATGATGGCGGTGTCGTGGGAGGACACCACGGTCGTCATCGACGCGGGGGTCATGTTCCCCGACCCCGACCAGCTCGGCGTCGACCTGATCATTCCCGACCTCACGTACCTCGAGGGGCGGCGCGGCCGCGTCAAGGCGCTCGTTCTCACGCACGGGCACGAGGACCACATTGGCGCCCTGCCGCACGTGCTGCCGCTGGTCGACGGCCCAGTCTACGGCACAGCCATGACGCTGGCGCTCGTCGAGCCGAAGCTCGAGGAGCACGGCATCGACGCCAACGGGCGGCTCGAGCCGATCAAGCCCCGCGAGACGGTCGCCGTTGGACCGTTCACCATCGAGTTCATCCGCGTCACGCACAGCATGCCCGACTGCGTGGCGCTGGCGATCACGACACCCGCGGGCCTGATCGTCCACACGGGCGACTTCAAGATCGATCAGACGCCCATCGACGGCGAGCACTTCGATCTCCACCGCTTCGCGGAGCTCGGCACCCGCGGCGTCCTGGCGCTGTTCGCCGACAGCACCAACATCGACCGCAGGGGGTTCACGGGTCCGGAGATCGAGGTGATCGACGCGTTCGAGGAGCTGTTCACCAGCACGCACGGCAAGCTGGTGGTGGCCACGTTCTCGTCGAGCATCTACCGGATGCAGGTGCTCGTCGATCTGGCCGTGCAATTCGAGCGCAAGGTCGCCTTCGTGGGCCGCAGCATCGTGCAGAACGCGGAGATCGCGCAGCGCCTGGGCTACCTGCGCATCCCCGCTGGCGTGCAGATCCGTGACGCGGACGTACCGAGCTATGCCTCCCAGGATGTCCTCTGCGTGACCACGGGGTCCCAGGGCGAGGCCCAGGCGGCGCTGCCGCGCATCGCCATCGACGACCATCGCTTCGTGAAGCTCGGACCCGACGACACCGTGGTCTTCTCCGCCCGCGCCATCCCCGGGAACGAGAAGGCGATCGCCCGGACGATGAGCCACGTGGCGCGGAGGGGCGCCGACGTGGTGACCGAGTCGATGAAGCACGTGCACGTGTCGGGCCACGGCAGCGCCGAGGAGCTGAAGCTGGTGCTCTCGCTCGTGCGGCCGAAATATTTCGTGCCGATTCACGGCGAGTACCGCCAGCTCGCGCAGCACGCCCGCGTGGCCCGCGAGGTCACGGCGCGGACCAGCCGCACGCTGCAGGTGCTGCTCGCCCAGGACGGCGACGTGATCCAGTTCGACCAGCGGGGGGCGCGCATCGCCGACAGGGCGCCCACCGGCCGCGTGCTCATCGACGTCACCCGTACGGGCGAGGTGGGCGACGAGGTCCTCCGCGACCGCCGTCATCTGGCGGGCGACGGCGTCGTGGTGGCCGTCGTGGCCATCAGCCGCCAGACCGGGGGCTTGATCGGCGACCCCGAGCTCGTCGCGCGCGGATTCGTCGTCGGCGAGGGACGGGGGGAGGCACTGTTCGACGATGCGGCTGGCGTGATTGCGGAGTGCATCGAGACATCGAGCGTGGAGGAGCGCACCGACCAGGGGCTGATGACGGAGAAGCTCCGGGGCGAGCTGCGGCGGTTCTTCAAGAAGCGATCGGGCCGGCGGCCGCTCGTGCTGCCCGTGCTGATGGAGATCTGACGGACCCGGCGGCTGAACCCGCCGCGCTACAGGTCATTGATGTAGAGCGCAGGCTTTAGCCTGCGCGGAACGGTTGACTATGGCTGAATCGACCCTTTCACGTCGTGTCAGCGAGTTCGTGGGTGTCGCGCTGTTCGGGCTCGCGCTCATCTGGCTGATCGCGCTCGTCACCTACGAGCCCACCGATCCGGTCTGGTTCTTCACGACCGACGCCGCCCATCCGCCAGCGAACTTCATCGGACGGGTTGGCGCCTTTCTTTCCGAGCTGTCGTTTCAGCTGTTCGGCTACACCGCGTACCTGCTGCCCGCCGTCATCGTCGTGGCGGGGTGGCATTACTTCTGGTGCGAGGCGCCCGACGCGCCGTACACGAAGCTCGTGGGGGTGGGCCTCTTTTTCGGCGGCGCGAGCGCCTTTCTGAGCCTGATCCTCGGCAGCACCGCCGTCGTCGGTCCTTCCACGGGGCTCGGGGCCATCAAGACGTTCCACGCGGGCGGGTCGATTGGCGCGTGGATCGGCGCGGCGCTGTCGGAGTATCTCAACCGCACCGGCTCGATCATCGTGCTGCTCACGCTGATCGCCATGTCGGTGATCCTCTCGACGCAGTTCTCGTTCGGCCGCATGTTCTCGCGGGCGGGGGCGGGGTCGCGGGATCTCTCCGCGCGCAGCGTGGGCTGGCTGCGGCGGACGATCGAGGCGCGGCGCAAGGAGAGGCAGCGTCGCGAAGTGATCGCCAAGCATGTGAGCAAGGCGGCGGATGCCGGCCTGCGGCCGTCGAAGGACGCCGCGGCTGACGACGAGCCACCCCGAGCCGCACGGGGGCTCAGGGTCACCGAGCGATTGGATGAGGATGCGACGCCACCGGGGCGCGCGGCGCCGCCCGTGGTAGCGCGAAAGCCCGACGCCTCGCTGCCGCTCCCGCTGCCCGAACCCGAGGCGAGCAGGGCGCCCGCCAGGCGCCGGCAGGGCGCGCACGCCCTGCCTCCGGCCGCCTTGCTCGACGCGGCGAAGGTCGAACGAAAGATCGACGAGCGCGAGCTGATGGACGCTGCGCGTCAGCTCGAGGAGAAGTGCCGGGAGTTTGCCGTCGAGGGGCAGGTGGCGCAGATCCATCCGGGGCCCGTGGTCACGACGTTCGAGTTCAAGCCCGAGGCAGGGGTCAAGTACAGCAAGATCACGAGCCTCGCGGACGACCTCTGCCTGGCGATGCAGGCCGAGTCGGTGCTGATCGACCGGATCCCCGGGAAGTCCACCGTCGGCATCCAGATTCCCAATCTGAACCGCGAGGCGATCTCGCTGCGCGAGCTGCTCGAATCCGACGCCTACCAGCGATCGCTCTCCAAGCTGACCCTCGCGCTCGGCAAGACGATCCATGGCGAGCCCTACGTGACGGATCTGGCCACCATGCCGCACCTGCTGATCGCGGGATCCACGGGGACGGGCAAGTCGGTGGGGCTCAACGCCATGCTGACGAGCATCCTCTACCGTGCGACCCCCGACGACGTGCGGCTGATCCTGATCGATCCCAAGCGGCTCGAGCTGGGCATGTACGAGGAGATCCCCCACCTGCTCACGCCCGTGGTCGTGGATCCGAAGAGGGCCGCCAACGCCCTGCGCTGGGCGGTGCGCGAGATGGAAGAGCGCTACAAGACGCTCGCTGGCGAAGGCGTCCGCAACATCGAGCAGTACAACCGCAACATCCGGCTGGCGCTCGCCGAGAGCGGCGCCTCGGCCGATCCCGATGCCCCCAAGCCGCTGCCCTTCGTCGTCGTCGTCATCGACGAGCTGGCCGATCTGATGATGGTCGCCAGCAACGAGGTCGAGGAGTCGATCGCGCGGCTGGCGCAAATGGCGCGCGCGGTGGGCATCCACCTGATTCTCGCCACGCAGCGGCCGTCGGTGGACGTGATCACCGGGCACATCAAGGCCAACCTGCCGTCGCGGATCTCGTTCCGCGTGTCGTCGAAGACCGACTCGCGCACCATCCTCGACGGCAACGGCGCCGAGCAGCTGCTCGGGCGCGGCGACATGCTCTTCCTGCCCCCGGCCTCCTCACGCTGCATCCGCCTGCACGGGCCGTACATCTCCGAGCAGGAGACCGCGCGCCTGGCCAGCTTCCTGCGCAAGCAGGGAAAGCCTGTGTTCGACGAGTCGATCACGGCCGAAGACGAGGCGTCGGGACCGGGCGCGCTCGAGTTCGAGAAGGACGAGCTCTACGACGAGGCCGCACGCATCGTCGTCGGCAGCGGGCAGGTGTCGATCTCGTACCTCCAGCGCAAGCTCCGCATCGGCTTCAGCCGCGCCGCGCGGCTCGTGGACATGATGGAGGCCGAGGGGCTGGTGTCGCCTGGCGCGGGCGGCAAGCCGCGGGAGGTGCTCGTCGACCGCGGGTACTTCGAGGAGGTGGATGCGCAGCTCCGGTAGACCAGCCAAGGGCTCGCCCCTGCTGTATCGCCCGCCAAGCTTCGCCCTTGGCTGGTGGGCTGTGTCTGCCTGGCGCGCTCCGCGCGCAAGGGCCGCTATCCGGCCCGTTTCACGCAAACGGCCGTCTAGCGGCCCAATGGCCGTGGTGCTGCTCGTGTCGATCGCGCTGAGCGTGGTGGTGCGCGCGCAGAGCGCGGAGAGCCTGTACACGACCGCGCTCGCGCGCGAGGCCGAGCTGCGCGAGGAACTGGCGCTGGCGCCGCAGCTCCGGTCCCAGCCTCCGGGCGCGGCCACCGCCGCGCTGCTCCGCCGTATTCGCGGCGCCATCGCGAACTACGAGGGCATCGTCCGGCGGTATCCGAACAGCGGCTACAGCGACAACGCGCTCTGGCAGGCAGGCGTGCTGGCCGCCGATGCCTTCTGGCAGTTCGGCGACACACGCGATCGGGCCACCGCGCTGCGGCTGTTCGCGCACCTGGTGTCGGAATATCCCTCCAGCTCGCTCATCGCCCGTGTGCCCGATCAGACCGGACGCCTCAACGCCACGCAGGCACCGATGTCGACGCTCAAGGCCATCCGGCGGGAGGTGCTGCCCGGGGCGGTTCGCATGACGCTGGAGCTGGAACGCGAGACGCTGTTCTCGGAAGAGCGGCTCGAAGGTCCTCCCCGCGTTTACGTGGATCTCCAGAACACGCAGGCGGTCGACGCCCTCAAGGAGGCAACCCTTCCGTTCTCCGACAACGTCGTGCAGCGGGCGCGCGTGGGACGGCAGGCCGATAACCGGACGCGCGTCGTCTTCGACCTGCAGGGCGCAGGCCGCTACAGCGTCTACTCGCTCTATAACCCCTATCGCATCGTCATCGACTTCGAGCGCACGGGAGCGTCGGCTGCCGCGGCGAACGACGCCCCAGGCGCCGCATGGACCCCGGCGCCCGTCGCGCCGTCGCCCGCCGCCCCTCCAGCCGCCGCCGCGGCGAACACCGGCGGCGGGTTCTCGCTGTCCCGCCAGCTGGGCCTCGGCGTCGCGCGTGTCGTCATCGACCCTGGCCATGGCGGCCACGACCCTGGCGCGCAGGTGCGAGGCTTGACCGAAGCCGATCTCGTGCTCGATGTGGCGCTTCGTCTGGAGAAGCTGCTGGCGGCCGAGCCTGGCGTCGAGGTCCTGCTGACGCGGCGCTCGAACGCCTACGTGCCGCTCGAAGATCGCACCGCCGTCGCGAACCGCGCGTCGGCCGATCTGTTCCTGTCGATCCATGCCAACGCCAGCGCCATTGCGAGCGTCAACGGGTTCGAGACCTACTTCCTCAACTTCGCGCCGAACCGCGAGGCCGAGGCCATTGCCGCGCGGGAGAACGCGGGCTCCGCGCGCACGATGAGCCATCTGCCCGACATCGTCAAGGCCATCGCGCTCAACAACAAGATCAACGAGTCCCGCGACTTCGCCACGATGGTGCAGGCGTCGATGCACGAGCGGCTCCGGCAGGGCAACCGGAGCGTGCGCAACCTGGGCGTGAAGCAGGCGCCCTTCATGGTGCTCATCGGCGCGACGATGCCGAGCGTGCTGGCGGAGGTGGCGTTCCTCACCAACCGCCAGGAGGCGGCGCTCCTGCGCACGCAGAGCTACCGGCAGCAGCTGGCGGAGGCGCTCTTTGCCGGCA
>JACQTK010000050.1 GCA_016210845.1 Acidobacteriota bacterium | reverse complement strand
TGGCGGGCTTCTGGGCGAAGCTCTACGTCTTCTGGGCGGCGGTCGAGCGGGGCCTGTACGGGCTCGTCTTCCTCGGCGCCGTGCTGACCGTCGTGGCCCTCTACTACTACCTGCTCGTGGCGCGGCGGATGTACATCGAGGCGCCCGACCGCCGCGAGCCCGTGCCCGTGCCCGCGCTGCTCGGCGTCGCGATCGGCGTCTGCGCGCTCGGGGTGGTGGGCATCGGCGTCTACCCGAGCCCCTGGGTGGACGTCGCCCTGCGCGTGGCGGCGACGCTGTTCTGATCAGAGCTGAACGTCTTCGCCGCGGTCGATGCGATCGAGCATTGCGGCGAAGTCACGTTCCGCACCCGGATAGACGGCCGAGCTGTACTGAACGGCGGACTGGCGATCGAATTCGGCACCTGCCGACTGGTAGACGTTGATCAGATCGGCGGCATCCTGCTTGCGCTCGCCCGGCTTGCGC
Source organism: Acidobacteriota bacterium (assembly GCA_016210845.1). Taxonomy (GTDB): domain Bacteria; phylum Acidobacteriota; class Vicinamibacteria; order Vicinamibacterales; family UBA2999; genus JACQTK01. Next base: position 6,932 of record JACQTK010000050.1, on the reverse strand, counting down.
CAAGGACTCACCGCCGACAGGAACTTCAGCGTGACGAGCAGCTCGGGCGGCGGGACGCGCGGACCGCCGCGCTCCTGAGCCTGGTCCAGAGCGGCACGGAACAGCGGGTGATTGTCGCTGCGGATCAAGTCGATGGAGAGGTTGGTGATGCGCAGCGCCGCGCCGATGTCCGTCGTCTCCAGCGCTCCGAACTCCGCCTCGAGCTCCGCGAGAATCCGCTTCAGCATCCGCCCGTCGACGATGAAATCCACGTCGACTGTCGCACGCGGCCGCACGTAGACGTTCACCGCGTGGGCCCCAACCAGGGTCCACTTCGCGCCGAGCCGATCGAGCACGGTCACGACGCGGCGGTACACGTCCGCCAGGTCCGGTCCGGTTCGGCCCGTCAGGTCGCTCTGAAATCGAAGGATTTCGAGGGCTTCCGCCATGTGCGGATGCGTGGACATGGCGCTTCAGTGTACCACCGCGCACCAGGCTGCCGTCGGACTGACCGCGTTCCCTACTACACGCTCTCTCCGTAGTTGATGATCGAAAAGAGGACGGATATCCGTTTTCGCCTGGCGTTCCTGAGAAGTTGACGGACGTCGTGCGCGCCCGGCTCGCCATCCAGATAGGCCAGCATGGCCCGGGTGTCGAGGACCGTGACCCTACGTCCGGCCCTGGCCACGCCGCCGCTCTCCCCGTCGCGTCCGACGCAGCGCCCCCAGTAGGGAGCGGCCCGGCATCTTCAGCGTCCCCATGGCTGCCTCTTCCGCGTTGCGCAGCAAGGGCACCAGGCTGACGACCCCCCCGTAATCGACGACCTTCACGCGATCGCCGGGCTTCCATTGGTACTTGTCGCGAAGTTCGGCCGGAATCACGATCCAACCCTTCTGAGACACCGTGACCACCGACATGGCTAGGCCTCGCGGTTATACTCTCGCAACGAAAAGTACAACAGCCAGCCAAGGGCTCGCCCTTGATATCCCGTTGCTTGTGGGTGCGAGCCCTTGGCTGGTTGGCAGTATCTGCTTTGCGCGCTCCGGGCGCTAGGACCGCTATACGGCCGCGCCAACGGGTACAACATTCTCGTACGGGGCCGTATAGCGGTCCAATCCTGCCGCAGTCCGCACGAGGCGACGTCGCCGATGAGCGAGCCGACCGGCGAAGGGCTCCTTCGGGCCATCCGGCGCTGGGACCTGGTCGCGCTGGCGATCAACGCCGTCATCGGAGCAGGGATCTTCGGCCTGCCTTCCGAGGTCTTCGGACGCATCGGCGTCTACAGCCTGCTCGCCTTCGTGATCTGCGCGGCGGCAGTCGCGTTGATCGTCCTCTGCTTCGCGGAGGTGAGCAGCCGCTTCAGCGACACGGGCGGCCCGTATCTCTACGCGCGCGAGGCCTTCGGGCCTCTGATCGGCTTCGAGGTCGGCTGGATGATGTGGGTGGCGAGGGTCACGGCGTTTGCCGCCAACGCCAACCTGCTCGTGGCCTACCTGACGTTCTTCGTGCCCGTCGCGGCCGCGGGTGCGGCCCGCGCCGCTGCCATCGGCCTGGTCGTCGCGGCGTTGACGGCCGCCAACCTCGTGGGGGTCCGGCAGGCCGCGATCGTGAGCAATGTCTTCACGGTGGCCAAGCTCGCGCCCCTCGCGCTGCTCGTGCTGGTGGGGTGCTTCTTTCTCGATCCAGCGGCCTACTCGACCGCGGGCCCCGTGCCGTCGTTCGGCGACTTCTCCGCCTCGGTGCTGCTGCTCGTCTACGCGTTCACCGCATTCGAGATGGCTGTGGTCCCCAGCGGCGAGGCCCGCGATCCGAGAGCCGACTTGCCGCGCGCGCTGCTGCTGGCCATCGCGGTCGTGGCCGTCTTCTACATCATGATTCAGGTGGTGGCGATCGGGACGGTTTCAGACCTGGCGGGCGCGACCCGCCCGTTGACGGACGCGGCCGGCTCGGTCATGGGCCCGTGGGGTGCGGCGCTCGTCACAGCGGGCGCGCTCGTGTCGATTCTGGGGAACCTCAACGTCACGCTGCTCGTGGCGCCGCGGCTGCCCTTTGCCATGGCGCGGCGCCGCGAGCTGCCCGGGCTGCTGGCGGCGACGCATCCCCGCTTCCACACGCCCCACGCCGCCATCCTGGTGACGGCGCTGGTCGCGCTGGCGCTCGCCCTGTCCGGTACGTTCGTGTACGCGGCGACGATCAGCGTGATCGCGCGGCTGCTCATCTATGCCGCGACGTGCGCCGCGCTGCCCGCGTTCCGCCGCAGGGTCGATGCCCCGCCAGCGCTGTTCCTCGCGCCCGCGGGCGTCGTCGCCTCGGCCGTGTCGCTCGCGCTGATCGCTTGGCTGCTCTCCACCAGCACGGCCACGCAGGCGCGTGATGCCGCGATCGCGGCGGCCGCCGGTCTGCTGCTCTACTGGGGCTCGCACACCTTTGGCGCAAGGGGCGAGCCGGATGTCGGGAGATCTGCGAGACAGCTTGTCTCGTCGAACGAGCTACCGTACGATGATGGGCGTCTGGACCATGGACACGAGCGCGGTGCAGGTGCGGCGCTGGACGCGCCGCGAATACGACCGGATGATTGAGGCGGGAGTCCTGAACCCTGAGGACCGTGTAGAGCTGATTGGCGGAGAAATCCTGACCGTGACACCACAGAGCAGTGTCCATGCCACGTGTGTCTCGCTGGTTCAGGAAGCCATGCGATCGGTGTTCGGCCGCGACGCGCACGTTCGGGTGCAACTGCCATTGGCACTTGGCGCAGAGTCGGAGCCCGAGCCCGATGTGGCCGTCGTCACCGGCTCGGCGAGGGACTACCGCGATGCCCACCCTCAATCGGCCTTGCTCGTCGTCGAAGTCGCCGACACAACGCTCGCGTACGACCGGGGTACCAAGGGAAGCCTGTACGCGCGAGCTGGGGTGCCCGATTACTGGATTGTCAACCTGACAGAATCGATCCTGGAGACTCATCGCGACCCGACATCACATTCGGCCGCGCGCTTCGGCTGGCATTACCGCCCGGCGAGCCGGTTCGACTCCGGTGAGACAGTCGAGCCTCTGTCACGGCCAGGGGCGCGCATCCCCGTCTCCGACTTGCTGCCCTGAAACGCCGAGGGCACGTTTGCTGCGTGGTGCGGCATGTCTGGAGCCAAACCGTAGTGAGCGTAAAGCGCGAAGCGAGCCCGGGTTGGCCGGAAGCAAACAGCTGTCGCGACGAGCTGAGCCGGTTTGGCGGAAGATATGCCGCACCGCGCAGCGATCTCCAAAGAAGAAAAAAGAACGGGCAGAACAGTCAGCTCTCGGCGACCGCTGAGCTGCGCGCGGGCCGACGCGCGCGGCCCGGCGGCAGACCGAACGCGCCGACCACCGGCTTCACCATCTCGGCGAAGTCGTTGTAGTGCATGCAGAGGCAGTCGGTGTGCGTGCCCGCGCTGAAGACCATCTCGGGCTCGCCCACGAAGCACTGCTCCACGAACACGCGATGGCCGTACATGGTGCCAAAGGGAGGCGCCGCACCGATCTCGAAGTCGGGGTACAACGCGGCCATCTCTTCCTCGTGCGCGAGGCGGAGCGTGGCGGCGCCCACCAGCAGGCGAAGCCGCTCGAGGTCCACGAGATAGTGCGCGGGCACCACGGCCTGCAGCGGCGCACCGTCGGCGATGCAGACGACGACCTTGGCGGAACAGCGGCCCGGGACGTGCGAGACTTCCGCCTGCTCCAGGGCCGTGTAGGCCGGCGGGTGCCGGAACGTGACGTACGGCATCCGCTCTCGTTTGAGCACCTCGGCGAGACATGCGAGCAAGGCCATGGGGGGTCCCTTCACATGCGGGGAAGGTATGTGTCCTATCCGCGAACGATATGCGCCAGTTGATACCACGGCCGGGCGGTCGCGTCCAGCGGTTCCTGAGTCTTTCGGCTAGAATAGGGACTTTGCCGCGGCAGGGCGACGCACGCGCGTCACTTTGCCGCGCCAGTGTCGATCCGTCCGCGGGAGGGCGTGTTCATGAAGTCGAAGCCTCCGTATCCGGGGATTCGCGTTACGGCTAACGGGAATCAGCTGGTCTCCTACCATACCGAGAGCCGGATTGCCGATGCGGGCGTGTTCTACCCCATCACGCCGTCCACGGAAGGCGGTGAGCTGTACCAACAGGCGTTCGCGGAGGGCAAGCTCAACGTCTTTGGCGGCAACACGATCGCCATTGAAGCCGAGGGCGAGCACGCCGCTCAGGGCGGCGCCATCGCGCATTCGGTCTGCGGCAAGCGCGTCGTCAACTACACCTCGGGCCAGGGCGTCGTCTACGGCGTCGAGCAGTATTACCACGCTCCGGGCAAGTGCTCCACGATGGTGCTGGAAGTCGCCGCCCGTGCGCTCACCAAGCACGCACTGAACGTGCACTGCGGGCACGACGATGTGTACGGCGCGCTCGACACGGGCTGGATCATCGTCTGGGGGAAGGACGCGCAGCAGGCCGCCGACCAGGCCCTGATCCTCCGGCGCGTCACCGAACTGAGCCTGACTCCGGGCATGAACGTCATGGACGGCTTCCTGACGTCGCACCTCGAGCGGACGTTCTACAAGCATGAATCCGAGCTGATTCGCCGGTACCTGGGCGCGCCGGACGACATCGTCGAATGCCCCACCGAGAGCCAGCGAATTCTGTTCGGCCCCACCCGCCGCCGCGTCCCGCGCATGATCGACCTCACCAACCCCGTGCTGCTGGGCCCCGTCCAGAACCAGGAGCACTACATGCAGGGCGTGGTCGCGCGCCGGAACAACTTCGTGGAGCCGATCCTCCAGTTCCTGGAGGAGGCGTACAAGGACTTCGCCGAGTTGACGGGACGCTACTACGGGCTGGTCACCGAGTACAAGACCGGGGACGCGGACACGGTCTTCGTGTCGCTGGGCTCGGCGGCCGAGAACATCGAGGCGGCGGTCGATTACCTGCGCGAGCGGCGCGGCGTGCGGGTCGGCTCGATCCATCTCAACGTGTTCCGCCCGTTCCCCGAGGCCGCCGTCGTGAAGGCGCTGGCCGGCAAGAAGAACGTCATCATCCTCGAGCGCACGGACGAGCCGCTGGCGGGCGACAACCCCATGGGGCGCGACATTCGCACCGCGCTGAACAAGGCGCTCCAGGGCGAGGCGGGCCTGCCCGCGATCACGGCGGACCAGATGCCGCGCCTCTTCGGCGGCGTGTACGGCCTGGGCTCGCGCGACTTCCGGCCCGAGCACACGGTCGGCGCGTACGAGTTCGCCACGGGCACCCGCGCCCGTCGCGACGGCAAGCGCGCCTCCGACGGCGTGTCCTTCATGGTGCTCGGCGTGGAGCATCCCTACGAGGTGAAGTCGGACGACACGCCGTCGCTGCTGCCCGAGGGGGCCATCGCCGTCCGGTTCCATTCCGTGGGCGGCTGGGGCGCCATCACCACGGGCAAGAACCTCGGCGCGATCATCGGCGACCTGAACGACCTGCTGTACGAACGCGACAGGATCGTCGACGATCTGGGCAGCCCGAGGGAGATCATCCACGTCAGCGCGAACCCGAAGTACGGTTCCGAGAAGAAGGGCGCGCCCACAGCGTATTTCATGATCGCTGCGCCCGAGCGGATTCGGGTCAACTGCGACTTGCGGCACGTCAACGTCGTGCTGTGCTGCGACCCCAAGGCCTTCACGCACACCAACCCGCTCGACGGCATGTCGGAGGGCGGCTCGCTCGTGTGGGAGTCGGACGAGGAGGGCGAGCAGGCGTGGGAGCGGCTGCCGCTCTGGGCCCGCAAGCAGATCATCGACAAGAAGATCCGCGTGTTCACGCTGCCCGGCTTCCGCATCGCGCGCGAGGCCACCGACCGCGGCGACCTGCAGCTCCGCATGCAGGGCAACGCATTCCTCGGCGGGTTCTTCGCCGTGTCGCCGATGCTCAAGGACTTCGGCATCACGCAGGAGCAGTTCCGCGACGCGGTGCACAAACAGTACGTCAAGAAGTTCGGCCGGCTGGGCGACGCGGTCGTGACATCCAACATGGAGGTCATGACCAAGGGGTTCGACCTCGTGCGCGAGATCCGCGTGGGCGAGCTCGAGGCCCCCGATCGGTCCACGCTGCGCGGCCAGGCGCTGCTGCCCGTCTTGGCCGCCGACGGCAACGGGAACGGCACCGGCTGCGGCTCGGGATGCCGCTCGCACGCGGTCCCAGAGGGGCAGGGGCCGCGCACGCCGCTGACGAGCATAGCGGCGTTCGACGCCGAGTTCCGATCGAGCTACGGCTACCACCAGCCCGCCACGCCGCTCGCATCGCTCGGCGTGATGGCCGCGGGCAGCGGCGACACCGCCTCCAAGTACGTCGCCCGCCGCGAGACGCCGCTCTACATCCCGGAGAACTGCACGCAGTGCATGGAGTGCATCGCGGTCTGTCCGGATACCGCGCTCCCCAACTGCTCGCAGGATCTCGCCACGGTGCTGCGCGCGGCCGTCTCCAACTACGTCACCGACACCGCGGAGCGGCGGAAGCTGCTCGACCTCGTGCCCGAGATCGAGAAGCGCACGCGGGACATGATGAAGGAAGGGCTCGCCAAGAACCAGGCGCAGCCGCTGCAGCAGATCGTCGAGCAGGCCACCACCGCGGTCGACGGACACGTGGCGCCGGAGGCCAAGCGGCAGTTCTTCGACATCCTCGCGAAGGTGCCGATGGCCTATCAGAAGGCCAACGCCATCTTCGCCACGCCCGAGAAGAAGACGCCCGGCGGCGGCGGCGTCTTCTCGATCTTCGTCTCGGATCTGTGCAAGGGCTGCGCGGCCTGCGTGACCGCCTGCGGCGAGCACCGGGCGCTGCGGATGGTGCAGGAGACCGAAGAGGTCAACGCCGAACACGAAAGCGGCACCGCGTTCCTGGACTTGCTGCCCGACACGCCTCAGAAGTACCTGGGCCTGTACAACGATACGCGGCCCCAGGACTCGAAGACGGCGACGC
>JACQTK010000045.1 GCA_016210845.1 Acidobacteriota bacterium | reverse complement strand
GCACCCGTGCCGCCAGGTCGTGCTTGAGCTCGCCGCTCAGGTGCTGGTACGCGCTCTCCGCGTAGCCCGCGACCCGCTCGAGATGCGGCTCCAGCTCCGGATAGTAGTAGATCTCGAAGTGGTCGGTCCGGTACGTGTGCCAGTCGAATGTGTCGTAGTGGATCTGGTTCTTCCCGAAGTACGGGATGAACGGCGTTTGCGCACGCGCGGACGTGCCACCGGCGGCAAGGAGCAGCGCCGCGAGCACCAGGGTCGGGACGAGCGGACGAAACCAGCCAAGGGGCTCCGCCCCTTGGCTGGTTCCAGTCTCTTCTGCCGCGCTCCGCGCGGCTAGGACCGCTAGGCGGTCGATGCAACGAGTACAAGATTCGCGTTCCGGGCCGCATAGAGGTCCTAGGGCTCGCCCTTGACTGAGAATGCGCGTGTGGGGCCGTACAGCGGTCCAAGAGCCGTTGATGTGCATCGTGTGCCTCATGATCCTTGGCGGCGTGGTGCGGTGCCCTCACTGCGGCACCGTGAACCGGTCGTCGAGCACGTAGCTGCCGCAGCCCCACGACTCGAGCCGCTCGACGAGCGACTCGGGCTCGACGCTCCCGTTGGCGAACACCCAGACGCGCGCGCTCGTGGGATCCAGCTCCACGGCCTCGACGCCCCTGACCGACGCGAGGAGCGACCGCAGCAGGTCCGGGCCCTCGTGCCAGGGCAACGTGTCGACCGCCAGCGTGATGAGCTGCCTCTGCGCGCCGGCGTCCGCGCGCTCCTGGCGGCGTTCGAAGGCGAGGTTCATCGCGAGCCTCCTTGTCACGACGAGGGTCCAGCCCCGACGACCGTCACGGTCGTCGAGACGGCGGAGCGGAAGCCGTTCGTGCCGTGGACGACGGCGCTGACCCGGTGCTCCCCCGGCGGCAGCCCGCGAAACACGAGCATGTGCGTCCGAGGTGACCTGTCCCCTTCGAGCTGGACCTGGCTGCTGCGGTAGTAGTCGCCCGAGTCGCTTTCGATCACGAGCGCCCGGTTCCTCTCGTTCGGCTCGACGGTGACGGTGATCCGTACCGTGGCAGGCGCGGCCGCCACGAGTGGCGAGACGCGTACCACGACGGCTTTCTCGGCGCCGAGCGGCGGCGTGGCCGCCAGGAAACAGGCCAGGATGACCAGCAGTCGCGTGTTCAGATGTTTCATGGGCGTGACTCCAGCAGAGCGGGCACTACCGTCTCCCGTCCGGCCGATCGAGTCGCCCGGCGGTAGCCGCGGTGCATCAGTAAGACACCTCCCGGCACCGCCCACAGCAGCGACCGGGCGCGTCGCGCCAGGGCCAGGCTGACGCCGTAACTCGCGCCGAGAGAGAGCGCATCGGCGAGGAGCGCGCTTGCGGCCTCGTAGACGCCGACGCGGCCGGGCACGAACTGGCCGACGGCGTTGACGACGCGACTGAGCCCCTCGAACAGGAGGGCGAGCATCAGCGTCGGCGCGGCTCCGAGCCACGTGAAGATCAGATAGGCTTCCAGCACGTTGATCGCTTCCTGCGCGAGGGCGAGCCCGCCGATGCCGAGAAGCGCGGCCGGGCGGCGACTCCACAGATCCCTTGCCACGTCGAGCGTCGCCTTCGACCCGAGTCGATCCGCGCGCGGCGCGCGCCGCACGCGCCGGGTCATCGCCAGCGTGACGGCTACGGCCGCGGCTGCGGCCAGCCAGATGAAGAGCCCATGACGCGTCGCGAGGAGTCCGGCCGCGACCACCGCCAGCGCCGTCGCCGTGACGACGAAGATCCCGCGCTCCACCAGCGCGGCGATCAGTGCGACCCGAGCCGGCACGACGGGGCTGAGAAACAGCGCCTTCGCCGGCTCCCGCGTGATCGGGCCCCACGCGACGTATCCGACCGCCTCGCCCACGACGACCGCGTTGACGAACGGCGCCCACCCGGGACGATCGGCCGGGGCGATCGCCAGTCGCCAGCCGGCCGCCTGGAGCAGGTAGCGGACGCCTGTCAGGGCCAGAAGGAGAGGAAGCACCGGTCCCAAGGTCCGCAGGTGCGCAGCCAGGCGGGCCGGCCCGGCGTAGACGATGAGACCGACCAACAGGGCCGCACCGGCGGCGCCGGCGAGCAGCGTCAGCACGCGTCTCATCTCCATCCTCCTGCCACCGCGACGCTCGCGGCGAGGCGCGTCCGCTCGATCGCGCGGACGGCCGGCGCGATCACGCGCCGGGCGCGATCCAGGTCTTCGGGGAAATCGAGCTCGATCCAGGGCAGACCGGCCGTCGTGACGGCTCTCAGCGGCCACTCACGCGCGAGCGCCCGAAACGCCAGCGGCGCCCACGCCTGCTCGTGTCCCGCCGCGACGAGCGACTCGAGGTGCGCGATCAGCCGGCGTCCGCCCCGGGCGCCGACCTTCGCAATCCCGACGTTCTCGCCGTCGGCCCGCTCCGGCGGCAGGTCTTTGCTGAAGTCGGTCACGAGGTCGAACCAGAGCGTCACCTTCATCTCCTCCGGTCCGAGCCCGGTCCGCCGATCGACGAGCACGGCATCCGCGGCTCGCGATAGCAGCAACCGCTCGATGAGCGGCGTCGGGGCCAGCACATCGGCATTGAGCACGAGCGCGCCGCCGGCGAGCCGTTCGCGCGCCAGCCAGAGGGAATACAGACTGTTGGTCTCGCGGTACCGGCTGTTCTCGACGTACTGGACGCGATCGCCCAGCTGTGCTCTGAGACGCGCGCCGTGATAGCCAATCACGACCGTCACGTCGTGAATGCCGCACGCGTCGAGGCTCGCCAGTTGCCGTTCGATGAGCGGCGCGCCGCCGACCTCCAGCAGGCATTTCGGCCGATCGATCGTGAGGCGGCCCATTCGATGGCCGTTGCCTGCCGCGAGGATGACGGCCGCTGTCGGGCGCTGCTCACGCATGGGACGTCACCCCTGGCGTCGGCGTGGAACGCAGGTGCGGGACGGTGACCCGGCTGACGAGCACCCGGTGCACGACCAGTCCCAGGACCCACGCCGCGGACGCGCCGAAGGCCCAGAGAAACAAGACGACCTCGAGCCGCCCGATGACCGCCAGGAACAGCAGCAGGTGCGCCAGGGTGCTTCGCTTGATCCACTGCCGCGCCCAGCCCGAGAACCGGTGCACGGGGCTGTCGACCGCCAGTGTCGCCGCCACCGCGTCGTCAAACTGCCCGGGGTTGGCGCGGGCGACGCGGTGGCGCTGGTACGCCACGAGCGCAAAGGTCAGCAGGCTCGACACGAGCGCCACGATCGCGGCCCGCGAATAGGCGCTGCTCGGGTTCGCGCGGAGAGCCGCGATCGAAATCCCCGCCCAGGCGAACACGTACGACGCATAGTCGGCGGCGGTCTCGAGCCAGCAGCCGAACGGGGACTCGCAGTACTTGGCGCGGGCGACCTCGCCGTCCGAACAGTCGAGCACGGTGCTGGCGTAGTAGAGCCCGGCCCCGAGAAGGGCCGCCCAGTACCCCCCGACGCCAAAGGCCGCGCCTGCCCCAATGCTCAGGGCGAGTCCGGCCAGCGTCACGTGATTGGCGGTGACCGGGAAGCGCACGAGCTGCCGCGTGAGCGGAACCGAGACGCGGCGGATCTGCTTCGTAAAGAAGCTTTCCCTGTCGCCGCCGTTGGAGTGCCGGATGTAGTCGCGCTCCAGGCGGGCCCGGTCCCGCTCGTCATGGAGCCGCTCGCCGAAGTGAGGATCGACGGTCACCGCCCACAGCGCCGTGGCTCGCGCGAGGCGCCGAAATGCGACCCACGCCGACCGCGCGTCGGCAACGATGGCGACCGCGTCCGGCGTCAGGATCGCCAGGCCGGTGGCCGCCGCGTTCCCATCGGTCATCAAGTAGCGCACCTGTCCCTCCCGGATCTGGAGGAACCGGTGACGCGCCTCTGGCCTCGGATCGACGACGAGCGCGGCTTCACCCGCGCCGAGCCGTGCGCGCTCGATGGCCGCGGAAATCGCCGACGGCTCGACCAGCGTGACCACCGGGATCACGACGAGCGTAGTATCCGAGGGGACGGCCGCAAACGGGCGGTGGGGTTCCGGGGCGCAGGTGACCGACAGCCCACGCGCCCGCAGGCGCGCCAGCCCAGGCTCCTCGGGCAGACACTCACCCGCGATGTGGATGCGGTCGATGCCGGCCCGGTGCGCGGCGAGCGCGGCGCGCTCCGTGAGCGTCAGACCGCCGAGCACCGTGTTGCCGATGCCGGGCGTCAGGCCCCCGTATTCCCCGAGGCCGTCGGTCAGAACGAGCGCCGCCGTTGTCGCCATGATCCCTTCTCCTCAGGACCGATCCGCCTGGTCGAGGAACAGCTCGACCTGCAGCCACCAACGCGGCCGATAGACGGCATGCACCGGAATCTCGGCGAGACTCCCCGACGCGCCGTAAGACAACTCGAACTCGGTGGTCTTGCCGGTTACACGGTTCCGTGCCTCGAACCGGGCGTGAATGACGTCTTCGTAGCTGCGCGAGCCGATCTCCGTTGTGCGTCGCCGATCGCTCGCGCGCAGCGTCAGGTCGCACAGCGTGCCGTTGTAGATGTAAGGAACGGCGATCGCCTTGCGCGCCGCTTCGTGCGCGGCCGGCGAGCTGTACGCGGTGACGTTGCGATGGATGAGCTCGGTGAGCGCCACGAGAAAGCCAGGCCGCGTGTCCTTCTGGAGGCTCACGCGGCGCACCTTCGCGTGCGCGCCTTCGCGTTCAACGATGTCCAGCACGGCGTCGACCTCGCGGAAGGTGAAATCGTGCGTGAGGCGAACCGTGGTGATTGCCGAACTGGCCTTGTCGACGGTGGCCGTACTCTGAATCGCCTTGAACACGTACTGACCTTCCTCTGCCTCTTGGGCGACTCGCGACTTCGCCTCCTCGAGCGACTGCTCGTTCGATTGCTTCATGACGCCGAGCAGGGAGGCCTCCGGGCCCCGTACTTCCTCGGCGATGTAGCCCCAGCGGTTGATATGGCGCGGCGCCAGCGTGGGATCCGACCCGATCAGCAGCTCGAAGCCGGTCCCTTCGGGACTGCGGCGCCAGACCACGTGGGCCGCGCCGACATTGTCGCGGCCGATCCAGAAGAGCAGGAGCGGCCGCACCTTCGCCGCCATCCGGTAGTGATGATTGGCGACGACGGGAAGGCGGCTGACGCGCCAAGGCACCACGGGCGCCGCGTCGTCACGTGTGGCGCTCACGGCCTGCGTGGCCAGGCCGAATGGCAGCGCCACCACGCCGACGAGCAGCCAGAACGCGAGCACCCGTGCGTGCCTCGGCGTCATCGGGTCACCTCGTTACCGGCCGAAGCCGAACACGAGCCCGCCGTACACGCGGTGGCCGTACCGAGTGTCGGCGTTGGCGAAAAAGGCCGGCGCGTCGTCCTTCGACTTGATCGCGATGAAGCGGTAATCGCCGCGGACGCCCCAGTTGCCGAAGTACCACTTCACGCCACCACCGGCGTTGCCCGTGAAGAAGGTTTCGTCGTCGTCGAAGCCCACTTCGTCTTCTTGGAACATCGTCAACCCGCCCGCGCCACCCGTGACGTAGGGCACGAACCGTCGATCGTTCTTGAACGGGTAGAAGAGGGCGTTCGCGTTGTAGGCGATCATGTCCGGCGGCGAGACGTCGCCAATCGAGGCGCGGCCGTCGTTGAAGTTGATCCGCTGATCGATGCCGAGTCCGGCGCCGAATTCGCCTTCGATCCCCCAGTACTGGTTGATGTTGTAGGTCAGCGATCCGCCCAGGGCGTAATTGCCGAAGTCGGGCTCGCCCGTGTTATCGCTCCCCTCCGTGAACAGAATGCCGCCGCCGGGAAATCCGGTGATCTCCCAAGTTGCCGCGCCCGTGGTTTCCTGCGCCGATGCCGCACTGACGCCGAACGCCACCGCGGCGACGACGAGTGCTGTTGCCCAACGTGCCATTCCACACCTCCGTGAAGAGATTCCCGTCGAGAGTCGTGCCGGCTCGACGCCCGCGCGCTCAACGGTATGTCACGTGCACTTCGTATTCGTTACACCGATCGGCTGGGACGATCTCGTGTGCGTGTGTGTGAGCGTCGTCACACTTTGCGCGTCACGTGTCGCCCGGCAGCGGAGACGAGGGAATTACGAGGACGAACGCGTGGAGGCTCGCGCACGAGCCCGCCGGCTGGGAGTTCGTTCCGTTCGGGAGGCGGACAGGGGCGGGCCACCGATGTAGCTCTCGAGCGCCGCCCGGAGCCGGGACCGTCCCCGATGCAACAGCACCCTTTGGTTGGCCTCGCTGAGATCCAGGATGTGGCACACCGCAGCGGAGTCCAGCCCTTCCACGTCGCGCAGCGTCACGACCGCTCGTTGCGTCAGCGGGAGCGCGGCGATCGCCTCCTCGATGTGCGCTCGAGCTTCCCGCCGCAGCAACGCGTTCTCCGGCGTGTCGTCCCCCCAGCGGTCAGGAGGCGCGGCCCACATGCCGCTGGCCTTGAACCGGGAGGGGTCCACAGAGGGTTGGTCGCTGGCGTCCGCATCCATGAGCCGGGAGAATGGCACCGTGCGCCGCTCGCGCCATCCGCGCGTCTTGGCCTTGTTCGTCAGGATGCGGAAGATCCACGTCTTCAGACTCGAGCGGCCCTCGAACGACCGCAGGCCGTTGAGGACGGCGAGCCAGGTCTCCTGCACCACCTCCTCGGCCACGACCCGGTCGGCGACGAAGGCGAGGGCCAGCCTGATGAGGGGGCCGTGATAGCGCCCGACGAGCGCGACGAACGACTCCTCGTGTCCGCGAAGAAGTCGCCCGACCAGCTCGGCATCTTCAGGAGAGGCCCCCGCCCACTCGCCGGCTGGTTCCGCCGGTTCGTCGATGGGCACTTCCGGTTCTTTCGAGCCGGTGCCCGTGACGTCGTCGCCCTCTGTTCCTGCGATCATGGCTGTTCCTGGGATCAATGTCCTTCGGATCCGCTCGCACGATGTCCCCGGCCCGACCGTTCATCGACCATCGACTTGCTCCCTGATGAGAGGCCAGCAGTTGATCAATTCGAGGCTCCGAGCCGTCAACCCCCTCAAGACCGCGGCTGCACGGGCGTCGATGAACGTGACGCCGGCGAAATCGAGCACGACCTGGTATCCGCGTGCGAGATGCCGAAGGCACTCGGTTTCCAGCAACGAAGAGGAGTCCGACACGATCCGTCCCTCCACCTTCAACGTGATGCGTGTGCCGCTGTCCGCCAGGATTGTGAGCCGAACCACGCATGTCCCTTTCCCCCGACTACTCGGGGACACCGTGCGGCCGGCACAGGTTCCAAGGTTCGTGCCGGAACGGGCGTGCCCACGCCAAGTCGTCTAAGTCGTTCAACGACGTGAGTTAAGCCGGTGGGCCGTGCCCCGGGAGACGTTGGTGAGGACGGTGTCTCCCAACCCGTTCGGAGCGTTCAGGAAATACTGGGAGGCGTCAGACGGGTCTGTGGATGCCCAGCCTCTTCATCTTGGCGTCGAGCGTCGACGGCTTGAGGCCCAGGATCCTCGCGGCGCCCCGTGCACCGCTCACCCGCCATCCGGTGGATTCGAGCACGTCCCGAATGTGATGGCGTTCCACGTCTTCGAGCGTCACGTCCGCGGGCTCGGGCGGGCCGGTTGGGGAGCGCGGCAACCAGTCGCCGAGCTCGAGCCGAGGACCTCGCGTCACGATCACGGCACGCTCGATGACGTTCTGCAGCTCTCGCACGTTCCCGGGCCACGCATAGCTCTCGAGCGCCGCCATGATGGTGTGCGGGATTGTCTCGACGCGCTTCCCGAACCTGCCGCAACACTTCATGACGAGATGGCGAACCAGGGCGGGAATGTCTTCCTTGTGGTCGCGAAGCGGGGGGGCCGTGATCGGGAACACGCTGAGCCGGTAGTACAGATCGGATCGGAACCTGCCCTCGCGAACGGCTCTGTCGAGGTCGCGGTTGGTCGAGGCGATCACGCGCGCGTCGACCGTGATCGGCTGCGTGCCGCCGACGCGCTCGAACTCGCCTTCCTGCAGGACGCGCAGCAGCTTGGCTTGCAGTTCCAGCGGCAGCTCCCCGATTTCGTCGAGGAGGATCGTCCCATGGTTCGCCAGCTCGAAGCGACCGAGCTTGCGTGCCATGGCCCCCGTGAACGCGCCCTTCTCGTGGCCGAACAGCTCGCTCTCGATCAAGCCGGCCGGGAGAGCGGCGCAGTTGACTTTCACCATCGTGTTGCCGCAACGTGGGCTCAAGGTGTGAATCGCGCGGGCGATCAACTCTTTGCCTGTTCCCGTCTCGCCGGTGAGCAGGACGGTCGCACCGGTTGGCGCCACCGTCTCCACGGCCTGCGCGACCTTTCTCATCGCCGGCGACCCGCCCACGAGCTCGGGCAGGCCGTGCGCGATGCCCGCCTCTTCCTGGAGGTAGAGATTCTCCTGCTCGAGCCGCGCCTTGAGGCCGGCAATCTCCTCATAGGCCAGCATGTTCTCGATGGCCACCGCCAGTTGTTTACCCACGTCCGTGAGGAACTCGGCGTCCTCCTCGGTGTACCGCTCCGGCGCCACGCTGCCGACCATCACCGCCCCGATCGCGCCATGCGTGCTGAACAGCGGAGCGACGATACCCGACCGGACTCCCAGGTCGACGAGGGGCTTCTGCACCGAAACCTCCGGCTCGCGGCTCATGTTTCGAACCACGATCGGGCGTCGCTCGCGCAGCGCGCGTCCCACCGCGGTTCCATCGTACGGGAACTCTGTGCCGACGGGTAGGACGCGCAGCAGTTCGGGGTGCTCGGCGCTGCTGGCCAGCGCCTGCACGGTCGCCACCGCGCGCGTGGAGTCGGCCAGCACCAGGCTGGCGCGATCGAAGTGAAGCACGTGGCGCAGGACCTTGAAGATTGCGTCGAACAGCGCGTCCCGACTGAGACTGGAGACGATGGCGTTGTTGACGGCGAGCAGCACGCGGTGCCGCCCCTCCGCGGTCTCCTTGGCGCGCCGGAGCGCGTCTGCCGCGCGCAACGCGATCTCGAAGGACGCGAGGCTCTCCGCGAGAAACTGCGTGGCGAGGGCGGCCGGCGAACGGTCGCCCGGACCGCTCGATGACACCTGGTCCAGTGCCTCCTGGTGCACCATCGCGAGCTCCACGATGCCCATGCCGGTGGTGGCGGCCGTGCGCCCCACCTCGTAGGCGCGCGCCAGCGCGGCCTCACCGCCGCCGGACACATACTCCCGCAGGGCAGAGGCGTACTCGCCCGCCAGGATGTCGCGCTCCCTGGGCTCGGCCCTCGGCATCATGCGGCCCACTTCTTCATCGTCACCATCGTTCCCTTGCCGACCGTGGACACGACGCCGAACTCGTCCATGAGCCGCCGCGCGCTCGACAGGCCGAGTCCGAGGCCGCCCGCCGTTGAATAGCCATCCTCCATCGCTCGATGGAGGTCCGGGATGCCCGGGCCGCGATCGCGTGCCAGGACCACGAGCTCGCGGCGACCCCGCCCTTCCACGACCTCGAGAACGATCTCTCCCGTTCCAGCGTGGACGATGATGTTCCGCGCGACCTCGGAGATGGCCGTCGCGATCGCCCCGGTCGCGGCTTCCCGGAAACCCTGCTGCAGCGCGAGCTCCCGCCCGCAGGTGCGAGCCAGCACAACGTCCAGCTCCTCGCTCACGGGCAGGCGCACGCGAAGCGGTTCGCTGAGGCGTCCGGTCATGTTCCCAGATAGCGCGTTACAAGGACGAGCGCATCGTCGGACTCTTTGGCGTACCGGGCGACAATCGATTCTGCCATGTCCTGCGGGCTGTCCTGCACGGAAAGGCCGGCGGTAAACTCGCTTCGGATGCCGTCCGTCGCCAGGATCAGCACGTCGCCCGATGACACGGCGCGCACGGCTTCGCGCAGCGGCGGCAACTGATAGCCGACGACGCCCGCTCGCGCGGCGAGGGCGTCCCGTGACGGCTCCGCCGCCCGGTTGGCGAGCAGCAGGACTCCCTCCACGTTGCCTATGCCGATCCAGGTCACCGAGGAACTTCGGCTGTTGAACGACGCGAGGCTCATGACGGCCCCGCGAGTCTTGCGCAGGCCCTCGTGGCATCGCTGGACGAGCTCGGAGACAGCGTCGCCGGCGTGAGCCTCGAGCAGCCGGGCTGCGTCCCGAGCAGCGGCGGCCGCGTCCGCGCCGTGACCCAATCCGTCGATGACGGCCACGAGAACCCCACCTGGAAACGGTGCCACCACATACGCGTCCCCGGACTTCTCCTTGTCGAGTGCCACACCGGCTGAGCCCCACTCGATGAGCGGGCGCTCCTCATGCTGTGTCTCGATCACCGGACGCACTTTCTCATCGTGACCGTCGTGCCTTTGCCGACCGCGGATACGACGTCGAACGCGTCCATCAACCGCTTGGCCCCAGGCAGCCCCATACCCAGGCCGTTCGAGGTCGAATAGCCTTCCCGCATCGCCACGTCCACATCCTGGATGCCGGGTCCCTCGTCTCGCGCGACAACCACGATGCACGGACGGCTCTGATGTTCGCTCGTGGCGAGCACGATCTCACCGCGGCGCGCATAGGCGAGGATGTTGCGCGCGACTTCGGAGATGGCCGTGGCGATGAGCGTTTGCTCGGTTTTCGAGAAACCGTGAGCGGCCGCGAGCTCGCGGCCTCTCTGGCGGGCGGTGACGATGTCCGTCTCGTCACGGATGGGGACGAGCACCTCAGCGGGCATGGCGACGGCCTCAGGGGGCGTCCCGACGGAGGAGCGCCAACCCCTCGTCGAGATCCAGGGCGGTCGCCACGCCCTCGAGCGTCAGCCCGAGCTGAACCATCGCGAAGGCGACATCGGGCTGGATCCCAACCACGACCGTCCGAGCGCCGCGCAGGCGTGCCGTGTACGCGATCCCGCGAACCGTACGGGTCGCAAACGAGTCGAGGACATCCAGCGCGGTCACGTCGACGATCACCCCACGGGCCCGGAAGCGCCCGACTTTCTCGGACAGGTCATCGCGCAACTGGAGGAGATCCTGATCGGTGAGCGCCGCCTGAATGGAGGCGACGAGCACATCGTCCAGCCTCAGAATAGGAACGGGCACGGCGCTCAGCTCCGCTCTGCGGGTTGCGGGCCGGTACCGGTCTCGGTCGCGCGAATCACGCGATAGCCAAGGAGCCGCTCCGCTTCCTCGATGCCGCCCTGGAGGTCGCCCACGGTGTTGAGCGTGCCGAGGTCGATGCCGAGCGCGACGAGCGACTGGGCCACCTCCGACGAGAGACCAGTCACGATCACGGACGCTCCCATGAGCCGGGCCGCCGCCACCGTCTGCAGGAGGTGTTGTGCGACCTTCGAGTCGACGGTCGCCACGCCGGTGACATCCATCACCACGACCCTGGCGCGGTTGAGGCGGATCGAGCGCAGGAGTCCCTCCGTGATGAGCCGTGCGCGGTGGGTGTCGATGACGCCGATGATTGGCAGGAGCAGCAGACGGTCTCGAATCTGGAGCACCGGCGTCGAGAGCTCTCGGATCGCCTCCTGCTGCTTCCGCATCGTGCTCTCCCGCGCCGCGATGTAGGCGTGAACCGCCAGCCCGACGTCCAGGAACACGAGCTTCATCAGCGACAGGAAGGCCGAGAAGGCTTTTCGAGGGTCTTTGCCGAAGGCTTCGAGCAGCCGATTGGCGACCGCACGGAGATAGAAGCTGTACGCGCCCAGATACCATTTGGGCGCCAGGTCGATGCGCTCGTGGACCGTGCCGATGCGCAGCCGGTTCCGGACGTAGTCGGCGCCGTAGTCACCCCGGGTGAGCTGCACGAAGTATTCTTTCTGCAGCCGTTTCACCCGCTCCAGAACCTGTGGATCTCTGAAAAAGGCCCTGGTCTCATCAAAGGATAGGAAGTGCCGATAGAGGTCCTCGATGACGGGGTCGGCGTACTTCTGGGCGATCGGACCGAGGCTCTTCAGCGCCTCGGCGTCCTCCGCGCGGAACTCGAGGAACCGCTTCCGACCGTCGATTTCTTGTTCGTCGATCTCGATCTCGCCTCGTTGCGGCAGATTCATCCCCTCGAACCTGCTATCAGCCATCTCTCAGCTCCTCTCCGGCGCGGCTCTGCGCGCACGCTGAAGCGTGCGCGCTACAGGATCTCATTGACCTGTAGAGCGGCGGCTTTAGCCGCGTCACATTTGGAGGACTCACGGCGGGCGGGGAGAATCTTGTCTCGCTCTCGACCTGGCAGACGACCGCGCGCGGCCTCGGCGTTCCGGGCACCAGATTGACCGAGATGGTGACCGCGCGAACGTTCTCCTTGCCGTCGACGTCCGCGGCCCATCGGCGCAGTTCTCGAGTCACGGCCGCGATGATTTCGTCGGTTCTCGTCATACGTCCCGCCTGATCACGCTCCATCCCGCCGATTCGCGTCGGCAGCCGCTGAAAGGTGATCAGCGGGAGCACGTCGCGTCAAGCCGCCAGGCATTCCCCAGCCGGCTCGGTGTGCTAAAACACAAAGAGCCCGACCCCCTCGCAACGCGAGGGCCGGGGCTCCACGCTTGCCCCCGGTGGCAACAGCTTTTCGGATGAAACGCTCGGCGCCGAGCGCCCGCTGAGTGAGACCAGGAAGGAAAGCCGTAAGCGCCGACGCTTCGGGGTTTCTATCACGACCGGCCGGCGGGAAGCAAGAATCGGGTCACGCGCTCCAGCGAACGCTCCCTCGACCAGGGTCCCTATCGATTATCGGCGAGTCGCTTCCGCAACTGCTCCTGCAGCTCCGCGGCGCGCGGTCGTCGACCTTCTCTTCTATGACGTCCGGCCGGCGGGCGGCAGGAATCGGGTCTCGCTTTCGACCTCGCAGATCACGGCGCGGGGTCTTCCCGTGCCTGGTACCAGTTTGATCGAGATGGTGACCGAGCGAACGTTGGCCCTTCGATCGACGTCGGCCGCGCATCGGCGGAGCTCCTGGGTGACCGCTGCGATGATGTCGTCGATTCTCGCCATAGGTTGACGTGTCCCTCTTGGGGAGGCGCGAGCTTCCCATTCGCGGGCTCGGTCCCTTGCACTGTGTCGGGTGCGACGGGCGTTCGTTACATCAGGGTGAGGCGACGGTGAACCAGCTCACCTACGGGCGGGTCGGTTGCGACTCTCGATCGCCGCACGCGTAACGCCGGCGTGACCTGCGAGACAACACCGTTGCCAGGGGAAACGCGCACGCTCGTCGACAGCTGCTGGCCCTGGCCCTGCCGAGAGCGAATCCCGTCTCTCCTGCACCCTCCGCATGAGGAGCCGCCCTCACAGGCGGCTCTTCCTACCAGCCGCGGACTCCGCCCTTGATATCCCCTCGGAGCCCGCGGCTGGTTGGCAGTATCTGCTTGGCGCGCGCCGCGCGCCTAGG
>JACQTK010000043.1 GCA_016210845.1 Acidobacteriota bacterium | reverse complement strand
CGTCGGCAGCGGCTACATGCTGCCGGTGTCGATCGTCAATCCGCCGGCGGACGCCGAGGCGCGGCTCGAGGCGGACAAGGGGCCGTGCGAGAACGACCGGCGGCACATCTTCAACCTGACCGCCAGCTACACGACGCCGGAATTCGAGGGCGGCCTGGCGCGGGCGCTCGGTTCGGGGTGGCGGCTCTCGGGCATCTTCCGCGCCTCGTCCGGAGACACGCTGACGGTGACGACAGGGCGCGACCAGGCGCTGACCGGCGCCCCCAACGTCCAGCGCGTGAACCAGGTGTCCGACGACGTGTACGGCCACACGCTCAGTCAGTGGCTGAAGCCGTCGGCCTTCGCGCAGCCGGCGTTCGGCACGTTCGGCAACTCCGGTCGCAGCGCGTACGTGGGCCCTGGCAACCGCGTCGTCGATCTCTCGCTCGTGCGGTCGTTCCGCTTTGCCGAGACGCACCGGATCGAGGCGCGCGTCGAGGCGTTCAACGCGTTCAACTGGTTCCGGTGGAACAACCCGACGACGAACTTCAGCAACGCCAACTTCGGCCGCATTCTGAGCGCGGGTGAGCCGCGCATCATGCAGTTCGCGGTGAAGTACCAGTTCTGAACCACGAAGGCCAGGTGTAGCGCGCAGGCTTTAACCTGCGCGGGGCGACCCGCGGGGGCTGAAGCCCCCGCGCTACACCAACGTGAAGACCGCGCAAGGGAGGACCGTGCGAGAGGGGACAGACAGCACCAGCCTGGCGGCCGAGGTCTACGGCGTCGTGCGGCGCCGGATTCTGCGCGGCGACCTCGCAATCGGGGAGTCGATCTCGCGCCGCAAGATCGCCGCGGACCTGAGCACGAGCCTGCCGCCGGTGACCGAGGCGCTGCTGCGGCTGGAATGTGAAGGCCTCCTGGAGCACCGTGCACGCGCGGGGACGCGCGTGCGCGTGCCGTCTCCCGAGGACGTGACGGGCCACGCCATCGTCTGCGAGGCGCTGGAGGTGGAGGCTGCGATACGCCTCACGCGGGTGGCCACCGCTCGCGAGCGAGCCGAGCTGCGAAAGCTCGCCGAGCGCGTCGATGCCCTGGCGCTGCAGGCCGATCGCCTGACGTACGTCGGCGCTCACCAGAAGCTTCACGTCCGGATGGCCGAGTGCAGCCGCTGTTCGGCGCTGTGCGAGGCGATCGAGAAGAGGTACGCGCTGGCGTCGCTGTGGCTGGCGGCGATGCGCCAGCCCTGGACGGGTGACGGCGCGCACAGGCCGCACGAGGAGCTGGTCGAGGGAGTGGTGAGCGGCGATCCGGACGTGGCCGCCGCCGCGGTACGGCGCCATGTCGCCGATGGGCTGCGCCGGTCGCTCGAGGTGCTCGAGCCGTACTTGCGTGCGACCCGGAGGCGCGGCGACCGCTTCCGCCGGGTCCCCGAACGTACGACGCGCACGCCAGACGCGCACTCCGAGACGCGCACGCTGAAGCGTGCGCTCTACAGGTGAGATGTAGCGCGCAGGCTTCAGCCTGCGCGACGCTCCGGCTCGCCGGGGGTGGGCGATCCGGCGAGCCACGCCTTGCCTTCGGCGTACAGCTTCTCCACGGCCGCGCCTCGCAGGCCTGGCAGACCGAGCTTCACCGTGAAGCCGTTGCTCTCCTGCAGATACGCGAGGTGGCGGTACCCTTCGGGGAACCGGGCCAGCCGGGCGGCGTCGAGCGTCGGCACCGCCGCCGGATCCACCGGATCCAGCCGGTCCTTCTCGTAGATGGGCTGCCGCCGCAGGATGCCCCAGCGTCCGTCGCGCTTCTCGAAGAAGTCGTAGAAGCGTCCCGTGCAGGCCACGTCCACGAGCACGCCGTCGAGCGGGGCGCGCTGCAGGATCGTCATCTTGGTTTGCGCGATCGCGCGCACGCCGACGACGTCGCAGGTGAAGCCACCCAGCAGGTGAAGGATGCTGACGCCGCGATCGAACCCTTCCCGCGTCGCGGCGATGAACTCGGTGGCCGGTCCCTGAAACCAGGTGGCGCTCATCCAGGCCCCTGGATGCCAGACGGTGGCGAAGCGCTCCCAGTCGCCCGCGTCGCGCCACAGCGCCCAGTTCTCGACGACCTCGCGGATCGCCAGCCGTTCGGAATCCATTTCGCTCCTTGCTCTGGCTGTCAAGAGCACAAAGACGAATCAGCCACAAAGCACACAAAGATCCCAGCGCGGCGAAGCCGCAACCACACGCCGCGCTGGGATCAAGAACCTGTATCTGCTACAAATCACGAAACAGCCACAATGCAATTCCGCATCGTCCCGATCCCCTCGATCTCCGTCTCCACGACGTCGCCGTCCTGGAGGAACTCGGGCGGCGTGCGCCCGATGCCGACGCCCTCCGGCGTCCCCGTGGAGATGACGTCCCCCGGTTCCAGCGTCAGGCCGCGCGAGAGCACCTCGATGATGGCGTCGACGCCGAAGATCATGTCCTTCGTGTTGGCGAGCTGCTTGACCTGGCCGTTCACGCGCAGCGCGATCTGCTTGGCCTGCGGGTCGCCGAACTCGTCGGCGGTGACCACGAGCGGACCCATGGGGCAGAAGCCGTCGAGGCTCTTGCCCTTGAACCACTGCAGGTGCTGCTGCTGGAGGTCGCGCGCGGTCAGGTCGTTGACGGCCGTATAGCCGAAGACGTGCTCCCGTGCGCGCGCCCGTGGAATGTTCCGGCCGGAGGCGCCGATGATGACGCCGAGCTCCGCCTCCCAGTCCACCTGCTGCGTGACCCCGCGATCCCACGGAATCTCGTCGAACGGGCCGCTGACGGTGGTGGGCGCCTTCGTGAAGAAGACGGGGATCTGCGGGATCTTCGGCTCGCGCCCGCGGGCCTGGGCCGACTCCATGGCGTGGCTGGCGTAGTTCAGGCCGAGGCAGAAGATGTTCTTCGGCACGCGTGGGATCGGCGCGTGCCAGCGGATCTCGTCCGCGCGATGCCACGTCCCGTCGCCGCGAGGCAGCTCGCGGGCGAGCCGATCGGCGAGCCGCCGCCACGCGGCGGGTCCCTGGCGAATGAAATCGAGCAGCGCCGAGGGCCACGGATCGGTTCCAGGGGCAACGGGCAGCGAGCGGACGTCGGCCACCTGATCGCCGTGGACGACGCCGAGCCTGGGAGTGGGGTCCGCATCGGTTGACAACGTCACGTATCGCATCGGCGCCACAGACTACCATGTCGCTCTACCATGTCGCTGTCGGGGCCGGCCTCGAGGTCGGCCCGTGGAGAGTGTGATGGCCGAAGATGTGCTTCCGTTGCACGGCGTGCGGGTGATCGAGCTGGGCGGTCTCATCGCGGGACCGTACACGACGAGCCTCTTTGCCCAGTTCGGCGCCGACGTGATCAAGATCGAGCCGCCAGGCGAGGGCGATCCGCTGCGGCGCTGGCGCAAGCTCCACAACGGCACGTCGCTCTGGTGGTACTCGCAGAGCCGCAACAAGCGCTCGATCGCGCTGAACCTCAAGTCGGAGCAGGGCCGGCGCATCGTCCGTGAGCTGGTGAAGCACGCCGACGTCCTGGTGGAGAACTTCCGGCCCGGGGCGCTCGAGGCGTGGGGGTTGGGTTGGGACGACCTCTCGGCGATCAACGAGTCGCTCGTGATGGTGCGGGTGTCCGGCTACGGTCAGACAGGGCCGTATCGCGACCGTCCGGGCTTTGCGAACATCGCCGAGGCGATGGGCGGGCTCCGGTACGTGACGGGATATCCCGACCGAGCCCCGGTGCGCGTGGGGGTCAGCCTCGGAGACACGCTCGCCTCGCTGTACGGCGTCATCGGCGCGCTCGTGGCGCTGCGCCACCGGGAGGTGAACGGCGGCAAGGGGCAGCTCGTCGACGTCGCGCTCTACGAAGCGGTATTCGCGGTGATGGAGAGTCTGCTGCTCGAATACTCGCGGTACGGGTTCATCCGCGAACGGTCGGGGGCCAGCCTGCCGGGCATCGCGCCGTCCAATACGTACCCGTGCCGCGACGGCCTCTACGTCGTGATCGGCGGCAACAGCGACGGCATCTTCAAGCGCCTGATGCGGGCGATCGGCCGCGCCGATCTCGCCGACGATCCGGCGCTGGCGCACAACGACGGCCGCGTGCGGCAGATCGAGACGATCGACGGGGCGATCGCCGCCTGGACGTCGGAACACTCCCTCGAGCAGGTCCTCACCACGCTCCAGCAAGTCGATGTGCCGGTCGGCAAGATCTATACGGCCGCCGACATCCATGGCGATCCGCACTACCGGGCGCGCGGAATGATCGAGCCAGCGGCGCTTCCCGACGGCCAGCCCGTGGACCTGCCGGGCATCGTCCCCAAGCTGAGCGCGACGCCCGGCCGGACGCGGTGGATCGGTCCCGCCCTGGGCGCCGATACCGAGGCCGTGCTCCAGCTGATCGGGATCGGCGGGCCCGCCCTGGAAGCCCTGCGCCAGGACGGCGTGGTGTGACCGATCTCCAAGGAAGTCGACCCCGTGTCGCGGGAGATCGTCGCCTTTCACGCCGAGTGGCTCCGCTCGGTGGACCGGCCCATCTATCTCGACGGCCGGCCGCATCCCTCCGAGCTCGCCCCGCACACGTGGGCCGGCTTCTCGACGGGACGGTGGGAAGGCACCATGCTCACGATCACCACCACGCACCTGAAGGAGGGCTACCTGCGCCGCAACGGACTGCCGCGCAGCGACAAGGCGACGATCGTGGAGCACTGGATCCGCGCGGGCGACTTCCTCACGGCCGCGGTGATCATGCACGACCCGGTGTACCTGACCGAGCCGTTCATGCGCACGAGCGACTACGAGTTCCTGCCGACGCAGAACATTACGCCGTATCCGAGCGGCGTGGTGGAGGAGGTCGACCGCCCGAGAGGGGTGGTGCCGCACTGTCTTCCAGGCGCCAACCCCTTCCTGCTGAGCTTTGCGCAGTAGTGGTG
>JACQTK010000042.1 GCA_016210845.1 Acidobacteriota bacterium | reverse complement strand
GCCGTGTAGCCCTCGGGATAGAAGTGCACCCCGACGGTGGTCGGCACGCCGCGAGTGCCGAACCACAGCGTGTTGTTCGCCTCAACTTCCATCTTGGGCACGCTCTGGCGCGGCTGCGGCATCGGGTAGAACGTGAACCGGCCGGTCCTCGGGTCGAGCTTGATCAGCGCGCTGTGCACCTCATCGGCGCTCCACACGTTGTCCGATGTGTCCGGCCACGCCTCGTACGGCATGCCGCCGCTCACTGGGCTCTTGTACTCGGTGATCCGTCCCGACTGGGGATCCAGGCTGAACAGGCTGCCGACGTTGTACCCGGACCCCCAGACCATGCCCTTCGAGTCCACGCCCATGCGGCGGATCTGCCCCCACGCACTGGGCACCCGGTATTCGGTGACCAGCTGCGTCTCGGCATCCCACTTGTTGATGGTGCCCTTCTGCCAGCCCGCACCCCACAGGTTGCCACGCTCGTCGACCGCCAACCCGTAGATCCCGGTGTCGGGCGTGGGGGTGGGATCCATATGCACCTGCCGCGTCTTCGCATCGAGCCGCCCGAACTGCGACCCCCAGATGAGGGCAAAGCCGATGTTGTCGTCCTTGTCGGCGATGATGCCGACACCGACGCCCTGGTGGGGGAGGAAGTGCCGAATCTGTCTCCCGGTGACCGGGTCCAGCTCGCCCATCATCCCGCCCTGCAGCTCGCTCCAGTACACCTTTCCCTGGCTGTCGATGGTGATGCCACTCACGGCGACCCAGTTGTTCCCCTTGATGGGATAGTTCCTCCACCTCTTGACCGGGTCCCGCTCCTTGGGATCCAGGCGCAGCACCGCGTTCGACACGCGATTGGAGAACCAGATGCTGCCGTCCACCGGCGAGATCGCCGCGGCCTGGAGATGGTGGAGCGTGGGGGCCGGGCTCTGCGCCACCACCCCGTCGATCATGTCCGCGCCGAGCTGGTTCCCCGCGCTGGGCTGCTTCGGCAGGTCCGCCGGAATGTCGTAGAGCACGTAGATCGCCTTCGACGCGACCTCTTCGTCCAGGAGCAGGGGATCGATGCGGAGCCGTCTGAGCGGCTGATCCGTCCCGAAGTGGCGGAACAGGTACTCGGCCATCAGCGCTTTCTGCCTGGCGCCAAACGGCGTCCGGCCCACCGCCAGCACGTACGGATTGTTCGCCGGCCCCGTTTCCGCCATTCGCTCGATCCCGCGCAGGAACTCGTCGTACGTCCGCGCGTTGCGCCAGCTGGCGCCGTCGCGGTGGCAGCCGACGCAATGTTCCCGCACCAGCTCCTGTCCCGGGCCTGGCGGAAAGATCTCCTCCATCGTGTCGACGTACACGACAGGCCGGGCGTTGGGCGCTCCGTTGCCTTCGCCTCGGGCCTGCGTCCGCTGGAGCCTCAGATCGGCGGTCGTGCGATCACCGCCGCGCAGCTGCACCGGCACGGTCGGCGCATCGAAGCCAGGTTCCCAGACCGTCACCTCGTACCGGCCGGGCAGCGCCTGGGGAACCGTGTAGGCGCCGTCCTTGGTGAAGACGACGTACCAGAGCCGCTGGTCCAGGTTGTGCGCGGCCACCCGGAACGCGCGCACCTCGCCTTGATCAGCCGTGACCCGGCCGCTGATGCTGCCCCGTTCAGGGGATTGCGCGGACGCAACGATGCAGATAGTCCAGATCGCCGAAGTCGCTGCGAAGGCCGCCACCAGAGGTTGTCGTGCCATCGGCTTCATCTCCTTCCGTCCACGACGTGCTCCCGGACGCACGCCCGCGACCGGATGGCTTCACCAGCCGGGCGCGGGCGTGACTTGCTCTCAACCGATGTAACTACCGGCTCATTGACAACAGTCTTTCCAGATCAGAAGTCCAACTGCAGGCTGATCTTCGCCAGCCGCGCGCTGAGAATCTCGGTCGGCCGCAGCCAGACCGCGAAGCTCTCGTTGGCCGTCAGCACCGCGTCGGTGTTCAGCGCGTTGTAGAGGTCGACACTGATGACCGCCCGCGCCCGCCCGGCGCGGACCACCTTGCCGAACCGGAGGTCGAGCTCGTTCCGGCGGTCCAGGTACTTCGTGTTCGGCTCGAGCAGTGCCACCGTCATGTTCGACGCCCCGCCGGCCAGCGCCCGCCCCAGCGTGGAGTTCGCCGCCAGATACGCGTTGCTCGCGACGAAGTTCGCGTTGACGGCCGTCTCCTTCGTGCTCCGGAGCGTGCCGGCCACCTGCACGTCGATCCGCGGGATCGTGTACACGCCGTACCCTTTGACCTGTGTCAGCCACGGCGTTTCGCGGTGGCAGAACTGCTGCGGCCGCTGGTTGCCCGTGAAGTTGACCTCCGGCAAACTGGCCACCACCTCGCAGTCGTCCTCCGTCGTCCGCCCGGTGCTCGTCCCGAGCTGCAGCGTCAGCCCGTTCTGGAGCCGCGCGTTGACGGTGACGTCCACGCCGTTCCAATGCTCGATCTGCTTGCCGTATTTGTTCGACAGCGTGTTGAAGTTCTGAGTCGGCCGGCCGAACGCCGACGGCTTCAGCGCGCGGAGTCCGTCGAGCGTGTAGCCGCCGCCGTTCGGCAGTCCTGGATGTGTGGGCACCGTCATGCTGAAGTAGTCGAAGTCCTCCGGGCCGAGCGCCAGGTTGTCGGTTGCCTGAAAGTTGCCCCAGATGCGGCGGAAGTAGCCGACGTCGACCGACACGCGCGGCAGCACCTCGTGCTGGACGCCCGCCGAGAACTCCCAGTTGCGCTCCCGATGGCCGTAGCCGGTCAGCAGATCCGGATCGTAGGTCGCCCCCGGGACCGCCGTGCCGAAGTTCCGGTTGTCGATGGCGCCGCACTCCCCGTTGGCCACCGGATTGACCAGGTCGCAGTCGGGCACGAAGTCGCGGTCGCCGTCGTTCCACGACCGGTTCGCCACGTTCACGAGCCGGTTCACGGGGTTCGGTTCCGATCCGAGCGCGTTGAGCGTCTGGCCGCGCAGGTACTTGTTGAAGGTCGCCTTCAGCGCGGTCCGGCCGTCGCCCCGCAGGTCATACGTCACCCCGGTCCGATACGTGACGTCGTGCCAGCTCAGGTTGTCCTGTGCCGGGAATGTCAGGTTGCGGGTCGGCACCAGCTCGCCCGGCCCGATATTCTGCTCGGGAAAGCCCGTCGCCAAGTAGTCGTACCGCAGCGCCAGGCTCACGGTGACGCGGTCCAGCGTCCATCGGTCCTGCGCGAAGAACCCGAGGTCGTTGTCCATATTGTTCCGCGTGAACCGCGGATTGGCCCGCAGCGTGATCCGGTTCGGCACCCCGTTGTTGAACCGGTAGCTCACCGGGTTCATCGAATAGGTGCGCGTGTGCTGGAAGCCGTGCGTCCGGTTGAAGCCCACCTTCACGTTGTGCGTCCCCGTGACGTACGACATCGCCGCCCGGTAGGCATAGTTCGGGATCAGCGTGTTGTTGAACTCGGTCCACATGCGGTAGTTCAGCCCGTTCGACTGCTCCAGCACCGCGTTCAGCAAAGGCATGACGGCCACAAGGCTTGGATCGTCCAGCGAGCCCTTCGGCTGCAGGTGCATGCTGCCCCACCGCTCGAACAGGTGGAGCCCCACTGCCTCGAACAGCAGCCGGTTGGTCACCGGCGAGGTCCATTCCAGGTGCTCCTGCCGGAGCCGGGGAAATCGCCGGTCCTGCGCGGTCTCGGGCGCCCGCGTCGCGCTCACGAAGCCCGGACACCGGCAGTGGCTGTCGACCTTGTACGTCCCCGCGATCTTGTTGCGCGGCGTCGCCTGCCACGTCACCCGCAGACTGTTCTGCCACAGCCGGCCATCGCTGCGGCCGCGCTTGCTGGCGTCCGGCTCGTACCGCCATTCGTTCGGGTCCCACGCGTTCAGGTTCTCGAAGATCGGCACGTAGTTCTTGACCCGGTTGTAGCGGAACGAGTACCAGAACCACACGCTGTCGCGCTTGAGCGGCCCGCCCACCGAGGTGTTGAGATCGAAGTTGTAATTGATCTCGTTGGGAGTCTGCAGCCCCGCCGCCTGCAGCGCCGGCGTGAAGTTGCTCCCCTGCATCCCGCCGTTCGAGAACGTGAAGAACGTCGAGTTGGTCACGGTGTTCCCGCCGTCGCGGGGGATGAAGTTGATTCGCACGCCGCCGGTCGGCAGCTCCGCCGAGACGCCCGTGTGATCGACCGTCACCTCCGAGGCGGACCCCACATCCGGGATCTGGCCGCCCAGGTGGCCGCCCGCCTGCAGCGTCATCGTGCTGAGCCCGTTGAGCGTGACCCGCTGATCCTGCGGCCGGCTGCCGTGGACCGTCACGCTCCCGCCCGTGCCCTGCAGTTCCGAGCCGCCCACGTCGTTGCCGCCCCCGACCGTGCCCGGAATCATCCGGGCCAGCGTCACGTAGTTCCGCGCCGTCGGCAGCGCGTCGATGACGTCCGCCGACAGCGCCGCCTGCCGGGTCGTGCTCTGCACGTCGACCACCGGCGCCTCCCCGGTGACCATGATCGTCTCCTCGAGCGCGCCTACCTGCAGTTGCGCGTCGACAGTGGACGACGCCGATCCACTTAGCGTGACCCCGTCACGCCGGACCGTGCTGAAGCCCGCCAGCGTGAAGGTAACCGTGTACTGCCCCGGCCGCAGGTCGACGAGCTGGTAGCGACCGTTGCCGTCGGTCACCGCCGTGCGGACCCTTTCGATGAGCGCCGGGCTCGCCGCTTCCACCGTCACACCGGGAAGCACGCCTCCCGACGTATCCCGGACGATGCCGGTGATCGACGCCTGCGCGGAGGCGAGCGAAGGTAGGAGAACCGCCCACACGAGGACGGCTGCGAACGTCACAAGCCTGTGCATGAAGCACCTCCCAAAATCCGCGTGTCAGCCCCGCCACGACCCCTGCCGTGGCACACCCCCGACGAGCGTCGAACCGGAGGCGGCCCGGGTCGACGCTGCCCGTCTTTCGGTATCAGAGCAGCCAGACGACTACGAAATGAGAGATCCTCACAATCGGGGCGCTACCTCGCCGTGCAGGGGGTCGGACGCCACCCCGAGTCGTCCGGCTCCCTCCTGAAATGCGTGCTCGTGACGAACGGCATCGTGAGGTACTGCGGATCCACGACCTCGGTCACAACGGTGAACCAGGCAGTGCCGTCGCGCTCCGAATGACGATTGAAGTACTCCGTGAGCACGGCATCCTCGCTGTACGGCACGCCGTTCTTCCGCAAGTACCCCGGCCGCATCCCGGTCGTCACGACTCTCAACGTTCCTGCCCCTGGCCGTGGGCCGTCGCCCGCCGCGCGCCCCGGCGCGTCCGGGATCACTCCGGTCCGCCCTGCGGCGGCCGCCGTGGGGATGCGCGCGCCGATCGCGAACCGCCACTCCGCGCGGGAGCGGCCTTGCCATCCTGCGTCTCCACTGGGCGGCTCGGCATCGCCGAAGGGCAGGAGCCGCGTCTGTTCACCCGCGTCGGTCTCGATGCGCAGCGTCGTGTCGTCCTGCCAGGAGATCCGCACGCGGCCCGGCACGCGCATGATCGCGGGCGCCCCGTACGCCTTGCAGGCGTTCCCGGACGCGTCGTCCGCAGCGGGATCCCACGAATCCGCGACCTTGCGCCCTTCGTCGGTCAACGGGATGCTGGCGTAGTCGCCCCTGGGCGGCGTCACCATGCGCCAGCGCCAGTCCTCGGTCACGACCGACACCCAGGTGCCGACCAGGTCGATCGGCGCCGCGGCTCTCGCGGGGCGGTCGCCCTGGTCCTGACCCTGCGCGGCGACATCCGTCTGCGCCACAGCCGCGCCGGCCAGCACGAACGCTGCCACCACCGCGGCCAGCCGCACCGTTGCGATGACCGTGCCGTCCGCCTCCGTCCTCTCCACCATGCGCTCTCCCGTGCCCGGCACCGCGTCACCGCCTCTGGACCGCTATGCGGCCCGAAACGCGAATGCCGTACTCGTTGCCTCCGACCGCATAGCGGTCCTCGCCGCGCGAAGCGCGGCAAGACGATACTGGCAACCAGCCAAGGGGGCTCTGCGGGGATATCAAGGGGCGGAGCCCCCTGGCTGGTTCTGCCCGCTGCCGGCTTCCATCATCTGCTTCAGCTTGATCTGATACTCGGGGTACATGCTCTCCGCGTAGCCGCGGGTCGCCTCGAACGGAATCCCGTATCTCTCGGCAAATTCCCGGATGTACGGGTTCCGGCCGGGCAGGTAGTGCGGCACGTACCCCTTGGGATGGCCGGCCACCTCGTCGATCGGGTCGAAGCGCCGCGGCCCGAGTTGCTGGCCCGGCGCCAGCCTCCAGTTCGTCGTGCGAATGAACGGCTCGGTCAGATAGACGGGGTCGTACAGGATGTTGACGAGGGTCAGGATCTCGTCATTCCGGATCCAGTGCTCCCACATGGTGGTCTGGTCGCTCGACGCCACGCCGTTCCGATGGATCCACCCCGTCTTGACGTGCGTAGTGTAGATCGTCAGCATGTCGCCTTCCCAGTACCCGGTCGAGAAGCCCTGCCACGTGTGGGGCGCGTGCTCGGGCGGATGGGGACGACCGTCGAGCCAGATCACGCGCTGCTCGTGACCGAAGGTTCCGAACATCGTGAATGCCGCGACCTGCTGCGTGCGGGGGTCCACGATCTTCTGAATCCGCATGTTCGACGGCCCGCGGAACCCGTAGGTGGAGGGGTGCGGCATCGTCTGGTGTTCGGGCAGCGTCAGCAGCGAAGCGTCCCAGCTGTCCGCCTTGCGCCGGGCGGCGTCGTTGAGGGGCGTGCCCTGGTACTCTCCGAGGGCGGGGCCGGGCAGGCGGTGGGGCTGATCCTCGTGCGTGAGCATCGCCCACTCGCCGGAGAAGTCGATCTGCGCCCACGCGGGCTCGGCGACCGCCATGGTCATGATCACCACCGTCCACACTCCCCAGAGGCCGGCGCGCCTGACGATCGCCATCTCCCTCAGGTGTCCCCTTGCGTGCATCGCTGTGGCCCCTCTCACCTGCGCGAGGCGGCGTTCCCGCGACCAGTCGCCTGAGCCAGCGGCCTCAGTTCCCGGTACACGGCCTCGACGAATCGATCGCTCGTCCAGTCGCCGGCCGTTGCTCGATACCGGCCGTCGTAGTCCAGCGTGGGCGCGGCCGCCTGCACCTGCTCGAGCGTCATCCCCTTGTTCACGAGATCCCGAATCCGATCGCGGATGATCGTCGTCATGTCCCGGTACTCGACGAGGTCGGACTCGTCGACCACCCGTCCATGGCCGGGAATCACGTAGGTGCCGCCTTCCTGCTTGAAGTCAGGCACCGTGACGTCGAGCAGGCGGTTGAGCGCCGCGAGCGATCCCGTGAAGCTGCCGCTGCGCGCCGGGTCGAACACGGGGAAGCTTCTGCTGCTGAAGAGGTCGCCGGCGGCGATCACGTCCGATCGACGGAAGAACACCAGGACGTCGCCGTCGGTGTGGGCCGCCGGCAGGTGCTCGATGAGCGCCGCCTCCCCGTTGAGGAAGATCTGCTTCTGTTCCGTGAAGAACGTGTCGGTCGGCCAGAACGCGAAGGGAAGGCTCGGCTGCCCGCCCGTCGGGGCGCTCAGGCGCCTGAGCACGTTCTCGTGCGCCCAGATCTGCGCGCCGTCCGGCGCGCCGCCGAGGTTGCCCGGGTCGATGTTCCCCGCCCCCCCGCCGACGATCGTCACACCCGCTCCGGCTATGGTCGCGTTGCCGCCAATGTGGTCGGGGTCTGCGCTCGTGTTGATGACGAAGCGGATCACCCGGTTGAACCGCTGCCGGATCGCCGACAGCACCTGTTCGCTCCTCGTGCCGCCGCCGGTGTCGACGATGATGAGGCCGTCCTCGCCTGCCTGGACGACGATGTTGGCCCCGTCCCCGACGACGAGATACACGTTCCCCTGGACCGGAAGGATTTCAATGCCGTCGGTCCGGGTCACGGCGCCAGGCGTCCAGGACGGCGGCGGAGGTCCGTTGCCGATGACCGGCACGACCTCTATCTGCGCCGTCGGCCGCTCGCTCCAGCTGACCAACGTCAGCAGGCCCGCCATGGCCAGCACACCGGGCCTCCGCAGTGGCTTGATCATCACGTACGCGTCCTTTGTCTCTCGTCCGAATCCGGTGCCGTTACGCCATGGTGACGATGGCGGTGACGGTCGTCCGATCCGCGGCCGCCTGGAACGCCTCCTTCACCTGTTCGAGAGGAAAGATGCTGGTCGCCATCGACTTGGCATCAAAGAGGCCCTTCTCGATCAACCGGACGAAGCGCGGCATGTCGCGGAACGAGTTGGCGCCGCCGCCGAGCTGGCCGGAATGGTGCGTGCGTCCTGAAATCGAGAACGTTCCCGCAGGAAGTGTCAGGTCGCCCTCGTAGACACCCAGCGTCGTCAGGTGGCCGGTGCCCGCGGTCATCAGATAGGCCTGCCGCAGCGCCGTCAGTCCGGTCGGATCCGGACCGGCGCCCGCCTTCGGTGGGAGCCGATTCCTGCCGACCGCTTCGATCACGAAGTCGGGGCCGTAGGGTCGGGTCCGGGACACGCCGAAGCCGCCGGCGGCCCCTCCTTCGCTGAAGTTGCGGCCGCCGCCAAACAGCGAGGTGATCTCGCCCCTGCACAGGTCGGTGACCCGCTCGACGAGCCGGTCGCCTTCGACGTTCGGATCGAGCACCGTCGTCGCGCCGAACCGGGCGGCCAGTTCACGCCGATAGGCGATCGGCTCGACGGCAATGATCTGTTTGGCGCCGCAGATTCGCGCCCCCTGGACCGCGCTGAGGCCGATCGGTCCGCACCCCATGACGGCGACGTTTGTGCCGGCCTGCACCGGCACGAACGTGACGGCGGCGGCCAGCCCCGCGGCGCCGACGCACGAGAGCACGGCGAGCTCGACGGGCGGGACCCGGGTGACTGTCGGAATCAGGTACTCCTCGAAGGCGATCATCAGCTCGCCGAAGCCGCCGTAGTTGTTGTGGCCAACGACCTGCGTGCCGTCGGGCCGCTCGGCGACCGGCACCAGCGCCATCATCTTGACGTCGCACATGTCCGACCGGCCCTGGAGGCAGTTGGCGCACTGGCCGCACTGCGGGGTATTGGCGACGATCACGCGATCTCCGACTCTCACCCGCTTGACCTGCACGCCGACGTCTTCGACGACGCCGACGCCGCCGTGACCGACGATCTTGGGCGGGTCCTGCTGTGTCGGCGCGAGCACTTCACCGACCATCGAATAGCAGCACTGGGTGGCTTCGGTGCGGATCAGCACGGAGCGCGGACCGAGCGGCAGCGTCCTCAGATTCTCGAGACGGATTTGCGTACCGCTCCGCACCCAGGCCCTGAAGGGCCGGCCTGCACTGCCGGAACGGACGACCGCGGGCGCCTGGCCCGCTTCGACGCTTCGGGCGGACAGAAGGGAGGTTGTTCCACCGACAATCGCGGCGGCCCCGTTCTTCAACAGATCTCTGCGATCCATTGCACGTCCTCGCTTGACTAGAAACGTGGCTGGTTTGCTCGATACCCGTCGGGCGGCACCGGCCTTGGCCCTCGTGTCGGTGGAGCGATCTCGCAGGGCGTCGGCTGCCGGCGGGATCCGTCCGCCTCCCGTTTGAAGTGCGACGTGGTGATGAACGGCTGCTGCAGATACGTCGGGTCGTCCACCACCGTCGTAATCACCAGCCAGTCCTGGCCGTTCGAATGCGTCAGGGTGTCGTAGTACTCGGTCACGACCGTGTTTTCGCTGTACGGCACGCCGTTCGAGCGCAGGTAGCCGGCGCGGAGAGCGGTGGTCACGACCTTCATGGCGTAGCTGGGGGGTGGCGGCGGGATCCTGAGAATCGCCAGACCCGAGGCCTGCACGGACGCATTATCCTCCCATTCAGCGATCGAGACCCCCTGCCATGTTCTCGCCCTACGGGCCGCGGGCGACGGCCTCCCGCCGAACGAAAAGAGCCGCACCTGCGTGCCCGCGTCGGCCTCCACCTTCAGCATGTTGTCGTTCTGCCAGCTGATGCGCAATCGGGTGGGCTGCCGCATCAACGATGCCGCGCCGTACGCCTTGCACTCCAGGCCCGCCGCCTGGTCCTTCTGCCAGTCCCAGGTATCGGCCACGCGAATGCCCTCGGGGTTGAGCGGCACACTCGTGTAGTCCTGCTTGGGCGCCGTCACCATGCGAAACCTCCAATCCTCCGTGACGTACGACACCCAGTATCCGGTGAGGTCGATGTTCGCCATCGCCCGTGCCGAGTTCGGCGCCGCCGGCCCCTGCTGCGAGGCGGCATGCCCGGCATTGAACGCGCACACGACGAGCACGAGAACCGCCGCGATCGACGCCGTCTTCGTCATCTGCACCTTCCCGCTCAGCGCGTAGCCGAGGCGCCGCTCAGCTCGCGGTAGACCGCCTCGATGAACATGTCGGTCGTCCACGGCCCGGAGGACGCGCCGTGCACACCCTCGTAATCGAGCGTGACCCGCGCGGCCTTGACCTGCTCGAGCGTCGCCCCCCGGCTGACCAGGTCCTGAATCCGATCGCGGATGATGACGAGCATGTTGCGGTATTCCACCACGTCGATCTCGTTGCACAGGCGGCCGCGCCCCGGGATCACCAGCGTCCCTCCCATGGTGTTCCGCTCCGGGATCGTCAGCTCGATGACGTGCGTGAGGCCGCGGATGATCCCCTGCAGCGACCCGCCCGCCGAGCGGTCGACGATCGGATAGCGCGTCGTATCGAGCAGGCCGCCCGCGACGACCACATCGGACCGCCGGAAGTGCACGAGAATGTCGCTGTCGGTGTGCGCCGCCGCGGCAGCCAGCACCTCGATCGACTCTCCGTTGAAATACAGGTCCTTGCGCGCGGAGAAGAACGTCGAGGTCGGGATCGCCTCTTCCGGCACCAGCGTGTCGAGACGCCGTGTGACGTTCTCGTGCGCGATCACCGCGGTCCCTGGCGCGACGCTGCCGGGAAACACTCCGTACGAACTGGCCCTCGTCCGCGGCCCGCCGGCTCTGACGATCGCCGCAGTCGCCCCGGTCGCTTCGTCATGGGAATGGGTGTTGACCAGGACACGGATCGGCGCTTCGGACAGTCGGCGAATGGCGGCGACAACGTGGTCAGAGAGCGCGGCCGGGCCCGCATCCACGATGAAGACCCCGTCCCCGCCGATCTGCACGGTGATGTTCGAGCCGCCCGCCACCAGCATGTAGACGTTCGGCCGTACCTGCAGCGTCTCGATGCCGTCGACGATGCGCGCGGCCTTCGGCACGGGGGGGGAGGGCCGGGTTGCGAAGACCGGCGGCGTCAGGGGGCCCGGCTCTTCACCCCTCAGCAACTGCCGCAGCTTCGGGATGTAGTCCGGATACAGCGTCTCGCTGCCGCCCTGCGTCGACTCGAACGGCAGAGCGAGGTCCTTTGCAAAACCGTCATGCCTGGTGCCGAGCGGGTGATGCGGAACGTAATCGGGTGGGCGCCCGGCCACTTCCTCGACCGTCTCGAAGAAGAACCGCACATCGACGCCCAGATTGGGACTCAGCACCCACGTCTGCGTGCGCACGAGCGGTTCCTCGAAGTAGACGGGATCCTCCAGAATCGACGTCATCGTCAGCAGGTCGCCGTGCCGGACGAAGTACTCGGTCATGACCGCCTTGCTGCTGCTCGGCGCGTAGTTGCGCAGCACCCAGCCGGCCTTCATGTGGGTCGTCGTCACGACGAGCTTGTTGGCGACGACTCTGCCCGTCGAGAAGCCCTGCCACAGGTGCTCCGCGTGGTCCGACGGGTGCGGCCGTCCGTCCATCCAGATGGTGCGGTCGGCGCGGCCGTAGGTGCCGGTAATCGTGTAGGCGATCAGCGCCCCGTTGTACGGGTCGAACACTTTCGAGATGCGCAGGTTCGTCCCCGGCCCGCGCATGCTGTACTGCACCGGGTGGGGCCTGGTCTGCTCCTCGGGCGACGACAGGATCGACGCGTCCCAGGTCGACGCCTTCTGGCGGCCCGCGTCGTTCAGCGGCAGGCCGATGTACTCACCGAGCGCGGGACCAGTACCGCGGTAGCCGAGATCTTCGTGCAGCCGAGATCCCCACTCACCCGAAATGTCGATTTGGGCCAATGCCGGCTGCCCCCACAACAGGGCGGCTGACGCGATCAGGCTCGTCGCCAGCCTCCGGCTGGACGCCAGGCCGCGTGCAGCGGCCGGCACGAGCCACAGGAAGGTCGCGAACGCGCCCGCGGGATGGCGTCGATGACGCATGGAATCGTCCGCCCCGGGGGAGGGTACCCCGGGGAGAGAGCCGGTTGAACGCCCGAATGGTAAGAGGCGGCCGGTGGCGAAACAATTCCAGGAAACTGGTAGACGCCCGGAGCCGCGAGCCGTTTATCATTGGCCGTCTATGCGCCTGATCGCCTGGGTCGCCGCCGCCGCCCTGGTGGCCCTTCCCGCGCGGAGCGCCGACCTGTCCGGCGAGCCGGCCGGCTACTCGATTGCCACGTGGAGCCAGCGGGACGGCCTCCCGGCCGGCACGATCTGGGCGCTGGCGCAGGATGCGGAGGGCTACCTGTGGCTCGGCAGCGACGCCGGCCTCTACCGGTTCGACGGGCTGCGCTTCACCTCCGCCGAGACGCTCTTCCTCCCGTCGCCTCCCCGCGCCGCCGTCCGCGCACTGCTGGCACAGAAGGATGGGACGCTCTGGACCGGCTACCAGGAACCGGGCGGCATCGTCCGCATTCGTGCCGGCGAGATCCGGACTTACTCGCGGAGCGACGAACCGCTGGGAGACGTGCGGACGCTGCGCGAGGACAGCGACGGCACACTATGGGCCGGGACGTCGCGCGGCCTGTTCCGTCTCGACGGAGAGCAGTGGGTCGCTTGGCCAGGGGACGGTGGCCTCCCCGGGGGCACTGCCTTTGGCAGCTTCATTACGCGCGGCGGAGACTTCGTCGTCGGTACAGGCGACGGGGTGTACCGGAAGCGGCTCGGTGCGACGCGGTTCGAGGCGGTCGAGGTGTTCGGCTCCGTCGACGGTGGCGTACGCGGCATCGCTGAAGATCCGCACGGTCGCCTGGTCGCGAGCGATCCGAGGAGCGGGTTCCGCGTGCTCGGCCACAGGGGCCGCAGCGTGTCGCTGGAACGAGGGCGCGGGATTCAGCTGCTCGCCGATCGGAACGGCGACATCTGGGTGGCGACCGGCGGACAAGGGCTGTGGCGCGTCACGCTCGCGGCAGACGGGACGGTAACGATCCACAGGGCCGCGTCACTTGCCGGTCCGCTTGCAGAAGGCACGTTTTCACTGCTCGAGGACCGCGACGGCAACATCTGGGCCGGCACCGGCGACGGGCTGGCTCGTCTCACCCGCCATTCGGTCGACGCGATCACCGACATAGGCATCATCGCCGGCGTGCAGGCGACCACACTGGGCAGCATCTGGGTCAGCACGTTTGACGGCCTGCTGGAGTTCACCCGTCGCGGCGTGCAGTGGGAGCCGGCCCGGCGCCTCCTCGCGAACGAGCGCATCCGCGCGCTGCACGCCGACCGCGACGGCCGACTCTGGTTCGCCACCAACACCATCGTCGCCCGCCTCGACCGGGCCGGTGGGGCACCGACGACCATTCTCGGATCACGTCACGGGCTCGAAATCGATTCCCTCACCACGGACGGCCGCGGGCGCGTCTGGCTGGCCGACGCCCGCCGCGGCCTGCTGCGTCTCGACGCCGACGGGCGTCTCGCACCGGTGCCGTTGCCGGCGGACGTGCATCGCTCGATGGTCCAGCTCACCTACACTGACGGCCTCGATCGGGTATGGGCCGGTTTCGCGAACGGCCGGCTGCTTCGGACCGAGCCGGACGGCGCCGTCCGCCTGTTCGGACCCGCAGACGGTGCGGCGGCGGGCGACTACCGCGCGGTCTACGAAGAGCTCGACGGCACGTTGTGGTTCGGCGGCCGCCTCGGGCTCACCCGATTCTCCGACGGCGCGTTCGCGACGGTGCCCCGCAGCAGCCGCTTTCCCGCCGACTGGGTCAAGGCGATCCAGCAGGACGAGGCGGGCAACCTCTGGCTCGGGACCAGCGCCGGGATCGTGCGCGTGCCGCGCGAGGAGTTCGACAGGACGCTCGCGGGCCAGTCGCAGCGGTCGGGCTACCTCCTGCTCGACAAGCTCGACGGCCTCGCGGGGCCGCCGCGCCTGCTTGGGGATCGGGCCTCGGTGCGCAGCGCCGACGGCCGGCTCTGGTACGTCACCGGACGCGGCCTCACCCTCGTGCGGCCGGCCGAGCACCTCGAGCAGTCACCGGGGCCACGCCCGCAGGTCGTGACCATTTCGGTCGACGGCCAGCAAGCCGACCCCCTCCGCGTGAGCAGCCTCGGCGCCGGCACGAGCAGGCTCGAGATCGAGTATTCCGCGCTGAACCTCACGACGCCTCACAAGACGCTGTTTCGATACCGCCTCGATGGCTTCGACACCGACTGGATCGACGCGGGCTCGCGGCGCGCGGCCTTCTATACCAACCTGCCGCCGGGCCGCTACCGGTTCCGCGTTGCCGCGGGCGCCAACGGCATGTGGGACGAATCGGTCGCTGGCTGGTCGTTCGACATCGAGCCGCGCATCTATCAGACCCGGACGTTCGCCGCGGCCGGCATCGCGGCACTGCTGTTGTCGGCCTGGGCCCTGTGGCGCATGCGCGTCACCCGAATGCGGACGCAGTTCGCGATCGTGCTGGCGGAACGGATGCGCCTGAGCCGCGAGATCCACGATACGCTGCTCCAGGGCATGGTCGGCGTGGCGGTGCAGTGCGACGCACTCGCCAACGTGGCAGACAGCGCCAGCGTGCGGGATGACCTGAAGCGGCTGCGACGCCGAGTCGAGGACTACATCCGGGAATTCCGACAGTCGATCTGGAACCTGCGGTCGCCGACCCTCGAGGAGCACGACTTCGAGACGGCGCTGCGGATGACCGCGGAGCGCGTGACGGCCTCAACCGATGTCGCGCTCGACATGACGACCACAGGAGACCGCGTCCGGCTGCAGCCACACATCGAGCAGCAGCTGCTGCGCGTCGTGCACGAGGCCGCGTCGAATGCGGTTCGCCATTCGAGCGCACAGCACCTCCGCGTGCACGTCGCCTACGCGGCCGACGCCGTCGCGGTACGCATCGCGGATGACGGACAGGGCTTCACCCCGACACCGGCCGGTGGGCAGGAGACCCGGGGGCATTGCGGGCTGATCGCCATGAAGGAGCGCGCTCGGACGATCGGGGGCGAGCTCTTCATCCGTTCGGCACCGGGACGAGGGACCGAGGTCGAAGCGGTCGTGCCGCTGACGCGGCGAAGCCTGTTTCCGCAGGTCGCGGCGCAATGATCCGCATCCTCTGCACCGACGACCACCTGATCGTGCGGGAAGGGATCGAATTGATCATCCGCCAGCAGCCCGACATGCAGGTTGTGGCCTCGGCCGCGACCGGCGAAGAGGCGATCGAGATGTTCCGCACCCATCGTCCCGACGTCACGATCATGGACCTTCAGCTCGCCATCATGAGCGGCGTCGAAGCGATCGAGGCGATCCGCCGCGAGGATCCGGGCGCGCGCGTCGTGGTGCTGACGATGTATCAGGGCGACGAGGACGTGTATCGGGCGATGCGGGCCGGGGCCTCCACCTACCTCTTCAAGGACGCGATCGCCGACGATCTCATCCGCGTCATCCGTGAGGTGCACGCCGGAGCGCACCCGGTCAGTCCCGCGGTCGAGGCGCGCCTCGCCGAACGGGCCTCACGCCCGGCGCTGACACGCCGCGAGCTCGAAGTGCTGGCGCGGATTTCCCGCGGCATGCGGAACCGGGAGATCGCGGCCGAGTTCGGCGTGACGGAGGACACCATCGTCGTGCACGTCCGGAACATCTTCTGGAAGTTGAACGTGAAGGACCGCACCGAGGCCGCCCACGTGGCGCTCCGTCGAGGCATCATTCACGTCTGACGCGCGAGGCGCCGGATGGGGCCGCCCGCGGGCTCACCAGCCACCAGCGCGACTCGCGTCAATGGCCTGCCCGTCGTCAGCGGGATGCCGTCGCCGGCCCACCGGGCGTCTTGACGAATGTTCGCCGGCTGATCCGCCACCCCTGCGGTGTTTGCACGAGCGTGTCGTGGTACTGCCCCGCCGTGATCGCCGTCGCGGGCTGGCCGGGCGCCGCCAGGCGCGCCACGACCACGTACGACTTGCCGGCGGCGCCGCCCGGCGCTGGCTCGATCAGCTGGTTGTAGATGAACTCGGTGGCGTTGCCGGGACCCTTGCCGCCGTTGACCCGTTGGGCGAGCGCCGCAAGACTTGCCGCTCCCTGATGGCTCCGGCCGTCGATGTCCACGAACACGCCGTCCGCCGTGAACGCGCGAGCAAACGCCTGGCCCTGTTCCGCGGCGCTATCGAACGCGTGCGTCGCGCGCGCGTACAGCTGCCGAATGTCCATGTCGTCCTGTGCCGCCAGCGTGTGCGTCCATGGCTGTACGCGAGACGCCGCAGGAGCCGCCGGCCGTGACGCCGGCGACGGCGTCGTTGCGGTTTCCGGGAGGGCACTATTCGCACCCATGAAGTTCTTCCGCCGGTACTGCCAGCCCTCCGGCGTCTTGACGAGATAGTCGAAATAGATGCCGCTCGACCCGAGACCACCCGGTTGGCCGAGCCCGGCGATGCTGACGTTGAAGCGGTAGGCCTTGACCGCCGCACCCTCGGGGATCCGGTCGATGAGCACGTTGGTGATCCAGTGGCCGACCGTCTCGGGCACGCGGCTGCCGCGTACCCGCATCGCGCGCGCGAACCCGAGCAGCTCCTCGTGCCCGAAGAAGAACTGCTTGGGTGCACTCGTCTCGTTCGTATGGCTGCCGTCCGGCGTGAACAGCCGGATCCACTCGCGGCCGTCGTCGAGCACGCCATCCCACGTGAATGCGTAGCGCGCATACATCTGGGTGATCGCGGCGTACTCCTCGGCCGTGAACGCAGGCGTCGTCCGTCGAGCAACCGGAGTCGCCGGCGGAGGTGCGGGGGGCTCGGGACGTCCTGCGCCGACGAAGGCACGCCGGGCGAAGCGCCAGCCGTCGGCGGTCATCACGAGGTCGTCGTAGTACTGTCCGCCCTGGGTGACCGTGCGGCGCCCGCCGGCCGGCCCGGTGACGATCAGGACACGGCTGCGGCCGGTGAGGCCGCCGGGGTGCGGCTCGAGCAGCAGGCTGGTCGTGAAGTGCCGTATGTTCGTGGGCCCCTTCACTCCATCGCGATCCTGCGCGGCGAAGGAGGCGAGCGCCTCGCGACCGGTGTGGGTGGCGCCCGTTTCGTCGACGTAACTGCCGTCAGGCGTGAAGACCGACGCGAACATGGCTCCCGCGTCGGCAGCGCCGTCGAGCCCGTGCGAGAACCGCACATGCAGCTGCTGGATTTCGAAGTAGTCGAGAGGCGTGAGCGTCAGAGCGGGGGGACCTGTCGGTTGCTGCGCCCGCCCGATGGCCAACATCGCCATCGCCACACATACGGCAATCAGGGGCTTCCTCATTGCACCTCCGGTCGTTCGAGCGATTCGACCGCGCCGGGTTCCGCGATCCGCTCGAACCGTTCGAGTCACGCGCACCGGCGAGCAACCCGAACGATCCGAACGGATGCCTGAGACGTTAGAAGTCGAACTGCAGGCTGATCCGGGCCAGCCGCGCCTGGTTGGTCTGCCGCGGCTCCCGGAACCGCGCATACGAGCTGTTCTCGGTCAACACCGGGGCGGCATTCAACGCATTGTAGAGGTCGAGGCTCAACGTCGACCTCGCGGTCCCGAACCGCAGAATCTTGCCGAACCGGAGATCCAATTGATTGATCCGATCCCCATACTGCGTGCCCGGCTCGATGAGGTTCACCGTGACACTCGACGCGCCCCCCGCCAGATTCCGGCCGAGCGAAGGCCGTACGACCGCGTTGGACGCCACGAAGTTCGCCACCACCGGCGTCCCGGGGAAGCTCTGGAACGCCGCGCTGGCCTGGACGGCCACGCGCGGAATCGTGTACGAGGCGACGAACTTGACGTTGGTCTGGAGGTTCTCCGCCACGTGACAATACGGGTTCGTCAGCGCGATTTCCGGCACCTTCGCCCGCACTTCACAGTTGTCCCTCACCGTCCGTCCCATGCTCAGCCCGCCCTGGAACAGCAGGTCAGCGGCAAAGCGCGTCATGAGCCCCACGTCCACCCCCCGCCAGCGCTCGCTGTCCTTGCCGTAGGTGCTCGAGAAGGTCAGATAGTTGTCCACCTGTCCCAGCTTGTCCGGATTCACGTTGTACAAGCCGCTCACGACGTAGCCGCCACCGCCGGGGAGGCGGGGGTCCGCCGGCGCCGTCACGCTGAACACGTCGTAGTCGGACACCGACGTGGCCCGGTTGTCGGTCACAATCTGGTTCCCATACCACCGGTCGAAATACCCCGCGTTGACCGACACGCCCGGGATCAGCTCGTGCTGGACGCCAGCGGAGAACTCCCAGTTGTACGGCCGGGTCCCCCAGCCCAGGTACGTTTCCGGATCGTAGAGGGTCGCCGACCGCGGAAGCCCGAAGTTCAGGTCGGAGATCCGCCCGCACTCGCCGTTGGCCAACGGATTGAGGAGGTCGCAGTCCGGATGGTAGTTCCGGTTGCCGTCGTTCCAGCTGCGCGTCACCTCATTGGCCATGTTGAAGACGGGGTTGCCGTTGTTGCCGAACACGCTGCCGGTGCCGATGCCGGTGGCGACCATGTACTTGTTCAAGGACGCCTTCACCGCCGTGCGGCCGCCGCCGAACAGGTCGTAGGCCACCCCGATGCGCGGCACGAAGTCCTTCCAGTCGGCGAACGACCGCGCCGGGAACGACAGGGTGCGCGTGGGCACGAGCGGGCCGGGCCCGACCTGCTGCTCCGGAAAGCTCGTCGTGAACCGCTCGAAGCGGAGCCCGCCGTAGAGCGTCAGCCGGTCGAGCGTCCAGCTGTCCTGCGCGTAGATGGCCAGATCGATCGGGTTGTCGGTTCGCGCATCGAACGGCGCCGCATATTGCGTGATCTGATTGGGAACGCCGTTGTTGAACCGGTAATTCACGCTGGCCGGGTTGTTCAGGTAGGTCCAGTGATGGCGGAAGGCGCGCTTGAAGTCGACCCCCACCTTGAACGAATGCGTCCCCGGCACGTACGACATCGCCGCCCGCACGTTGGTGACGCCATTGAGGCTCGTCGCAAACCCCTGGTTGCCGGTCCGGCCGCGATAGCTGACTCCCCAAAACTGATCCGTCACCCCGATGTTGAAGCCCCCGCCCCCTTCGGCGTGCATCCAGCGTTCTCCCCGGTTCCCGACG
This sequence comes from Acidobacteriota bacterium, assembly GCA_016210845.1. GTDB lineage: Bacteria > Acidobacteriota > Vicinamibacteria > Vicinamibacterales > UBA2999 > JACQTK01. The sequence goes on along the minus strand of JACQTK010000042.1, from coordinate 13,155 downwards.
GCGACGTCGAACAGGAGGCGGTTCGTCACCGGGGACGACCACGCGACCTGCGCCACGCGCTGTAACGGCAGCCGGAAATGGATCGACGCCTCGGTCGTCGACCCGCCCGTCGCCCGGGGGCACTGGCAGCGGTAGTCACTCTGGTAGAACCCACTGAGCTTGTGCTTCTCGGCCACCTGCAAGGTCAGCCGCCCGTTGACGTTCCAGAACTCCTGCGGGTAGGTCACCGGCCGGCTCAGGTCGGGCTCGTACGTCCACGCCTCAAGACTGTTCTTGTTCTCGTAGGACTCGCCGACATAGTTCTCGTACACGTTCCGCCGGCCAGCCATGAAGAACCACAGCTTGTTCCTGAATACCGGTCCGCCCATGCCCGGATTGAAGTCGTACATCTTCTTGAGCGAGCTGGGCGTCGTCAGGCCGCGGTCCTTCAGCTCCTGGCTGTAGTTGCTGCCCTGAAACGAGCTGTTGGCGCCCGTGTAGAACACGGTCCCCGAAAACGTGTTGCCCCCCTCGCGCGGGATGATGTTGATCCGCACGCCGCCGGTCGGCTGATCCGCCCCGCCGGCCGCCACGTCGATCACAATCTCCTGCGTGCTGCTCATGTTCGGTTGAAAGCCGGTCCGCGCCCCCGTCGCCGAATCGTTGTTGGTGGCGAGCCCGTCCAGCACGACCCGCTGGTCACTCGACCGGCTGCCGTGCGCCACCAGCGCCGTCATCGCGTCCCCTCGGGTGCCCCCCACGTCCTGGTTGGCCCCCGATGTCCCCGAGGCCAGCCCGACCGCCGGCACCAGGACCGCCATCGCGATGTGCGTCCGCGCACTCGGCACCGCATCCAGCACGTCCTTGCTGACCACCTGCTGCTGGCGCGCGCTCTGCACGTCGACGATCGGCGACTGCCCGGTGACCGTGATGGTCTCTTCCAGCCCTCCGACCCGCATCTCGACGTTGAGGGTGGCCGTAAAGGCGCCCGACAGCTCAATGCCTTCCCGCCTGATCACCGCAAACCCCGGCAGGCTGAAGGTCACCGTGTACACGCCCGGCCGCAGGTCGATGACCCGGAACTGCCCGTTCCCGTCGGACACGCCGACCCGGACCTGTTCAATCAACGCGGGACTGGCCGCCTCGACCGTCACCCCGGGCAACACGGCCCCGGACGTGTCTCGCACAACTCCGGCAATCGATGCCAGACCTTGGCCATACGCAGCCGCAGGGAGCAACGCCGCAACGAACAACCCACCCAGGACCCTTCTTGGAACTCGCGTCATCGCTTTCACTCCTTTGAGCACACCACTCCAGCCCCAGCCGGCGATTGGGGGGGCGGAATGCTACGCCAGGAACCGACGCGAAGTCCTGAAAAAGATGTGACAGAACCGAGAAGTAACGCGGAAACAACCCTGATATTTCCGTAGTCAATTCCCCATAACGTCGGTAGGCATCGGCATGAAAACCATGGCCACATGCCACCTTTCGTGATCCATTCGGCCCATTCGGGTCACTCGCACCGGCGAGCGACCCGAACGGCCCGAACGGCCTCTCCGACGCTAGAAGCTCAACTCGAACGTTAAACGCCCCAGCAGCGGTGGCGTGATACTCGACACCTGGAGGAACCGCGCGTACGTGCTCTGGTAGCTCAACGGCACCGCCTGGTTGAAGACGTTGTAGAGGTCGAACGCCACCGTCCCAGTAACGCCGCCGAACCGCAGGACTTTGCCAAACCGCAGGTCCAGCTGGTTGACTCGGTCGGACAGTTCGGTGTTCTGCGCAATCAGCGGCACGGTCACGTTCCGCGAGCCGCCCGACAGGTTCCGACCCAGCGAGGGCGCCACCACCGCGTTGGAGGCCACGTAGTTTCCCAGGATGGCGGGCCCCGGTCGGTTCTGGTACGCCGCGCTGAACTGGACGTCGATGTTCGGAACCACGTAGGACGCCATCATCGTGACGTGGGTCTGGAAGGCCTCTGAGTAGTTGCACCAGGGATCGGTCAGGTCGGTCTCCGGCAGCACCGCTCGCACCTCGCAGGTATCCCACGCCTTGCGGCCCGTGCTGAGGCCCCCCTGCAAGAGCAGCCCGTTCTGGAGCCGGCTGTTCACGCCGATGTCGAACCCTCGCCACCGCTCGTCGTACTTGCCGAAGTTCTTCGCGAAGGTGATCTGGTTCTGCACCTGGCCGAACTTGGCCGGCTTGACGTTGTACAGCGTGCCGAGCGTGTAGCCGCCCCCGTTGGGCAGCCTGGGGTCGTTCGGCGCGGTGATCGTGAACTGATCGAAGTCATCCGCGGTCGCCGCCAGGTTGTCGGTGATCGGCTGATTGCCGAACCAGCGCTCGAAGAACGAGAAGTCTACCGCCAACCCGGACACCAGCTGGCGTTGCAGGCCGAGCGACCACTCGTAGTTGTAGGGCCGGCTGTTCCACCCGCTCAGCGTCTCGGGGTCGTAGTTGATCGTCGACCTTACGTTTCCGAAGTTGAGGTCAGAGTAGGGGCCGCACTCGCCATTGGCCAGCGGGTTGAGCTGGTCGCAGTCGGGCCAGTAGTCCCCATCCGCGTCACGCCACGACCGGGTGATGTGGTTGGTCATCGCGAAGATCGGGTTCGCGTTGTTCCCGAAGATCGTTCCGGTGCCCACGCCGGTCTGCTCCATGTACTGGTTGAAGGACGCCTTGACGGCCGTGCGCCCGTCGCCGAACAGGTCGTAGGCCATTCCCAGCCGCGGCTGAATGTTGTTCCAGCTGAGCAGGTCCTGCGCGGGGAAGGAGATGCTGCGGCCCGGCGTGTAGAGCGACTCCCCGATCGACTGCTCCGGAAACTGCACTTCGTAGTGCTCGTACCGCACGCCCAGGTTCAGCGTCAGCCGGCCGCGCGTCCACTTCTCCTGCAGGAAAAGCCCAAGATCGATTGGGCTCTCGGTCCGCGCCACGTACGGCGAGGCGTGGAGCGTGATGCGGTTCGGCACGCCGTTTTGGAACCGGTAGTCCATGTTGTACGCATTGTTGCGGTAGGTCGTATGCTCGCGCCACGCGTTCTTGTAGTCGACCCCCACCTTGAGGACATGCGCGCCGGTCACATACGTCACGCTGCCCCGCACGTTGGCCACCTGGTTCAGGCTGGTCGCGTATGGCTGGTTGCCAATCCCGTTCCGGTACGTGATGCCAAGCCCCTGATCCTGCACACCGATCAGCTCGCGTCGGCCTGCGGGTCCGTTGGCGTGCATCCACCGCTCGGTGCGGACGCCAACGCCCACTTCAGCCAACACGCGGTTCGTGAACGGCGCCGACCAGGTTGCCTGCGCCACCCGCTGCAGCGGCAACCGGAAGTACGTCTGCGCCTCGGGAGGATCCTGGTTGGTCGCCCTGGGGCACTGGCAGCGATAGTCCCACTGGTAAAACGCCGCGAACTTGTGGATCGAGTTGGCCTGCCACGTCAGCCGGCCATTGGCGTTCGCGAACTCCTGGATGTAGCGGTTCGGCTGCGTCAGATCGGGTTCGTAGGTCCACCTGGTCGGATCCCCGGCGTTCTTGTTGATGTAGGCTTGGCCGCCTACGTAGTTGTCGTACTTGTTCACGCGGCCCGCGAAGTAGAACCAGAGCCTGTCCCGGATGAACGGGCCACCCACCCCCGGATTGAAGTCGTACATCGATTTCAAGCTCGAGGCCAGCGCCAGCCCCCGGGTGCGCAGATCATCCGTTACGTTGTCGCCCTGCAGCGACTCGTTGGCGAACATGGCGTAGACCGTCCCCGATAGTTCGTTGCCCCCTTCGCGCGGGATCAGGTTGATCTGCACCCCGCCCGTTGCGTTCTCCGCGTTCGAGGCCCCGACGTCGACCACGAGCTCCTGAGTGCTGGTCATGTTCGGCAGGAAGCCGGTTCGGGCCCCCGTCGCCGAGTCGTTGTTGGTCGCCAGCCCGTCGAGCCGCACCCGCTGGTCCGAGGCGCGGCTGCCGTGCGCCGAGAGCAGCGCCATCGGGTCACCTCGCGAGCCGCCGGTATCCTGCGGCCCGCCGATCGCCGAGCCCACGACCACGCCCGGTACCAGCGTTGCTAAGTGATGGGGCATCCGCCCAGTCGGCACCGCCGAGATCGCTCCGGAGTCGATGGTCCGTTGCGCCCGCGCCTCCTGCACGTCCACGATCGGTGCCGCACCGGCGACCGTAATGGTCTCGTTCACGCCACCGATCTGCATCGCCGCGTTCACGGTCGCCGTGAACGCCCCCGCGATTTGGATCCCCTGCTGCCGGACGGTCGTGAAGCCGGGCAGCGTGAACGTCACCGAGTAGGTGCCTGGCCGGAGCGAGACGATGCGATACTGTCCGCTGCCGTCTGTCACGCCGGTACGCACCTGCTCGATCAGCGCGGGGCTGGCCGCCTCGACCGTCACGCCGGGCAGGACGGCTCCCGTGTCGTCCCGAACCACACCGGTGATCTCGCCTAGGCCCTGGGCAAGCCCGGCGGCCGGCAGCGCGACCAGCATGCCCACACCTAAGAGCGCCTTTCCAATTCGTCCAATTCTTCGTCCAATTCGTCGGTGCATGAGCAACTCCTTCCGTTCAGGGACAGCGCCGTCGGAATCACGATCGTTAAGGGGCAGAAACAAAGTTGAAAGATGGCTGATTCGCGACGACTTCGGCATCGGGCGCGACCTCTTCAGCGCCCTTCGTCCGCCCAAACCTCGGCTAGCACCCGGTCCCGGCCGCACAGCGAGCGGTACAGCTGGTACCTCGCCGCATTTGTCCTGTAGAAGTCCTGATGCTCGGCCCCGGCAGGCCAGAACGGCTTCTCCGCCCGGATCGGCGTGACGAGCCGTCCTCGGCGTGGGCCGGTGTCGATGGCTGCGCGAGAGGCCAGGGCGGCCTCACGCTGGGTCTCATCGCCGACGAACACCGCCGAACGATAGTGATTGCCACGGTCACAAGTCTGACCGGCGGCGTCTGTGGGGTCGATCATGCGCCAGAACGCGTCGACGAGCTCCCGGTAGCGGATCTGGCGGGGGTCATATGTCACTTCGACAGCCTCCAGATGGCCCGTTCGTCCACCCTCCACATCGTCGTAGGTGGGAAAGCGATGGTCCCCACCGGAGAAGCCGGAGACCGCCTTGACCACCCCGGGCAGGCGCTCGAACTCGTATTCAATCGTCCAGAAACATCCGCCAGCGAAGACGGCCCTTCCGGTCGACTGCGATCGGGCCAGTGTCGGAAACACCAATAGCGCAATCGCAATGAGTGTCGCGACGCGTCTACGGGTCATGCCGCCCCACCCCTTCTCATTCTTCCTTCCAGTCGGCACTCACTCTCCTGACTCGTCGCAGGGCTCTCTCTTTGCTCCAGGCAGCGACCACTCGAGCAGCGTCTTCTTGGCCCCAAACGGCCAAACACTTGGCGCCAGTTCACGCAGGCCACGACATTAGGCAGGGAGCCGCGCGAAGTCCTGAAAGAGCAATGACAGAACCGGGAAGTAACTCCGAAACAGTCCTGATATTTTCGTCGTAATGTGTTGACTGGATGAGACATACAGGCATTTCGACACTGGTTGACCTGGAAAACGCTACCGCGCGACGATCAAGCCTTCAGGTCAGGAAGGCGAGCGGTGAAATGAAACTCCGTGACTCCAGGTCGAGGAGAGGAGAGCGGGAAGCTGCCTGGCGGCGGGGTAGCTGGCGCCTTGCGGGTTGCTCCGAAGTGGTCGATCCCGCGCCTTACGGGCGCGAGGCCGCCACCCTCACGATCCTGATGTTCCGCAGCTGTTCGGCGTCCGAAGTGAGCCGCTTCGGACCGGCCGGGAAGCCGTTCTCACGAAAGATATACGCCAGGATGTCCACATACTCGCTCGTGGAGAGCGAGCCTGGAGCGTCGAGCGGCATCGTCTCACGAATCTTCGTGAAAAGGCCGAAGGCGTGGGAGCCCTCCATGAAACCCTCACGGCGGAGGGGCGGCGCACCGCTGTCGCCAGAGTTGGTACCGCCCAGGTCGGCGGCGTGGCACGACTCGCAGTACAGCGTGTAGCTCTTGCGGCCTCGGTCGGCCTGCTCCCTCGTATACACGCCCTCGGCCACCGTGCCCGACTGGCGCAGAGCGGCCGCTGCCGGAACAGCAATGACGATGAGGCACAGGGCGCTGGCCCAGCCGTGAACAGCCCGCCGCATGACCACGTCAGCGGGGCGCCTGGGGCTGAGCGGCCGCGGGCGCCGGCGCGGGGTCGGGATCCGGATCCGTCAGCCCCTGTCCCCTCACCCGCGCGTCGCGGCGGCCGACCTCCATGGAGGTCGGCTCGACCCCTGCATCGAGCATGAGCCGGCGAACGAGCTCCACGGTCGCCGGCCCGGGCTTGCCGCCCGGCCTCGCGCCGGTCCCCTCATCGGGCACGCCGGTGTTCAGCACGCCGTCGTAGAGGGATCGTCCGGTCTTGGTCTTCACGTCGAGTCGGGCGCCGCGCGCAGCAAGGTACTTGATGATCAGCTCGTTGCCAAGGAACGCCGCGCCGTACATCGCCGTTTCACCGCGTTCGTTGGCCTCGTTCACCCCGGCCCCGCGCTCCACGAGCAGCCTGACGATCTCGAAGGCGTCCTGCGGCGTGCCCATGTTGTCGGGGTCGCCTTCCTGCGTGATGGCGTACTTGACACCGGAGGCGATCATGAGCGCCGTGGTTCCGTCAGGCTGCTTCAAGGTGACGTCGGCGCCGCGCTCGACGAGCAGGCGGGCCAGGTCCAGGTGCTTGAAGCGCACGGCCTGCATCAGCGGCGTGGTGCCGGCGGCAAACGCCGCCGATCCGCCCGCGTGGTAGCGCGCGAGCTGGCGGCCGGTCAGCGCGGCGTTCGGATCGGCGCCGTGATCGATCAGCGCGCCGACGAGCGTTGGCCCGTCGATCTCGCCACGCTCTTCGAGCCTGGGCCGGCTGCGCTCCCACACGGGCGTGCGCATCTCGACGACGGCGAACACAGGCGTCATCCCGGCCTTGTCGGCGATGGTCGGATCCGCACCCTTCTCGACCAGCATGTATGCGAGGTCGTAATGCAGGTTGAGAATCGCCTCCATGAGCGGCGTCACGCCCTCGGGATCCTGGACGTCGAGATTGGCGCCTGCCTCGACGAGCGCACGCGACGCGTCGATCGCGTTCTCGCGCGCCGCGTACATGAGGGCCGTCCACTGCCCCTTCGGCACGAAGCTCGCCACGTAGTTACTCGGCTCGGCCGGCTTCTGCTCGGGGTACGGCACCATGGCCGATCGGGCGTCGATGTCGGCGCCGAGCTCGACCAGCGTCCGCACGGCCGCCGCATTGTTCGCGCCCGCCGCCCACATCAAGGCGGTCTCGCCCATCCAGGCGTCCCCGGCGTTGACGTCGGCGCCGAACGCGGCGAGCTGGCGGATCACCTCCGGGTTGCCCGTGCGCGCGGCAACCATGAGAACCGTCTGGCCCTCGGTGATCACCACTTTCGCGTCGGCCCCGGCTTTCAGGAGGCGCTCCACGACCGCCGGGTCGCCGAGCTCGGCGGCGAGCGACAGCGGCGTGATGCCGTACCGGTTGCGGACCGAGACGTTCGCGCCTGCGTCGATCAGCGCGTCGACCACCTCCGCCTGGCCGGTCCGCACGGCCCAGTGCAACGCCGTGGTCCCGTCGGGCTCGACCGCGTCGACGTCGGCGCCCTGCCGGATGAGCGCCCGCACCGCCTGCGGGTTGCCGCGCTTCACGGCGTCCACGAGCGCGCTGTCGGCGGCCCACGCCGCCACCGCAGGAAGCGCAACGAACAGAACCGCCAGGCCTCGAGTGAGCCTCATCGACCGTCCTCCATATCGCGACATCACGTCAGATCTCGAGACGGCCGGTGCTGTTGCCGAAGCTCTCGAGCGGCACGTCGAACGTCGCCGCCGCCGTCATCCAGAGGTTGGCCATCGGTACGCTCCCGTAAGCGATGTGGCGGTCGCCCTTGAACTGGCCGCCGAAGACGGCCATCGGCAGGTCGAGGTGCACGTGCTGGTCGCTGTTCGACAGCCCGTTGCCGTAGAAGATCATCGAGCGATCGAGCACCGTGCCGTCGCCCTCCTGCATCGAGGCCAGCTTCTCGAGGAAGCGCGCCATCACCTGCGAGTAGTACACGCCAATCCGCACCATCATGCCGATCCGCTCGGGCCCGTTCGCGTGATGCGAGGCCACGTGGTGCGGCTCGTGCACGTCCACCTGGGGATACGTGATCTGGCTGATCTCACGCGTGGTGTAGAACGTGGCAATCCGCGTGACGTCGGCCTGGTACGCGAGCGCGATGAGGTCGAACATCAGCTTCAGGTGCTCGTCGTGCGTCTGCGGAATGCCGAGCGGCGCGTCCGGCACCGTCACGCTCGACTCGTTCTGCCGCTCTGCTCTCTGGATGCGCTCCTCGACCTGGCGCAGGTTGGTGAAGTACTCGTCGAGCCGGCGCCGATCCCCCGGTCCCACGCGCCCCTGCAGCGCGCCGATCTCCCGGCCCACCGAATCCAGGATGCTCGACTGCCGCCGCAGCCGCGCGGCCCGCTGCGCCGCGCTCCCCGCCCGCCCGAACATCCGCTCGAAGGCCGACCGCGGATTCAGCTCCATTGGCAGCGGCGTGGTCGGCGTCTTCCACGAGATCGTGTTCGCGTAGATGCAGCTGTACCCGCCCGCGCACGAGCCAATGGCGCTCGAGAAGTCCTCGGTCATCAGCTCGATCGACGGGAGCAGCGTCCGATGCCCGATCTGGGCGGCGATCACCTGGTCGATCGACGTGTTGTTGTACACGTCGTCGCCCTCGGTCGGCTTGGCCGAGACGCCGGTGAGCCATCCGGAGGAGGCCGTCGGGTGCGTGCCCTCGACGGTGTTGTCGAGACCCGAGAGCACGACGGTCGAATGCCGGAACGGCTCGAGCGGCTTGAGGATCGTCGAGTACGGAAAGGCGGAACCGGTGGCCGCGGGCGTCCATTCCTGCGGAATGGTGCCGTTGGACCAGTAGACGAACGCCGCGCGCAGCGGACCGGTGGCCGCCTGGGCGCGTGCCGGGAAGGCGGGCACCATCGCCTCGAGGAACGGCAGCGCAACGGTCGCGCCGACACCTTTCAGGAACGTCCGGCGGGGCAACGTCATTCGGGTGACAAACATCGGTCAGTCTCCTTCTAGAGGGCACCCCGGGTGGCGTCGGGCGACGCCGGAGGCGACGACAGGCGCTTCTGGAACGGCGCGCTGCGCACGATGCCGAGCACGAGCGACGAGAAGCGGTAGTTCTGGGACCCTGCGCTGCGAACGATCGAACGGACGGTCGGCATGTCGCGGTAGTCCACAATCCGGCCGAGCGCGTACATCAGCATCTTCTCCGTCACGGCCGTCACGAAGTTCTCCGGCCGCCGCAACACCGCGTCACGCAGCGCGGCCGGGCCATTGACGACCGCGCCGTCGACGAACTGGCCGTCGGAATCGATTGGTACGCGGCCGTCGCGGACGCGCCACGCGCCGACGGCGTCGAAGTTCTCGAGCGCGAACCCGATCGGATCCATGGCTCGGTGACAGCTGGCGCAGGCGGGATTGGCGCGGTGCTCCTCCATCCGTTCGCGCATCGTGAGCGGCCGGCTCAGCTCGTTCTTCTCCTTGAGCGGCGGCACGTTCGCCGGTGGCTGAGGCGGCGGCGATCCGAGGAGGTTCTCGAGCACCCACTTGCCGCGCTTCACCGGCGACGTGCGGTTGCTGTGCGAGGTAACGGTCAGTACGCTTCCTTGCCCGAGCAGGCCGCGGCGCGTCTCGTCGCCGAGCGTCACACGGCGGAACTCGCCTCCCTGCACGTTCGGGATCCCGTAATGGCGTGCCAGCCGCCCGTTGACGAACGTGTAGTCCGCCGTCAGCAGCTCGACCACGCTGCGGTCCTCGCGAACGATGCTCTCGACGAACAGCTCCGTCTCGCGCTGGAAGGCGTGCCGAAGCTGGGCGTCGAAGTTGGGAAACTCGCGCGAGTCTGGAAACGCGCTGCGCAGGTTCCGGAGCTGCAGCCACTGGCCGGCGAAGTTCGCGACGAAGGCGCTGGCCTTCGCGTCGGCCAGCATCCGGCGCACCTGCCGTTCGAGCACGGCCGAATTCCGGAGACGCCGCGAGGCCGCGAGATCGAGCAGCTCGTCGTCGGGGATGCTGCTCCACAGAAAGAAGGAGAGCCTCGAGGCGAGCTCCACGTCGCTGATGTCGTAGACCGTACCCGGACGGCGGCCGCCGTCGGCTTCCATGCGCACGAGGAACTTGGGGCCGCTGAGCAGGCGCTCCACGGCAAAGCTGATCCCGCGATCGAACCCGCCCTCGCTTCGGCCGTCGCGATAGAACCGCAGCAACTCCTCCACGTCGGCGGGCGTCTGGGTGCCGCGGTACGCGCGCCGCGCCAAGGTGGACAGGATCCGCCGCGCACACGGCTCCTCGTCAGAGGGGTCGGTCGGACGGCACACGAAGATGCGGCGGCGGCTCGGTGTATCGCCGGGCCCGGTCGCGTTGAAAGGACCGACGATGGTGAGCGTGTCGATGTGGGGCGGGCCGATGAGCGTTTCCGACGTGTCGGTCGTCGTGCGCGTGAAGGCCTGCAGCCGCCGGGTGTTCAGCACTTGCGCCCGCTGGGCAAACGTGGCCCCGATCGCGCGCCGGCCGGCCCTCAGGGGCAGGCGCGCCTGCATCCGCGCCTCGAGCTCGATGGCGTGCTTCGTCTGGTTCTGCAACATCGCCTCGAACGAATCCTTGCCGCCGATGGTCATCGAGAACACGACCTCGCCGTCGGCGACCAACTGCAGCTCGCGCGGGAACTCGAGCCCCCGCATCAGCCCGAGGTTCGTCTTGAAGAGCGTGACCTTGAGGAGGTACTCGCCATCGAGCGGCAGCGTGGGCGTCACGAGCATTCCACCCGCGGTACCGAGTGGCAACCCGTCGTTGTGCGTGTCCTGCGAGAGATCCGGGGCGGCGCGAAAGACCATCGACCCGGGAACGACGTCGGCCTCGTCGCCCACGGCCAGTGTGGCAATCTGCGCCGCCGCCGATGAGTAGCGCTCGAGCAGCGAGGGCGACAGCGCCAGCGCTTCTCCGATGTTGTCGAAACCGTAGACCTGATCGTCCGGCGGCAGCAGCGCGGCCTCGTCGATCTCCAGGTCAAGGAGATCGCGCACGGCGTTCGCGTACTCCGAGCGGTTCAACCGGTGAAGCGACGGCTGGCCGGTGAACGGACTCGCCGCGGCCGCCCGGTCGAGCGAACGCTCGAGGGCGGTGACGAGCGCCATCCGGGCCGCCTCGTCGGGTTGCGGCATGCCGAGCGGCGGCATCACGCCGACCTTGACCTTCCGGATGACCTCTTCCCAGGCCTGCGGATCCGTCGCGACAGCACTCGGGTCGAGCACGTCCAGCGTGAGACCCGCCGTCTTCAACCGCGAGTTGTGGCAGGCGACGCAGTACTTGTCGAGCACGGCACGCGGCGACGCCGGCGCGGCCGCCCCGCCCTGCGCCGCTTGCCCCGGCTGACCCGGCGCCAGCTTCGATGCCTCGAGGGCTGACCATCCCACGCCCCCCATCCACAGCACCGCTGCCGCCCACACGGACACCCGCATCATGAATCCCTTTCGCACCTGCCTGTCATACCGCACGCCCCGGCCCCGAGTCCTGAACGCACGCTGAGGGAACCCGAACCAGCCAAGGGGCTCCGCCCCTTGATATCCCCGCGGAGCCCCTTGGCTGGTTGCCAGTATCTCTGGCCGCGCTCCGCGCGGCTAGGACCGCTATGCGGTCGACAGAAGCGAGTACAAAATTCACGTTCTGGGCCGCATAGCGGTCCAAGCGGTGACATTTGGCTGAATCTCATCGACCGCACGTCTCACTCACCCCCTGGAGTCCGGTGACGTTCAGCAGCGTCGCCTCTGCCGTTCGGTTGATCAGGCCCCTGACGTACACCTTGTGTCCGCCATGCGGCGCCGGCTGGAACGGAAGCACGCTGACCAGCCGATACGCCTGGGTTCCCGAGGCGGAGGCCGCCTCGCGAAGCTCGGCCGGCGTCGCCGCCGTGTCCTTGGCCGCCCTGGGATCGGTGGCCTGCGACAGCGTCCAGGCGCGGTCCGCGCCCGACAGGCACCCCACCACCGCGACGAGCGCGAAGTTGGGGATCGACCGGCGCGTCGGCCCGGTCTTCGGGATGATCGCGAACTCCGACAGCGTCTCGCCGTTGGCGCGCAACTGGGCGTTGCCGGAGGGTATCCCGTTGGACTGCAGGATGAACGCCACGATCTCGACCGTGGCCTGATCCGTCAGCCTCCCGGGATCGTTCCTCGGCATGGAGTCCCTGATCTTCCGGAACAGGGAGTTCAGGTTTTCGCCTTCCCACTTCGTCATGAAGCCCGGACCCGAGAGCGCCGGTCCCGCGCCTCCGCTCAAATCGAATCCGTGGCAATCGGTACAGCCGGCCGAGTACGCCGCCTTGCCCCGCTCGGCCTGCGCGTTCGAATACACGCCGGTCCAGATGCGCATGATGGGATCGGGGGGCGCCTGCTGCGCTGCCACGGCTGCGCACCAGATCCCCGCCAGCGCCCATCCCGCCGCCGGAGCCAGCAGAATCCGCATCACGGTCTCTCGATCACCGCATCCTTCAGCGCAGCGGCACCGGCCCGAAGCTCGCGCGCGCCGGCGGGATACCCGTTGACCTGCAGGATGTAGGCGACGATGTCTGCACAGGCGCGGGCATCCAACGCACCCGGCTTGTCGCCGGGCATGTCCTTGCTGATCATTTCGTAGAGCGCGCTCAGCGAGCGACCCTCCCACCGCAGGAAGAACGAATCCTCCGCCAACGAGGGCACCTCCGCGCGCTCGTCACCAAGTAAATCGGAGCGATGGCAGTGCGCGCACCAGGTGGTGTACTCCCCGCGGCCGCGCTCTGCCTGCGCCGTCGTGTACAGCGCCGCGGACAGGGCTGATTCGGCGCTCTGCCCGTCGGTCGCCACCGCGGCACCCGTCGTCCAGAGACCAACGATGGCCGCGAGCGCGATGCCGGGCCCCCGCGCGACCCGTCTCTGTCCCACCATCCACTACTGTCCGGTCATTGAACGGCGTGATGGCTGTAAATTACAGACCGTGAGCGAGATAACTGGGGTTCCCGCACTTTTCGATATCTTCTGCGATCGGCTGTTTTCGGCTCTGGAGGCACGCGGCAGAATTCCGCATGC
>JACQTK010000046.1 GCA_016210845.1 Acidobacteriota bacterium | reverse complement strand
GTACGAGCAGGTGGCGCAGGTGGCGCAGACCAACACCACGGTGCTCATCCGCGGCGAGTCGGGCACGGGCAAGGAGCTGATCGCGCACGCCATCCACTACAACTCGCTCCGCGCCAAGAAGCCGTTCGTCAAGGTGAGCTGCGCGGCGCTCCCCGACACGCTCATCGAGTCGGAGCTGTTCGGCTACGAGAAGGGGGCGTTCACGGGCGCCACCGCGCGCAAGAAGGGCCGCTTCGAGATGGCCGAGGGCGGCACGCTCTTCCTCGACGAGATCGGCGACATCAACCTCAATACGCAGGTGAAGCTGCTGCGCGTCCTCCAGGAGCGCGAGTTCGAACGGCTGGGCGGCACCGACAGCGTCAAGGTCAACGTCCGTGTGATCGCCGCCACCAACAAGAACATGGAGAAGGCGATCGCCGAGGGCACCTTCCGCGACGACCTCTATTACCGTCTCAACGTCTTCACGATCTTCGTGCCGTCACTGCGCGAGCGGAAGGCCGACCTCCTGCTGCTGGCCGACCACTTCCTGGAGAAGTTCTCGCGCGAGCACGGCAAGGTGATCAAGCGCATCTCGACGCCCGCCATCGACATGCTCATGAGCTACCACTGGCCCGGCAACGTGCGCGAGCTGGAGAACGCGCTCGAGCGGGCCGTGCTCATCTGCGACGGCGCCGTCATCCACGGGCACCACCTGCCGCCCTCGCTGCAGACGGCCGACGCGTCCGGCACCGTCACGCGCGTCTCGCTCAAGGACGCCGTGGCGGCGTACGAGAAGGATCTCATCCTCGACGCCCTGAAGACGACGCGGGGCAACCGCGCGAAGGCGGCGCGGCTGCTCGACACGACCGAGCGGATCCTCAACTACAAGGTCCGCGGCCACGGGATCGATCCGCGCCGCTTCAGGTCCGAGACCGTCGCCCGGCGGATCGTGGCCGAGGAGCGGGACGGCGAGGTCGCCGGCCTGCCACCTGCGGTAGCCTCAGGTTCGCGATGATCCGTGTCCGGACGCTGGCCGTCGCCGCCCTGTCTGCGGCGATCGCCGGGGCGGCGTGCGGCAAGAAGGGCCCGCCCCTGGCGCCGATCGTGCGCATCCCGAACCCCGTGGGTCAGATCAGCGCCGAGCGGCTCGGGCGCGACGTCTACGTGACGCTCACCGTGCCCGCCACCAACATCGACCGGTCGATGCCGGCCGACGTCGCGCGGATCGAGGTGTTCGCGTACACCGGCCGGAACCCGCCGCTCCCCGCGCGGTTCACCGAGCTGGGCACGATCGTGGCCACGTTTCCCGTGGCGCCGTCCCCGCTCCCTGGGCAGCCCGTGCCCGCAGCATCTACGGCGACACCTTCACCCGCCGACGCCGAGCAGGGCGTGCCCGTGACCATTCTCGACACGCTGGACGCAGACGAGCTCGTGCAGGGCGCGCTGCCCGCCGTCGACCCGCGGCGGCCTCCCGTGCTGGTGGGCGCGCTGGGCGGGGCCACGACGGGCCCGCTGCGTCGCTTCTACATGGCGATCCCCTTCAGCCAGCGCGGTCGACCCGGCCCGCCTGGCGCGGTGGCGGAGGTGACCTTGATCACGCTGCCCGCCCCGCCCGTCATCATGAACGTCTCGTACACCGCCGCGGCCGTCTCGCTGACGTGGGAACCGGCCGGCGGGCCCCTCGGCTTCCTCCTCGACCGCCCGCTTCCGCCGGAGCCGCTGCCTTTCCCGGAGCCACTCGTCACCGGGCTCGCCGCGCCCGCGGCGATCGACTCGACCGTGCCGCCAGGTCCAACCCGCTACAGCATCTACCGCGAGCTGGCGCCCGATCCGTTTGCACTGCCCGCGCCTGCAGACGCACCGCCGCCGCGCGCCGCGGTCCCGATGCCGCTGACCCCGGATCCGCAAAATGTGACCACCCTCGCCGACACGGTCGAGTTCGGCCGCCAGCGGTGCTACACGGTCCGCGCCATTCGTGGCACGGGTCCGAGACTGGTCGTCAGCGAGCCGTCGGCACCCGCGTGCATCACGCCGATCGACATCTTTTCTCCCGTCGCGCCGGCCGGGCTCGCGACCGTGGCCTCGGAAGGCGGCATCAGTCTGATCTGGGAGCCGAACGGGGATGCCGACCTCGGCGGCTATCTGGTCTTGCGCCGCGAGGGCGGCGATGCGACACTGCGTCAGCTCACCGACGCTCCGATTGCCGACGCCCGCTTCGTCGACACGGCCGTGACACCGGGCACGCGCTACACCTACGCCGTGGTGGCGGTCGATACGCAGCTGCCGCTGCCCAACGTGAGCGCGGAGTCGGAGCGGGTGGAAGAGACGGCCAGATGATCAGCCACGAAGTCACGAAGACGATCGGCCACGAAGATCACGAAGATCAAGAAAACAATACTTTGTGTCCTTCGTGACACTAACGCGCCAGATTTTGTTTTTTCGCACAACTTCGGGCGCGTTAGTGTCACTAGCAGATACAGGTTCTTGATCCCAGCGCGGCGTGTGGTTGCGGCTTCGCCGCGCTGGGATCTTCGTGGCTCCTCCGTCTTCGTGCCTTGGTGGCTAGTGGAGTGACCGAATGAAGCTGTTCGTCGATACCGGGAACCTCAAGGAGATCGAGGCGCTCGCCGCCCTCGGGATTCTCGATGGCGTGACGACCAACCCGTCGCTGCTGGCGAAGGAGGGCGGCGACTCCCGGCGGATTCTCCGTGAGATCTGCCGACTCGTCCAGGGCCCGGTCAGCGCGGAGGTCGTGGCCACGGACACAGCGGGGATGATTCGCGAGGGTCGCGATCTCGCGGGTATCGACCCGCACATCGTCGTCAAGGTGCCGTTCACCAAGGACGGCGTCAAGGCGTGCAAGGCGCTCGCCTCGGAGGGGACGCGCGTCAACGTGACGCTCGTGTTCTCCGCCACGCAGGCCTGGCTGGCGGCCAAGGCCCGCGCCTCGTACGTCAGCCCGTTCGTCGGGCGGCTCGACGACATCGGCGCCACGGGCATGAACCTGATCCGCGAGATCGTGGACATCTTCGACAACTTCGAGTTCCCCACCCAAGTGCTCGTGGCCAGCGTCCGCAACCCCGTTCACGTCGTCGAGGCGGCGCGCATGGGCGCCGACGTCGTCACGGTGCCCGCGGCGGTGATCGAGCAGTGCTTCAAGCACCCGCTCACCGACATCGGCCTCGAGCGGTTCCTCAAGGACTGGGAGAAAGCCCAGGCCGCGAAGGTATAGTGGACGCGGGGGCGGAAGCCCCCGCGCTACCCGATGGGTATTGCCTTCGCCGCCCTTGTCTATGCGGCCGTCACGGCGGCGCTGTTCCACAACCTGGTTCCGGACGTCTCGACGCACCTCTACGCGTACCTCGGCGACCCGCTGCTGAACGCGGCCATCCTGGGCTGGAACGCCGCCCACGTTCCACTGACCGAGCAGTGGTGGAACTTTCCGTCGTTCGCTCCGCTGCCCGGGGTCACCGCGTTCACCGAGCACCTGCTGCTCGCGTATCCGATCGCCACCCCGATCATCTGGGCGACGGGCAATCCGGTGCTCGCCTACAACGTCGTCTTTCTGCTCGCCTTCCCGCTGAACGGCGTCGCGGCGTACGCACTCACCCGCGAGGTGACGGGCTCGACCGCCGGCGCGCTCATCGGGGGCCTGGCGTTTGCCTTCGCGCCGTATCAGGCCGTGCAGATGACGCACGTGCAGGCGCTGATGGCGTTCGGCGTCCCGCTCACGCTGCTCGGATTGCACCGCTGCCTCCACGCGGCGCCGGCGGGGGGCCGCCGCGGCCTCGCGCTGTTCACCGTCGGTTGGCTGTGCGCGGCGCTGGCCAACGCCTACACGCTCGTGTTCGTTCCGGTGCTCGTCGTGCTCTGGTGCGCGTGGTTCGTGCGGCCGGCCGAGTGGCGGCGGCTCATCCCGCCAGCGGCGGCCGCGGTGGGGGTGGCGATCGCGATCGCGCCGCTGCTCTGGGGCTATCACGTGCGGCAGTCGGCCTACGGCCTCTCGCGGCAGTACGACGAGGTCAGGAGCTTTGCCGCGGACATCACGGGCGTGAGCCGGATCTTCCACCGTTCGACGTTCTGGCGCGGCATCATGCCGGAGACCTTCGAGGAGGGCGCCATCTTTCCGGGCCTGACCATCGTGGCGCTGGCGGGGATCGGCGTTGCCGTCGCGGCACGGCGAGGCGTGTCCTCGGGGCAAGGAAGGCCGTCGTTCCCCTCGCGCCGCCTTCTCCGGTGGGCGTCGGCGATCACGGTGGTGGCACTGGCGCGCGTCTGGACCGGGCCGTTCAGTTGGCACGTCGGCCCCCTGCCGCTGCCGCCGTTCCGGCCGTACTTCCTCTTTACGGTGGCGGCGCTCCTGGCGCTGGCGAGCGTCGCGCTGACCGCGTGGTTTCGCCGAGGGTGGCTGCAGCGGGATCCGATGCTCTTCTACGCGTCGGCGGCGGTCATCGTGTGGTTGCTGGCGCTCGGCCCCGAACCGGAGTGGTCCACGCCGTGGCGGGCGCTGTGGGTTGGGCCCTATCGGCTGCTGATGGCGCTTCCCGGTCTGGACAGCATCCGCGTGCCCGCCCGCGCGTGGCAGCTGGCGGCCCTGTGCCTGGCGCTGCTCGCCGGAGCGGGCGCCGCCGCGCTCGCGCGGCGCTTTCCGCGCCTCTGGCGCGTTCCGGTCGTCGTGCTGGCCGTTGCGATCGTCGCCGAGGGGTGGTTTTCCGAGGTCACCGTGGCGGCGCCGCGCCCGATGCCCCGTGGTGCGATCCCAGCCGGAGCGCTCGTGCTCGATCTTCCCGTGGAGGAGGGCTTCTGGGGCGCGATCCCGCAGTACCGCGCCGTGCTCGGAGGCTACCGCACGATCAATGGCTACAGCGGGTACGAGCCTCCCCACTTCAACCCGCTTCGGCACGCGATCGCGGACATGCGTCCGGACGCCCTGGCTCCCTACCGCGCCGACGACCTCTATCTCATCCTCCGCCCTGGGGAGGACCCGGCCGTCGCGCGATGGATCGTCACGCACCATGGCGCGGAGCACCTGTTCGAACTCGGCGACGCCGGCGTCTATCGCGTGCCGCGCCTGGGATCCACCCGCGAGGGACGCTGATCAGGTGGGAGCGCGCATCCTGACGGGCGCGGGCGTGGCCTTCGTGGCCGCCGCTGCGGTCATTGCCCTCGGCGGCGGCTTCCAGGTGCCCGTGGGCCCGTGGCGGATCTCGGCCAGCTCGCCCGCGCGCGTGCTGCTCGAAGGCGCCATCCTCCTGCTGCTCGGCGAGCTCGCGGCCAAGGCGCGGCGTACAGTGCGGCTCGCCGCGTGTGTGGCCGTGCTCCTCGTGGCGGCGGCGTGGGATTCGGAGACGCGTCGGGTTGGCGACGGCTTCGAGTATCTGGCGATGGCGCGCAACCTCGCGCGCGTACAGGCGCCCTCGTTGTCGGCTGCCGATTTCGTCGAGCTCGAGCGCGAGGCGAATGCGCACGGCGATTCGAGCTGGCGCCAGGCGCCCATGCCGTCGCTGCAGGCGGCCGACGCGCGCTTCGATTTTCCGCACTTCTGGATGTACTCGCTCGCGGCGGCACCGCTGGTCGCGGGATCGACGGCCGCGGGTCTTCACCCCGCCGCGGGCTTCACGATGCTCAACGTCGCGCTGGTGACGGCGGGCGTGTGGCTGCTGTTGCGGCGCGGCGCGGCCGTCGCGGCGGTGCTGTTTGCGGCGATCCTGCTCTGGTGGATCGACAAGGTCCACGCCGACATCTTCATTGCCGCCTTGACGGTGTTGGCGCTGCAGTTGCGCGAGCGGACTCCCCTCGTCAGCCTCTGGCTGCTGGGCGTGGCCGCGGCCCAGATGCCGGTGCTGATGGTGCTGCTGGTCGCGTGGACGGCCAGCACCTATTGGGCAGCCACGGGGGCTGTTCCTGGTGGACACGCGCGCGCATCACGGCGGGTGCTGCCCGGCGCCGCCATGGCCTTCGCGTTGGCCGCCTTGCACCCTGTCTATTACCTCTGGCGTCTGGGCGTGGTCTCCCCGCTTGGCGATACGGTCTCGAGGCACGTGCCAGGCGTGCGGGCGATCGTCACGCCGCTGGTGGATCCGAACCTCGGCATCCTCTGGTTCGCGCCAGCGTTGAGCGTATTGACGGTTGTGGGCGCCGTGGCCGCGGGTCGGGGGCGGCAGTGGCGGGAGCTCGGCCCGCTGCTGGTGGGCGCAGCCGCCCTGCTGGTGGCGGCGTCGCAGACGCCCAATGTGAATCACGGCGGCACTCCGGGCATGAGCCGCTACGGAATCTGGCTGCTGGCGGTCCTCTCTCCGCTGGCTCTGCGCGGAGAGCTCGTGGCGGCGCGCCGTTGCCCGCGGCTTCTCACGGCGGCGGCCGCGCTGAGCGTGGTGTGTGCGGCCATCGTCTTCCATCCGCGCCTGGGCGACGCGGGAGTGACGCCCTCGCCGACCGCCCTCGCGCGCGTGCTGTGGACGCGGCTGCCTGCGATCGACAATCCCCTGCCCGAGGTGTTCGCCGAACGTATCGGTCACACGGACGGCGACGCGGTTGTCCCCGTGGCGACAGAGCGGTGCGAAAAGGCGCTTGTCGTGGGGACCGGCGGCGAGGTGCGATGGCCGGAGGTCTGCGCGCCGCGGCCCGCGCCGGACGCGTGCCGCGCGGCAGGCGCGCTCTGCTACGCCAACGGGACGGGGTTCAGCTCCGCCCCCCGCCAGCCCGCGTTTCGACCATCCACGTCCACATCGTCTTCGTCCGCAGGCAGACAGAGATAGACGCTGACGTCCTCGACCCACGCATTCATCGCCGTGTCTTCCGGCGAGCATTCCGTGACGATGGCGTGCGGTGGAGCGGTCTTGTTCATACCGACAGCGTAGAGGCTCGCGGTACGGCTTCGGAATAGGGCCGACGCTGTATTCTGCGACCCGCCGCAGGGGATAGGTGGAGCGTGCAGAATACCCTCTCGACCCGATACCGTCAGGCCGAATCGGCGCCGTACAGTCATGGGAATGTTCGAGATGCACGCGGACACGGGCACGTTTCCCCACGTGGGCAGCTCGGCGGCGTTCCAACCAGTCTCCGCGCCGCTCGTGGTCTTCACGGCGCTCGACGGCACGCTGCGCGACGGGGTGACGCGCTCGTGCGATGCCGCGCGAGGTGCGGTGGCGATGCTGGCGGCTCGAGCCGTGCCGGTGGTCCTCGTCGCCGACGAGGCACCCGGCGAGGTCATGGCGCTGCAATCCGATCTCGGGCTCCGCTGTCCGTTCGTCTGCGGCGGCGGCGCCGCGCTGTACGCGCCGCACGGCTACTTTCCCGATCTCTCGGGGCTCGTCGAGAGCTGCGGCACGTGGGATGTGCTGCGGTTCCATGGGGCCCGTGACGCCGGCCGGGCGATTCGGCTGCTGATCTCCCTCTACCGGGCCAGCGGCGCCGACGCGGTCATCGTCGGGTTGGGCCACGACTGGGCCGATCGGACGCTGCTGCGGGAGGTCGACGTGCCGATCATCGTCGGCAACGCCAGCGTGGATCAGGAGCGGCTGCTCAGGGAGCTGCCCGGCGCGTACGTCACGACGACGGCGGCGGGCGCCGCCGGATGGAGCGAGGCGATCCTCGGATCGGTCGGCGGGTGAGCTCGAGCGAGGGACGCGTGCCGCACTGGACGACCGGTTGGGGCACCCGGTACGATGGGGGTGTGGCACCTCCGGAACGGCCCGTCCGTCCGACGTCCACCATCCGTGGCGCGCTGATCGCGGGCTTCGCCGTGGTGTTCGGGCTGTGGCTGCTCTCGGGCTACGAGCTGGTCCGCAGCCTTCGCGACGTCGAGCAGCGTGTCACGGAAGTCCACGCGTCGCTGCTGCGCGGGGATCAGGTGCTCGACGCCGTTCGCACCAGCGTGCTGCTCGGGTCGATCTACCTGCGCGACGCGCTGATCGACGACGCCTCGCCGACGCGGGAGTACTACCGCGACGAGCTCAACCAGATCCGGGCCGACGTGGAGCGGGTGCTGCCCGCGTACGTCCCCGAAGTGGAGTCGCCGGTCGAGCGGGAGCACTGGGCCACGCTGCAAACCAAGCTCGAGGAGTACTGGGCCTCGCGCGAGGTCGTGTTCACGCCCGACGCGCCGCGGACGACCGGCCAGGCTGCGGCGCTGCTGCGGAGCCGCGTGGTGCCCGCCCGCGAGTCGATCCTCGAGATCGTCGACGCGCTCGCCGCCCTGCAGCGCACCTCACGCGAGCGGCACGAGATGGAGGCGTCCCTCCTGTACGCGGAAGCCCGAACCCGCGTGCTGTCGATGGCGTCGATGGCCATTGTCGTCGGCCTCGTCGTCGCCTACCTCGCCTCGCGCCACGTGGGCCGGCTCGAGCGCGAGATCGAGCGGCAGCGGCTGGCCGAGCGGCAGAACCGCCGCGACCTCGAGCGGCTCTCGGCCAGGCTCGTCACCGCGCAGGAGGAGGAGCGCCGCAGCCTGTCGCGCGAGCTGCACGACGCCGTGGGACAGGCGCTGACGGCCATCAAGATGGAAATGGGCGTGGCGCTGCGCGGTGTGGAGACCGATTCACGCGCCCGGGCGTCGCTCGACGAGGCCCGCTCGATCGCCGAGTCGACGCTGCAGAGCGTGCGCGACCTGTCGCAGCTGCTCCACCCGTCGATGCTCGACGACTTCGGGCTGCCCGAGGCGCTCGCGGCACACCTCCGCAGCTTCTCCAAGCGCAGCGGCATTCGCGCGCAGTTCACGCACGAGCGGATGGACGAGCGGCTGTCGCCGGAGATCGAGGTGTGCGTCTATCGCATCGTCCAGGAGGCGCTCACCAATGTGGCCCGCCACAGCGGCGCCTCGTCGTGCACCGTGGCGCTCATCCGCCGCGACGGCGTGCTCCACCTCACGATCGAGGACGATGGGCGGGGGATCGATACGGCGGCGGCGCGGGCGGTGGATGCGCGCCGCGGGCTCGGGCTCATCGGCATGCGCGAGCGCGCCCAGGCGCTGTCGGGCACCTTCGTCATCGAGAACCGGCCCGAGGGCGGCACGCGGGTCGCCGTCCGGCTGCCGGTGCTGGCCTCCGTGGACGCGCCCGCGGGCGAGTCCCAGCGTCTGGCGGGGTGATGATGCCTCCACTCCGAATCTTGCTCGCCGATGATCACACGGTCGTCCGGCAGGGTCTTCGTAAGATCCTCGAGGAATCGCCCGAGTGGGAGGTCGTGGCCGAGGCGGGCGACGGCCGCGAGGCCGTGCGCAAGGCGGAGGAGCTGAAGCCCGACGTCGCGATCATCGACGTGGCAATGCCGCTGCTCAACGGGATCGAGGCGACGCGGCAGATCGTCAAGCGGTCGCCTGCGACCCGCGTGCTCGTGCTCAGCATGCACTCGGACGAAGCGTACGTGAATCAGATCCTGAAGGCCGGCGCCACCGGGTATCTCCTCAAGGACTCCGCCGACGTCGACCTGCTGCAGGCCGTGGGCGCGGTGTCCAAGGGCAAGTCGTTCTTCAGCCCGGGGATCGCGAAGCTGATGCTGGACGACTACGTCCGGCAGCTCGCCGACAAGGGCATCAGCGACCGCTACGAGTCGCTCTCCGAGCGCGAGCGCGAGATCTTCCAGCTCATCGCCGAGGGCAAGGCCAACAAGGAGATCGCCGCCCTGCTGTCGATCAGCCCCAGCACCGTGGAAACCCACCGCGCGCGGATCATGGAGAAGCTGGATCTCCACAGCGCGGCGGAGATCGTCCTCTACGCCGTCCGCCGCGGCGTCATTCGATAGTTCCGCTCTGGTGACGAGCTTCCTGGCGCTCGCTGGCATCATCCTTTCACGCGGCTGACAGCCCCGCACCCCTTCTCGCACCGAGGCTGACCGGGCTCGACCGACCCCGATCGCGTTCGCCGGATTCCGGTCGGATTCGCACCGACGAGGATCCGGCTCGTACTTCCGTCTAAGTGCTAGAATTGACAGACTTTGCAAGCGATTCGCCCGCCCGCGGCGGCGGATGCGTGCCCAGAGGAGAGTGTCCCGTTCTTGAGGAACGATCGATCGCGGCGCCCCCTCGGACGGCGGCAGGCTGTACCGAAATCGTTGGACGAGGTCTTGCAGCAGGGCGAATCGACTCATTTGAACTACAAGCGTCTCTTCTCTCACCCCATCACCCAGCGAACGCGGACGTTCGTGCGCCGCACGGTGGTCACGTGTGCCGTGATCCTGGCGGCGGCGTTCGTCACCACCGTGTCCGTGGACCTTGGGCCCGTGCTCAAGGCGCGTGCGGAGCAGGCCGCGTCGGACTACCTCGAGCGGCCCACGCACATCGGCCGGCTCTCGGTGCGGTTGTGGCTCGGGCGCTTCGTGCTCGAGGACGTCGTCATCGACGGCCTGGAGGCGGAATCGCGGCCGTTTCTGACCGCGGGACGTATCAGCGTCTCCATGCCCTGGAGCACCCTCTTCGATCGCCGCGTCGTCTTCGACGGCATCGACATGACGGACTGGCGGATGTACGTGGAGACGCTTCCGGACGGCCGCCACAACTTCCCCCGATTCACCCGCGACCGGCCGCGCGGCCAGAGTGCCTGGACGACCACTTTGCAGTACGTGCACGCGTATCGCGGCGAGTTCACCTACGAGGACCACGGCACGCCCTGGACGGTCGTCGCCCGGAACCTCGATGTGACGGTGGCGCGTCCGACCTCGGAGTACCGCGGGCAGGCCCGGTTCTCCGACGGCACGGTGAGCTTCCAGGACTTCGAGCCGTTCCGCGTCGACATGGCGTCCAGCTTCCTCATCGACGGCGGCGTCGTGCGGTTCGACCGCATCGATCTCGACAGCGAGGGTGCCCGCACCGAGCTCGTCGGGAGCGCCGACATGGGACGCTGGCCCGAGATGACGTACGAGATGACGTCGAGGATCGACTTCCCCACGCAGAAGGCGATCTGGTTTGCCGACGACGACTTCAGCGTCAGCGGGACGGGCAGCTTCGAGGGCACCTTTCACTTGTTCAAGGAACAGCTGCCCGACGGCCGCACGCGCACGGGACGCGAGCTGAAAGGGGCCTTCTCGAGCGCCGAGGCGGGGGTGAACGCCTATCGGTTCGGCAATCTGCGCGGCGCGCTGATCTGGGTGCCCGAGCGGTTCGAGGTGAGCGACGCGACCGCCACGGTGCACGGCGGCAGCGCCGCGTTCAGCTACCGGATGGCGCCCCTCGGTCAGCCCCACGTCGGTGCGACGGCCACCTTCGACGCCGCCTACGAGAACGTGGATCTCACCGAGTTCACCAATTTCCTCGAGCTCCAGGGGATTCGGCTCGCAGGACGCGCCACGGGCCACAACCTGCTCGAGTGGCCTCTCGGCCGGTTTGCAGAGGCGCGCGGGAATGGCAGCGTTCAGGTCGAGCCCCCGGCTGGGACGGCCACGCTCACGCGCGTGCTGCCCGTGGTGCCGCTCGAGCCCGAGCTGCGGGCCGCGCAGGAAGGCCCGTTCAGCAATCACACGCCCAGGGAGCCGGTGGCGATCCGCGCGAGCCTCGCCTATACCTACGGCGCTGACGGCATCGAGATCGCGCCCAGCCGCATCGCCGCAAGCACCACCTACGTCGAGTTCGAGGGACGAACGGCCTGGGGGGAGCAATCGCGGATCCCGTTCCACGTGACGAGCACCGATTGGCAGGAGAGCGACCGGCTGTTCGCCGGGGTGCTCACGGCGCTCGGGTCACGTACCACCGCGATCCCGATTGGCGGCTACGGGACGTTCGACGGCGTGCTGCTCGAGAGCGTCCGCCGTCCGCGAATCGAAGGCACGTTCGCAGGCGAGCGCATGCGCGCGTTCGACGTCGTCTGGGGCTCGGTCACCGGGCGCGCCGTGATCGAGAACAGCTACGCCGACGTCACCGACGCCGTCGTCGGCGCCGACGAGTCGGTCATGCACGTCGACGGCCGTTTCTCGCTCGGCTACCCGCGCCCAGACGGGGGCGAGGAGATCAACGCGCGCATCCGCATCATCCGGCGGCCGCTGGCCGATCTGCGCCACGCGTTCACGCTGGACGACTACGACGTGGACGGGGTCTTCTCGGGCGAGTTCCACGTGTTCGGCGACTACCTGACACCCTATGGCTTCGGCCAGATGGCCATCGTGGACGGCGTCGCGTACGGCGAGCCGTTCGACACCGCCACCTCCGCGGTGCGCATCGAGGGGAGCGGCGTGCGCCTGGATTCGATTCAGATCACCAAGGGAGGCGGCCGTGCCACGGGGGCCGCCTACGTGGGCTTCCGCGACGGAACGTACTCCTTCAACCTCGACGCCCGCCGCATTCCCGTCGAGTCGCTGGCGCTCGCCGCCTCCGAGACCCGGCCGCCGCTTGCGGGGCGGCTGGACTTCACGGCCGGCGGCAGCGGCACGTTCGATGAGCCCCGGTACGACGTGCGCGGCACGATCAGCGACCTGTTCGTCGGCGACGAAGGCATCGGCCAGGTGATCGCCGAGCTGAGCCTCAACGAGGAGTTCCTGACCGTGAAGGTCGAGGCGGCGTCACCCCGTCTGGCCGTCTCGGGCTCGGGGCGCGTGATGATGACTCCGGGGCTCGATGCCGAGCTGTCGTTCAGCGTGGCTGACACGTCGCTCGATCCATACCTCCGCGCCTTCAACCCGCGCCTCTCGCCGTTCACCACCGCTGTGGCCAGCGGCACCGTACGTGTGGTCGGCCAGCTGGCCGACATCGACGCGCTGCTCGTGGACACCACGGTGGACCGGCTCGACCTTCGGCTTTTCGACTACCGGCTGCGCAACGCCGGGCCGATCCGGCTGGCGCTCGACCGCCATTCGATGCGCGTGGCCGACATGCGGCTGGTCGGCGAGGATACGCAGCTGGACATCTCTGGTGCGGTCGACCTCCACAACGAGACCGTCGCCGTGCGCGCCACCGGCGATGCGGGCCTCGGCATCCTCCAGGGGTTCGTGGCGAACATCCGCAGCTCCGGACGTGCCATGCTCGAGGCGACCTTCGAGGGTCCCATGCGCGATCCGTTGGTCACGGGCACGATGCGCGTGGAGAACGGCCGCATCCGCCATTTCGATCTGCCGCACGCCCTCGAGGCGATCTCGGGGCCCGTGCGCTTCGACTCGCGCAGCATCCGGCTCGACGAGGTGCAGGCGCAGCTCGGTCAGGGGCCGGTGCGCTTCGGCGGGCGGATCGACATCGAGCGCTACGAGCCCACGCGCGTCGACGTGACGATGAGCGGCCGGAACATGCGGCTGCGGTTTCCCGAAGGGATGCGCTCGCTGGTGGATGCCGACCTCGCCCTCCAGGGCTCGGTCGAGGCGCCCACGCTCGCGGGCTCGGTCCTCGTGCGAAACGCGGTGTACACGCGGAACTTCGATGCGGGAGACGGGCTCTTCGATCTGACGGGCGGCGCGCCCGCTGGCCGGGCGGTGCCCTCGACGTCCACGCTCCCGCTGCGCTACGACGTGCGCATCACGGCGCCGTCGACCCTCGAGATCCGCAACAGGGCCGCGGAGGTCGTGGCCGACGCCGACCTGCAGCTGCGCGGCACGTTCGACCGGCCGCTGCTCTTCGGGCGGGCCGACGTCGTGAGGGGGGAGTTCACGTTCGAGGGACGGCGCTATCAGATCTCGCGCGGATCGATCGACTTCAACAATCCCACGCGCATTCAGCCGTTCTTCGACATCGAGACCGAGACGCGCGTGCGCGTGCCCGGACAGACCTACCGGATCATCGCGCGCGCCCAGGGCACGATGGATCGCCTGACGCCGACCTTCGAGGCCGACCCGCCGCTGCCGGAAGTCGAGGTGCTCGGCCTGCTCCTGAGCGACGTGGCCCCGGGGCGGGACGTGGAGTTCCGGCAGTACAGCACCGACATCACGCCCCAGCAGCAGCTCCTGCGCGAGCGTGCGACGCGCGCGCTGACCGGCACCGTGACCGCCGAGGTCGGCCGCGTCGTGGAGCAGACGTTCGGCGTCGACACGTTCCAGCTCACACCCTCGCTCGTCGACCCCAACGCGCAGTCCTCGCGCCTCGATCCGGCCGCGCGCCTGACCATCGGCAAGCGGCTCTCGGACCGGATCTACCTGACGTATTCGCGGAGCCTCTCCTCGTCTACGCGCGATCAGATCATCCTCCTCGAGTACGACCAGACCGATCGCTTCTCGTGGATCCTCTCGCGCAACGAGGACCGCACCTACGCCCTCGACGTCCGGGTCAGACGATCGTTTTGATGAACGAGGCTTTCGCCGCTCCGTGCTGCTGGCTCGTGGCCCTGTGCCTCGCGGACGTCGGCGCCGCCGCCGGCCAGACGCCTCCCACCATCGTCGATGTCCGCATCGAGCAGGAAGGCCGCGTGGTGACCGATCGTGTCATCACCGGGCTCGTCGAGACGCGCATCGGCGAGCCGTTCTCGATGCGCGAGGTGCGGGAGACCTTCTCACACCTCACCAGCCTCAACCGGTTCGAGGACGTGCAGGTGTTCCAGGAGCCGGCGGACGGTGGCGTCAGGCTCCGCTACGTGCTCTTTCCCCTCCATCCGGTCGATCGCATGGCGTTCCGCGGCGCGCTCGGCCTGCCGGAAGCCGACCTGCGGCGGGCGATGACCGATCGGTTCGGCGTGGCGCCGTCGGCGGGGCGGGCCGACGAGGTCGCCGCGGCCGTGCGCGCGCTCTACCGGGCTCGCGGGTATCCGGACGCCAGCGTCACGCCGCGCATCGAGGAAACGCACACTCCCGATCGCGCGACGATGGCGTTCGAGATCCGGGCCGGGTCCCGCGCGAGGATTGGCGTCGTGGACGTCGAGGAAGTGGACGCCACGGACCGGTCCGTGCCGCCAGGCGACATCGGGGTGCGTCCGGGGGAGCCGTACGACAGCGACGCGATCCGCCGCGAGTTGACGCGGTACGTGGACGCGCTGCGCGCGCGCGGCTATTACGAGGCCACCGCCACCGACCTGGCGACGTTCGAGCCCAACGGCACGGCGACGGTGCGGATCGTGGTCGACCGCGGGCCGCTCGTGGTGGTGGCCTTTGCCGGCGATCCGCTGCCCGAGGCCGATCGCGAGCGTCTGGTGCCCATTCGGGCAGAAGGGTCGGCCGACGAGGATCTGCTCGAGGACGCCGTGTTCGCCATCGAGGAGTACCTGCAGACGCGGGGCTATCGTGATGCGTCCGTGACCTACGCGCGTGAGCCGCGCGCCGCCGAGCTGACGATCACGTTCGCCATCGAGCAGGGGACCCGGTACGTCGTGGAGACGGTCGGCGTGGAGGGCAACCGGGCAATGGCCACGGCGGATCTGCTGCAGCTGCTCCGTCTGAGGCCGGGCGAGCCCTTCGTGCAGGCGACGCTCGACGCGGGCGTGACCGTCATTCGCAACGCCTATCGGGGACGCGGATTCACGCGGCCTGGGCTGCAGCCCTCGGTCACCGTGCTGCCGCCGGCAGGGGCCGACCGTCCCGCCTCCGCCGAGGCGTCGGCGGGCAGGCAAGTCGGCCCGCCACAGAACGGCCTCGGCGACCGTCGCGTGCAGGTGCGGCTCGCCATCACGGAAGGCCCGCGCACGCTGGTCGGCTCCATCGCCTTCGACGGCACCACCGTGCTCACGGACGCACAGCTTCGCGGGCTGATGACGACAGCGCCGAACCGGCCGTACTCGGAGGTCGACGTGGCGTCGGACCGCGACCGGATCGAGCTCGAATACCTCAATCGCGGATACGAAAGCGTCGTTGTCACCCCGCAGATCCAGCTCATCGACGACGACACCCGCGCGGACATCCGCATCAGCGTCAGCGAAGGTCCTCAGATCATCATCGACCACGTGATCATCATCGGCAACGAGCGCACCAGCACCGAGACGATCGAGCGCGAGCTGCTGCTGAAGCCCGGTCAGCCGCTCGGCTATTCCGCGCGGATCGAGAGCCAGCAGCGCCTTGCGGCCCTGGGGCTGTTCCGCCGCGTGACCATCGAGGATCTGCGCCACACGGGCGAGCCGCGCCGCGACGTGCTGGTCCAGGTCGAGGAGGCCCCGCCGATGACGGTCGGCATCGGCGGCGGCGTCGAGGGCGGGTTCCGCCTGCGGCCGACGGGCGCGAGCGGCCAGGCGGAGGAGCGGTTCGAGCTGGCTCCTCGCGGCTTTTTCGAGATCGGCCGCCGCAATCTGTGGGGCAAGAACCGCTCGGTGAACCTGTTCACACGCGTCAGCCTCCGTTCCCGCGACATCGTCCTCTCGGAGGGCGGAATCCGCTTCGAGGAGCCGGCGGAAGGCAGCGGGCCCGGGTTCAACGAGTACCGGGTGCTCGGCACGTTTCGCGAGCCGCGGATCTTCAACACGCCGGCCGACGTGCTGGTCACGGGCATCCTCGATCAGGCGATTCGATCGAGCTTCAACTTCGTCACCCGCGAGGCGCGCGCGGAAGCGGGGCTGCGGCTGACGCCGCGCTACAGCCTGGCCGGCCGCTACTCGTACGAGCACACCAGGCTCTTCGACGAGCGCTTCACCGACGAGGAAAAACCGCTCATCGACCGCGTGTTCCCGCAGGTTCGGCTGTCGAAGCTGTCCGCGACGTTCATTCGCGACTCACGCAGCGACGTGCTCGATCCCGACGGCGGCGCGTTCGTCATTCTCGACGGGGAGGTGGCCGCGCGCGCGTTCGGGTCGGAGGTGGGCTTCGTCAAGACGTTCGTCCAGGGGTTCCGGTATCAGCGCCTGCCGACGGCGCGCAGGACCGTGCTCGCCTTGGGCGCGCGCCTGGGAGCGGCGCACGGCTTCCGCCGTGAGGTGCCGCGGGTCGGGACCGACGGCCGGCCCGTGATCGGCCCAGACGGACAGCCCATCGTCGACGTCGTGCAGGACCTGCCCGCGAGCGAGCGCTTCTTCGCCGGCGGCGACACCACGGTGCGAGGCTTCTCGCTGGACCGTCTGGGCACCACGGCGACGATCAGCCCGACTGGGTTTCCGACGGGCGGCAACGGACTCGTCGTGCTGAACGCGGAGCTCCGCGTCGCGCTGTTCGGCGGAGTGGGGGCCGTGGGGTTTCTCGACGCGGGCAACGTCTTTTCGCGCGCCACGGACCTCGACCTGGGGGAGCTGCGCGGGGCCGCGGGCTTCGGCGTCTCCTACCGGTCGCCGATCGGGCCCATTCGCGTGGACCTCGGCTTCAAGCTCGATCGGCGCCAGCTGGCGCCCGGCCGGCTCGAGCGCGGCAGCGTGTGGCACGTCTCGCTGGGGCAGGCGTTCTGATCATGAGCGCGCGGCATGTCGTGGCCCGCCGAAGCCGCCGTCGCAGATGGCTGGTCGTCGCGACGATGATGGTGTGGCTGTTACCTGTCGGCGGCCAGCAGCTTCTCGATCGTGTCGTCGCCCGCGTCAACGGCTACGCCATCACGCTGACCGACGTGAATGCGGCTGTCGAGCTGGGGGTGGTCGACGCGCCCGCGGGCGAGGACCGGCAGGCCGCCGCGACCGAGCGGCTGATCGAGCGGCAGCTCGTGCTGGGCGAGGTGGCGCGGTTCGTGCCGCCCGAGCCCGATGCGGCCGCGGTGGATCGTGAGGTGGCACGGATGATCGGCCGTGTCGGTCCGCGGCTCGCCGCCGTCATGGCCTCTACGGGCGTGGACGAGGCGCGGATTCGCGAAGTGGCGCGCGACACGCTGCGCATCCAGGCCTACCTGGATCAGCGGTTCGGCACCACCGTGCAGGTGAGCGCCGAGGAGGTGGTGCGGTACTATCGCGCTCATCCCGACGAGTTCACGCGCGATGGGATGCTGCTGCCCTTCGAGGAAGCCGAGCCGCTGGCCCGCCGGCGCGCGGCCGCCGAGCGCCACGCGGCCACGATCGCGCAGTGGCTGCGCGACCTCCGCGCGCGGGCGGAGGTGGTGGAGCCAAAAACAACCACTGCGCCTCCCGGTCGTACTCAGTCGTGAGGAGGTAGCCAGCGTGCTGTCGCACCTCGAGGGCACGATGTGGATCGTCGGCATGTTGCTCTATGGCGCCGGCTTGCGCCTCGAAGAATGTCTGGAGCTGCGCGTCAAGGACATCAGTGTCGACCGGGGCCAGATCGCCGTCAGGCGTGGCAAGGGGCAGAAGGATCGAACGACGACGCTCCCGGGTGCGGGAGCGGGGCCGCTTCGGGCGCATCTTGCGTCCGTGCGCCGGATGCACGAAGCCGATCTCCAGGCGGGTTGCGGGCGGGTCGTGCTGCCGGACGCCCTGGCGAGGAAATATCCCAACGCAGCGACCGAGTGGGGGTGGCAGTTCGTGTTTCCCGCGTCGCGTGTGTGCACGGATCCACGCTGGGGGCCGCCCTCTCGCTTCCATCTCCATGAATCGGCGGTGCAGAAGGCGATCGCCGCGGCTGTTCGGGCGTCGGGCATCGCGAAGCGGGTGGGGCGCTCCGGCATTCGTTCGCGACGCACCTGCTGGAAGACGGTTACGACATCCGGACCGTGCAGGAGCTGCTCGGCCACAAGGACGTCAGCACGACGATGGTGTACACGCATGTGCTCAATCGTGGGGCGCTTGCGGTAATCAGCCCTGTCGATCGGCTGGGGGGTCGGTGAGGTGTTAGCCTGCCAGCCCGGCGACGCCCGCCGCCGACGTTGGCCGGCTGCCTCGCGCGTAAACGATTGGAGAGCTGTCGCGGCCAAGGGAAGCGGCAGAGGCGATCAATCCGCCGTGCTACTATCTGCCGCGTCAGTGGGTTGCGGCAGGCGGTGATGGCGGCGCTCGCTGGCGTTAGCCGCCTGCGGCGGGAGCTCGCACGCGGTCCAATCAATACCAGTTATACGGACGGCGCCCAACTCGTTTTCCTTTTGGTACTCGGAGTTATTCGAAGGCCGTGGCCAAGCGCGCGCAACGAGCTGCTTCGGCTGTGTGAGACAGCGGGGTGCCGGGGTGGCTTGGTGCTTCTGCGAGCGTCGGTGATGACTCGTGGCGTGCCGCTACATGATTCGGCGCGCGCCACCGCGCGGCCTCGGACTCCTGCAGGTCGTTCACGGCTGGCGCTGTCGGCGACACCCGGTCAACTTGCGGCCTTGACCGGCGCGCGCCAGTCCGGGTGGTTCGAGCGTTCGAATCGTGGCCAGCGTCTTCGTCTCTGAGGTGGCCGCGTTCGAAGGGCCGTATAACATCCGGCTGCACCCGACGCGCGGGGCCCGCTCGCGCGCGCCCCGCGTGCCCGCGCTCCGATGGTATCGTGACTCCGCGCGGCGCGGGTGAGCCGGACCGTTGGGCGGACGAAACAAAACGCATGTGACGATCACGGTCGCGGATCGGGTCGTGGCCTGTCTCCAGGGCATTGCCACCGGAGATGCCGTCGGCAAACAGACCGAGGGGCTTTCGAGGGAAGGCGTGCAGCGGTGGTACCCCAATGGTGTTCGAGGCTTCGAAGGAGTTCCGGGCGCCATCATTCCTCGATACGTCGGCAATTCCAAACGCGAGTGGCGAATTGGTGAGACGACGGACGACACGGAGCGAACGCTCGCGGTTGCGGGCGCCATTCTCGCGGAGCGCGAGGTCTCGCACGTGAGCGTCGGTCGCGCGATGCTCGGATGCGTCAAGAGTGTCCATCCGGGGGTCAAGTCGTTGTGGGAGTTCCACCAAGCCGCCGATCCGGCGCGAATTGCCTCCGGGCATGACGGCTGTGGCGCCGCCATCCGCGTGGCTCCCGTGGGCGTTCTCTACGGATCGGACTCGCTGGATGAACTGGTGGATGGCGCGCGAGAGGCGTCAATCTCGACACACGCTGGCTCCTTGGCCGTCGCCGCCGCGGCGGCAACGGCTGCTGCCGTGTCGGCTGCGATTGACGGGGCCTCTGCGAAGCACGCCTTGGCGCTCGCCGAGCGAGCCGCCGCACTGGCCGAGAGTCGCTGGCGGAGCACGTTGCCGCCGGCGTTCGCAGCCGCCGTCCGCAGTGTTCATGACGCTCTCGAATCGCTGCCAGCTTTGCGGGCTGAAGACGTAGCCATGCGCTGTTTTCCCAGCGGGCCGCGAACGATTGTCCCGTTGGCGTTGGCGCTTGCCACGCTCATGGAGTCGGCGGAGGACGCGATCCTCCTGGCTGCGAACGTCGGCGGCGACGCCGACTCAGTGGCGTCAATAGCAGGAGGGATTCTCGGCGCGATGTATCCGGCGACGGTGAATCAGCAGTGGTGTGAAGTGGTAGAGAGCATCAACGGACACGATTTGGCGGCAATCGCCGCTGGTCTAGCCGCACTCCGACAGTGACTGATCCCCACGCTCACACGATGCCGCCCAACAACCGCTTGCAGCCGACGGCGGCTGGTGCGATCCTGAGCCGCCGCGGCTGAAGCGGCGCGTTGGGCCGCTTGAGTACCTACAAAGCCAGAACGAGGCGTAGACCCTTGTCAACGTCTTGCAGTAACTGGCCCCGGATGCGGCCCGCGCGTTCGAGGAGGAAATCACGGTCGACAGTAATTACTTGGGAAACGTTGGCTACCGAGTCCTTGGGAAGCCCGGCGGCTTTCGCCGGAAGGAGGACGTTACCAGGGGCTTCGACCAAGCGAAGGTTGGTCATGAGGACGACGGCGATGACGGTGCGGATGCGGCTGCGATTGAAGGCGTCACTTTGCACAATGACGACGGGCCGTCGGTATCCGGGTTCTGAGCCGTCGGGTTCACCGAGATCGGCCCACCACACTTCGCCGCGTTCGATTACCACGAGTCGCGGGGGAGCGAACGGGCCTGCAGGCGCCGGGTGGCTGCGTCGAGTCGGCTGTCCTCGGTTGCGTAGACGGCATCTAGGCGTGCCGTCACTTTGCGGCTCTGGTGCTTGGCGACAAAGTCGGCCAAGGCCGTTGCGTAAAGCCGGCTCCGAGAGACACCGAGGCGTTTTCCGAGGGTCTCGGCGGAATCAAACAGTTCATCTGGAATGGACAGCGCAATCTTCATACCGTAGTATTACCATGGTATGAACGGCGGGGCAAGCTGCCCAACACGCGGCTGCACCAGACGGCCGCTTGAATGTGTGCGGCCGCTGGTGAGCCGCAACGTTATGCGTACAAGAAGCGCTTCCCGACAGCGAGGTAGATGACCATGACCCACCACGAAAAGCTGTGTTTCGTCATCTCGCCGATCGGCGACCCCGATTCCGAGACGCGTAAGCGATCCGATCAAGTCTTGAAGCACGTCGTCCGACCGGCGGCGATCTCATGCGGCTACAAAGCCGTTCGTGCGGACGAGATCGATAAGCCAGGCATGATCACATCTCAGGTGATCCAGCACGTCGTTAACGACGCTCTCGTTGTCGCAGACCTCACTGAGCGCAACCCGAACGTGTTCTACGAACTGGCGATCCGACACGCTTTGCGGAAGCCGCTCGTCCAGATAATCCGTAAGGGCGAGGCGATTCCCTTTGACGTGGCCGGCACTCGAACTATCTACGTAGATCACAAGGACTTGGACAGCGTCGAGGCCGCGAAGAATGAGATCATTGAGCAAATCAAGGCGCTTGAGAAGGACTCATCAGACATCGAAACACCGATCTCCGTGTCACTTGATCTTCAGCTTCTACGGCAGAGCGAAAAGCCGGAGGAACGGTCTCTCGCGGACTTGGTGGCGGCAGTCGTTGATCTTCGGGCAAGCCTGAGCAAAGTTGAGCTGCGAATCGGGACCAAAGACCAGGAAGGACTCCTCGGCGAGATCCAGACAGAACTCCGGGCACTGCCCTCGCGTCTCGATGAGTATTTGGATGGTCCGCGCATGTCGGGAATGAGGCGGGGTCGGTTCCATCCGATGATGTTCCGAGAATTTCTACACATGGGTCCCCACGCCACCCCTGCTTTTGGAGTCTTGTTCCTCGCGAGCCTTTTCCGGGACTCAATGCCCTGGCTATACGAAATGGGAGTGGAAGTGTACAGAGTGGCGAAGCAGGGGAACGCCGTTGAGCTGCAAGAGGCGGCACGTGAGTTTCGGCAGGCCGTTGAGTTTTCAGTCCATGGCCCGATGTCTCGCGAGTTCTTCGGCAGGAGTAAGGACATGTTCATGATGATGGAGGAGATCGATCCGCTTCTGGAGCGAACGCTCGGCATGCTTGACGTGGAGAGCAAGCCAGGTCGACGGAAAGCAAAAAAGGATAGCGGAGAAGACGCATAACAAGCCGATGAAGCTGACGGTCGCCTGCGGCGCCCGCAGCTTATCGGCAACGTTATGCGGAAATGGATCTGGGCACGTGGACGTGTGAAATCGCCGGAATGAAGAAGACACTCGCCGAGCATTGGCGTGATGAATTCGAGGGTAAAGGGCAGACGCCGATTTTCTGGCAAGCTCAGGCGAGAAGCTTGCTGTGCGCTGCAAATGTCCTCCGCGAACGCGCCCGCGACATTGACCGAAGCCGAATCTCCGCGCCTCCTGAGAGCGAGGATCCGCCGAACCTACGCCTAATGCCTGTCTATGTCCTTTATGGATATGCCCTTGAGAATCTCGTCAAGGGTTTGCTCGTGGCTCGCGGTGAGAATGCGACTTGGTCAGGTACCTTGGACAAGGGGTTGCGTCACCACTGCCTCACCGACTTGTTCCGTGTAGCTCATGTGCACACCGAAGAGGATGAACATCGCGTGCTGGAGGATCTTCGCGACGCAATCGAATCTGGAAAGTACCCCGTCGGCATCAGGCCTCAGAATCGATCCCGAACTCTTGGTCTTGACGTGTCGGGCGATTTCAAGGTCATCTTTGCCTTGTTCCATCGAATCGAGGATTCGCTGCGACAGATCTGCCTTGACGGTGCCTTGGTGCCTGTCGAGCCTTCGACTCTTGGCTTGCCACCACCAGAACGATCCGACGGTTCCGCATAACATCCAAATGGAGCCGACGCGCCTATCGTCCTGTGCGATCCTGCCGCCGCGGCGCGCGGCTCATTTGGACCGTTATCCGGGCAAAGCAACTGTGTGTGAGAAATGGTGTTCAGAGGCAAGTCATGGGCGAGTCTTCGCACAACCGGCTTCGGATCTTCCTGAGCGTGGACACGGTCGGCTCGACGGCGTTCAAACAGGGCCAAGAGAATCTGCCGAGCGGGCCTCGCTGGGTCGACGCCTTTCGCCTCTTTTACTCACGAGTCGGCTCGGCCCTGTTCGAGCAATGGAGGCGACCGCCACCAGACCTGGCGGGGGATTGTCCAACGTTTTGGAAGGGCCTCGGCGATGAGGTCTTGTACGTCAAGGAACTGACAGACTATCGTCAAGCCTTCTTTGCTGTCCGTGCCTGGCGCGACACAGTGGGCAGCTCCCGAGCCACGCTGGCTAATAAGTACCCGAGTCTTGATCTTAAGGCTTCGGCATGGGTAGCAAACTTCCCGATTACAAATGCCGAGATTCAGCTTCCAATGCCGAACGCGAGATCAACTGAGAAGTCCGCGGACGTGGGTCAGGCGTCGACTATCGATTACATAGGTCCATCCATGGACCTTGGCTTCCGGCTCGGCACATTGTCGTCGCCCACGAGGCTAGTCACGTCCGTTGGACTGACATTGATGGTTGCCGAAGCCGTGATGGATGGGTGCGCTGACGCCGATGACCTCAGGCTGATGTATGGTGAACCCACCATTCTCAAAGGCGTTCTCGGCGGAGCGCCGTATCCTGCGTTCTGGGTAGATACGCGAAGCGACCGTCTTCTAGCTGACGCAGAAGACCACCTTCTTGGCAAACCGGTTACGAATCTGCAAGATATAATCACTGTGTGTCGCAGGCAGATCGCAGCGAAGCCAGGGCATTTTTACGAGCCCTATATTGATCCCATGCTGTATCCCAAGAACCAGAAGTTCAATGTCGTACCCGCACTACATCGATCCGCATAAGAGCAGTTGAAGGGCCGGATAACCAGCGTTTGCAGCCGACGGCGGCAGATGCGATCGTGAGCCGCCGCGGCTGAAACGCAGTCGTTAGCCGGTCTGAACGACCCTCACTCCTCTGCGAACAGTTTCCGAATCCGGATCTTGTTTCGGCGAAACACAACGATCGCGCCACGCTCAAGGTCTTCGCGGAACGTGGGAAGATTC
>JACQTK010000054.1 GCA_016210845.1 Acidobacteriota bacterium | reverse complement strand
GCGAGCCGACGGTCGACGAGCTGCGGCGCCAGAAGTCGTCGCCGCTGGTCCGGCGGATCGCGCGCGAGAACAACGTGGACATCACCCGGATCGAGGGTTCGGGCATCGGCGGCCGCGTCACCAAGCACGACATCCTGGAGTACCTCGGGAAGGAAGCCGCGCCCGCTGCTCAGGCTGCGGCGAGGCAAGCGCCAGCGGCGCCAGCCCCTGCTCCCGCGCACGCCCCGGGCGCGCGCGTGGAGGTCCAGCCGCTCTCCGTGATGCGCAAGAAGATCGCGGAGCACATGGTGCTGAGCCGGCGCACCTCGGCGCACGTGCACTCGGTGTTTCACGTCGATTTCTCGACCGTCGAGCGGATCCGCCGGCAGAAGAAGGGCGAGTACGAGGCGCTCGGCGCGACGCTGACCTACATGGCCTTCATCGCCAAGACCGTCATCGACGCCATCCGGCGGCAGCCGCTCATCAACGCCTCGCTCGACGGCGACAACATCGTCTTCAAGAAGGACGTCAACCTGGGCATCGCGGTGGCGCTGGAGGGCGGCCTCATCGTTCCGGTGATCAAGAACGCAGACGAAAAGAACCTCCTCGGCCTCTGCCGCGCCATCGCGGACGTGGCCGATCGCGCCAGGGCCAAGCAGCTGAAGCCCGACGAAGTCCACGGCGGCACGTTCACGATTACCAACCCCGGGCAGTTTGGCGCGCAGTTCGGCCTGCCGATCATCAACCAGCCGCAGGTGGCCATCCTGGGTGTCGGGACGATCGAGAAGCGGCCGGTCGTCACAGAGGGCGAAGCCATCGCGATCCGGACGATGGCGTACCTCACCCTCGGATACGACCACCGCCTGATCGACGGCGCCGTGGCCGACCAGTTCATGTCGGACGTCAAGCAGCAGATCGAGCACTTCGATCCGAACCAGGTGTAATGCGACCGCTGGACGTGCGACGGCTCGGCACCGTTCCGTATCAGGATGCGCTGACCCTCCAGCGGGCGCTCGTCGAGGAGCGCCGCGCGGACCGCGTCCCCGACCTGCTTCTCCTGCTCGAGCATCCGCCCGTCATCACGCTGGGTGTCAAAGGCGACGGCGGCCGCTCCAACGTCGTCGTGTCGAGCGAGCGCCTGAAGGAGCTGGGGATCGAGCTGTCCGAGACGGGACGCGGCGGCGACGTGACGTATCACGGGCCGGGCCAGGTGGTAGGCTACCCGATTCTCGACCTGCGCCCCGATCGCTGCGACGTGCACCGGTACGTGCGCGACATCGAAGACGTGATGATCCGCGTCTGCGCGGATTACGGGATCGCCGCCGGCCGGATCGAAGGCCTGACGGGGACGTGGATCGGCTCCGAGAAGATCGGGGCCATCGGCGTCCGCATCTCGCGCTGGATTACCAGCCATGGCTTCGCGTTCAACGTGAACGCCGACCTCGACGCCTTCGCGCTCATCGTCCCCTGCGGCATTGCGGATCGGGGCGTGACGTCGCTGCAGCGGGCCACCGGGCGCGTCCTGCCGATGACGGAGGTGCAGGACGCGTTCGTGCGCCACTTCTGCACGGTCTTCGATCGCGAGGTCCCCTCGGCGGCCCGTAAAGGGCCGCCCTACGAGTCGGTGCCAGCGTAGGGCGGGCTATGGCGCCGGGCTATGGCGCCGGGGCCCCCACCGCGTTCTACGCGGTGGGGTGGCTGCGGCCCGCCACCTGAACCACGGCCTCCGACACGCCTCGCCCTACCACCGCGGTCACCTCGATGCGCACCGCGTTCCACGTGACCACGTCGCCGACTGCCGCCGGCCGCCCGAGGAGCACCAGGACGAGCCCGCTGATCGTGGTGACCTTGGGGTGTGCCAGCGTGCAGCCGAGCGCCTCACCGGCCTCCTCGAGGCGGACGGTTCCACGCACGCGCACGCGGCCAGGGCCGTCGCGCACGATCGACGTCCGGCCGTGCCCCTCCTCGATGTCGCCGACGACCTCCTCGAAGAGATCTTCCATCGTGACCAGTCCGGCCGTGCCGCCGTGCTGGTCCATCACCACCGCCATCTGCGCCCGGTACCGGCGCATCGCCGCGAGCACCTCGTCGAGCGGCGTGGGGCCTGGCACGTACGGCAGCGGGCGGGCGTCGCGCGCGGTGACGGGCCGGCCGGCGATCAGGTGCCGCAGCACCTGCTTGATATGGAGGCTGCCGACGATGTTGTCGAGATCGCCCACGAACACCGGATAGCGCGTATAGCCGTGCGCGTGCACGATGGCGCGCAGCTCGTCGGGCTCGGTGCCGACGGCAATGCCGACGAGCTGCACGCGCGGCACCATCACCTCGCCCGCGGTGAGATCGCCGAACTCGAACAGCTCGCGCAGGATCTGCCCCGCCTCGCCCCGAAGCTGGCCGCGTTCGTGGCTCTCCTGGATGATGTACTGCAGCTCGTCCGTCGTGTGATAGCGCTCGGCGTGCACCTCCCGTCGGCGAATGCCGATGAGCCGCAGCAGTCCGTTGCCGACGGCGTTGAGGCCGACCACTATCGGCAGAATGATCGTTTCGATGGCGCGGATGAGCGGCGACACGTACAGCACCGTCCGCTCGGCCCGCTGCAAGGCGAGCGCCTTGGGCACCATCTCGCCGATGACGATGTGCAGGTAGGTGAGGAGCGCCACGGCGATGGCGCTGGCTACAGCGTGCGCGGCAATCCAGCCGCTCGCCTCGAGACCCTCCAGGCGAAAGGCGATCCACTGCGCGAGGACGTGCTCGCCGTACATGCCGAGCCCCAGGCTGGCCACCGAGATCCCGACCTGCGTGGTGGCGATGTAGCGGTCCTGCCGGCGTGGATCCTCGAGGATCCACAGGACGCGCGCCGCCAGGCGGCTTCCCCTGGACGCCTGGTGCTCGATGCTGGCGCGCGGGGCGCCCACGATGGCGAACTCGGCCGCCACGAACAGGCCGTTGGCGGCAACCAGCGCCAGCACGATGGCGGCGGCGACGAGCACCTCCATCAGCGGCGCTCCTCCAGCTTCACCGGAACCAGCCGACGCGCCACGACGGACTCGAGCGCCCGGTCGGCCACGCGCTCGACCTCGAACTCGTAGTCGCCCACGGCGACCCGCTCCTGAGGCGACGGCAGATGGCCCAGCGCGGCCGTCACCAACCCCGCCACCGTGGTGGCGTCGGTCTCCCATTCGGTGTCCAGCAGCGCCGCCGCCTCCGCGACCGCCATGGCGCCCGGAACGCGGACCCGGCCGTCGGGCAGGACTTCGGCGACAGGCTCGGCGGCCGCCTTGAACTCGTCGCCAACCTCGCCGAGCAGCTCCGACAGCACGTCCTCGAGCGTCAGCAGGCCCGACGTCCCGCCGAACTCGTCCACCACCAGCGCCTGATGGGAACGGCGCTCGCGCAGCGCCTTCAGCACGCGATCGACCGTCACGCTCTCGTGGACGCTGGCGATCGGGCGCAGCAGGCTCGCGAGCGTGGCGTCCGAGCCGCCGGTGACCAGCCACCGCACCAGATCCTTCGTGTGCAGCATGCCGACGATGTTGTCGATGGAGTCTCGGTAGACGGGCAGCCTCGAAAA
Organism: Acidobacteriota bacterium; assembly: GCA_016210845.1. Lineage (GTDB taxonomy): Bacteria > Acidobacteriota > Vicinamibacteria > Vicinamibacterales > UBA2999 > JACQTK01. The sequence goes on along the minus strand of JACQTK010000054.1, from coordinate 1,624 downwards.
GGGGCCTTGAGCGACGATCCCGATCGCCTCGTTCAGCGGCGTCGTCACGTCGAGCGCCGAGACCTTGCGCCGCGGCACCATGAGCTGCTTGGCCTGCTGCAGATTGAGCCGCAGCGCGCGCTGCAGCCGCCGGTGCTCGTCGGGCTCGAGCAGTCCGCCGTCGCGGCTCTCCGCAATCAGCAGCTCGATCTCGTCGGGCGAGTGAATATGCCGATGTGGCGGTTGGCGAGCACCGAGCAGCCGCAGGACGAGCAGGCCCGTTCCGTTGAGCCACTTGATGAAGGGTCGGTATATCCACAGCGACGGCACCATCGGCACCAGCGTGTAGAGCGCCGCCTGCGTCGGGTACTGCAGCGCCAGCGACTTGGGAACCAGCTCCGCGAAGATCACCTGCGCAACCGTCAGGGCGAACAGCACGACGACAGCCGAGGTGGATTGGGCCGCAACCTCCTGGAGCCCGCCCATTCCCGCGAACAGCGGCGTCAGCCAGACGGCGAACGTCCGCTGGGCGTACGCGCCCAGGACCAGGCTGGAGAGGGTGATGCCGATCTGGCAGGCGGCGATGTAGCGATCGAGCGCGGCGGGCGACTCGATCATCGGTAAGAGCCATGAAGCCAATGGGTTACCGTCGGCAGCGAGCTGCTGGATGCGGCTGCGCCGAACGCTGACGGCCGCGAATTCGGCGCCGACGTACACGGCGTTGACCAGGATCAGCGCCGCGACGACGAGGATGGCCGCAAGGACCATTGCCAGCATTGTAGGGGCACAGGCCCAGGAAGGCGGTGGGAATAAGACCAGAATGGTCGGTGTTCTGTCCGGTAGAGGCGAAAGTATGGACAGAACTCAGGACCGCGAGCTCGTCGCACGGCTGCAGGCGCGCAGCGACGCCGCCGTGCACGATCTGGCCGATCGATACGGCTCCCGCATCTACCAGCTGGCGTACCGGCATCTGAAGAACCGGGAGGACGCCGAAGAGGTCGCGCAGGACGTGCTCCTGAAGGTGTATCGAAAGATCGGCGCGTTTCGCGGCGACGCGGCGCTCTCGTCCTGGATCTATCGCATTACGTTCAACACGGCGATGTCACGTCTGCGCAGACACCGCTCGGTCCGCGGCAACGGCCGCGTCCGACCAGGGGCGGAAGCCACGACACCGGCGGCGAATGTTGCGTTCGGCGGACGGCCGCTCGGCGTGCGCCAGCCGGCCGACTGGTCGCGCTTGCCAGACGAGGCGCTGCTGCGGCGGCAGCTGCGCGAGGCCGTGGCCACCGCCATTTCCGAGTTGCCCGAGATCTACCGGGAGCCCGTGGTGCTGCGTGACATCGAGGGCCTGACGACGGAGGAGGCGAGCAGCCGCCTCCGAGTCAAGGATCAGACGCTCAAGTCGCGCCTGCACCGGGGACGGCTGATGCTGCGCGAACGGCTGCGGGTGTTTGCGACAGGCCTGACCCTGCACGGCCCGACGCCCGCGTATGGGTAGGGACGCGGCGGAACGCGCAGGCTGAAGCCTGCGCCTGGAGGCGGAACGCGCAGGCTGAAGCCTGCGCCTGGAGGCGGAACGCGCAGGCTGAAGCCTGCGCTCTACAGGTGGGAGGGAGGGTCCTCCTGTAGAGCGCACGCTTCAGCG
>JACQTK010000040.1 GCA_016210845.1 Acidobacteriota bacterium | reverse complement strand
GCGGCCGCGCCGGCCGCCAGGGCGACCCGGGCTCCTCCCGCTTCTACCTGTCTCTCGAAGACGATCTGATGCGCATCTTCGGGTCGGACCGCATCGCGGGGCTGATGCAGCGGCTCGGCATGGAAGAGGGCGTGCCGAGCGAGCTCGGCATGGTGACGCGCGCCATCCTGCGCGCGCAGACGCAGGTGGAGGCGCAGAACTTCTCCGACCGCAAGCACCTGCTCGAGTACGACGACGTGATGAACAAGCAGCGTGAAAGTGTGTACACGCTGCGCCGCGAGATCCTCGAGGGGCACATCCACCTCACCGAGGAGGAGCTCGTCGACACGCGCGGGTACCTCATTGCGCTGGCCGAGGAGCTGCTCGAGGAGCAGGTCGATCGCTTCGCCGGCAAACAGCTGGACCGCGAGGAGTGGGACATTGCCGCGCTGATCCGCGAGATCTCGCGGGTGTTCGCCCTCGAGCCCCAGGAGCTGGAGCGGCTCGCGCTCGGCGAGAAGGCCAGCGATGAGATCGTCGACGTCGGCTGGGAGAAGGTGAAGGCCGTCTACGAAGAGAAGGAAAAGGTCGTCGGCACGGAGCTGCTGCGGCGGGTCGAGCGCGACATCATGCTGCAGATCGTCGACACGCAGTGGAAGGATCACCTCTATTCGCTCGACCATCTCAAGGAGGGCATCGGCCTGCGCGGCTACGGCCAGCGCGATCCCCTGGTCGAGTACAAGAAGGAGAGCTTCGCGCTGTTCCAGGACATGAAGGCGCGCATCGAGGACGACATGGTGCGCTACGTCTTCTGGCTGCGCCCCGTCGTCAGCGAGGAGGCGCCGCGCACGCCGCGTCCGGCCGCCCGCCGTCCCATGCAGATGACGATGAACCGTGCCGAGGCGGTGCCCGCCTTCGCGGGCGCCGCCGGCCCCGCCGCCGCAGGTCCGCCGCCCGGGGCGTTCGGCGGCGCCGCGCCGCGCCCCGCGCGCACGGGCGGCGACGACGTGATCAAGACCGTGCGGCGCGAGGAGCCGAAGGTGGGGCGCAACGACCCGTGCCCGTGCGGCAGCGGCAAGAAGTACAAGAAGTGCCACGGCGCCGCCGCGTGAGACGCAGAGGTCGACATCCGTCGGCCTTTTTTGTCGCGACGTACGTAGGCCGGGTTCCGCGGCGCGATCGAATCAGCGCGACGCGGACCCGGCGATCCGCCTGAGGGCCATCCATGGACCTGAAGACCGATTCGCTGACGCTCGTCCCCACCGAAACGGAGCTCGCCACCGCGCTCACCTTCGACGACGTGCTGCTGGTGCCGCAGCACTCGACGGTCCTGCCCACGCAGGTCGACGTGTCGACGAGGCTCACGCGCAACATCCGGCTGAACGTGCCGCTCGTCAGCGCGGCCATGGACACCGTCACCGAGTCGGCCCTGGCGATTGCGATGGCCCAGCAGGGCGGGATCGGCATCATCCACAAGAACCTGTCGATCCAGGAGCAGGCATCCGAGGTGGACCGCGTCAAACGCTCCGAGAGCGGCATGATCGTCAATCCGATCACGCTCTCCCCCGCCAACCGCATCTACGAGGCGCTCGAGCTGATGAAGACCTACCGGATCTCGGGCGTGCCGATCACCGAGGACGGCAGCAAGGAAGGACGGCTCGCAGGCATCCTGACGAACCGCGACCTCCGCTTCGAGACCAACGTCAACCGTGCGATAGACGAGGTGATGACGAAGGAACCGCTGTTCACCGTACCGGTCGGCACGACACTGGACGAGGCGCGCGAGATCCTGCACCGCCACAAGGTGGAAAAGCTGCTCGTGGTCGACAAGGAGTACCGGCTCAAGGGTCTCATCACCGTCAAGGACATTCAGAAGCAGATCAAGTACCCCAACGCGTGCAAGGACGCGCTCGGACGTCTGCGCTGCGGCGCGGCCGTGGGCGTGTCGCGCGATGCGCTCGATCGCGCCACCGCGCTCGTGGCAGCCGGTGCGGACGCGCTGGTGGTGGACACCGCGCATGGACACTCGCAGGGCGTGCTCGACATGGTGGCGCACATCCGGCGTGAGTGCCCCCACACCGATCTGGTGGCGGGCAACGTGGCCACCGCCGACGCGACCCTGGCGCTCATCGATGCGGGCGTCGACGCGGTCAAGGTGGGCATCGGGGCGGGGTCGATCTGCACCACGCGCGTGGTGGCGGGCATCGGCGTGCCGATGATCAGCTCGATCGGGGACTGCAGCCAGGCGGCCGCCTCCCGCAACGTGCCCGTCATCGCCGACGGCGGCATCCGCTACTCGGGCGACATCGTCAAGGCGCTGGCCGTGGGCGCGAGCTGCACGATGGTCGGCAACCTGTTCGCGGGCACCGACGAGAGCCCTGGCGAGCTGATCCTCTTCCAGGGACGCAGCTACAAGGAATACCGAGGCATGGGATCGATTGGCGCCATGCGGCGCGGCAGCCGCGACCGCTACTTCCAGGACGAGTTCGACCTCGAGGGCGGGCGGGCCTCCGACAAGCTCGTGCCCGAAGGCATCGAGGGGCGCGTGGCGCACAAGGGCAGCGTGGCCGCGATGATCCACCAGCTCGTGGGCGGCGTGCGGGCGGGCATGGGCTACTGCGGCAGCGCCACCATCACCGAGCTGCAGCGGAAGGCGAAGCTGATTCGCGTCACCCCCGCGGGCGTCCGCGAGAGCCACGTCCACGACGTGACGATCACGAAGGAAGCGCCGAACTACAGAATGGAGTAGGCAGTCCAGATGGACGGTACGTCGCCTATTCGGCGGTCGAAACCAGCCGACGGGAAATCTATATCCGGCCGTACCCGGGACCCGGCGGACAGGAAACGGTGTCGGTCGGCGGAGGCCGCGAGCCCGTGTGGACTGCCAGCGGGGAGCTCTTCTATCGCAACCTCACCGGCCGCGTGATCATGGTATCCGTGACGACCCAGCCAGAACTCACGATCGGCGCCCCGCGGCAGCTCTTCCAGGGACCGTACTACCTGATTCCGGGCGGCCCGGCGCGCCCGCAGTACGACGCGACGCGCGACGGCACGCGTCTGCTCATGCTGGCGGCCGACCTCTCGGCGACATCCACCGCACGCCCACGCATCGTGGTCGTGCAGAACTGGACCGAGGAGCTGAGGCGCCTCGTGCCGGTGAACTGATGGGAGTTGACAGTCGACAGTTGACAGTTGACGGTGACAGAAGGCACCGCGCCAATTGGGCTCGCAGAGAACTGTCAACTGTCTACCGTCAACTGTCGACTGCAATCCGTCTCGTCGTCTCGTCGACGATCTCGATCTCGACGGTCGCCGCCCCTGGCATCGCGTGGGTCAGCCGGTCGGGCCACTCGATCGCGAGGACACCATCGGCCACGCCCATCTCCTCCAGCCCCAAATCGTCTGTCGCCGTCCGTTCCAGGCGATAGAGGTCCGCGTGGTACAGCGTGAGCCGTCCGCCACGGTACTCGTGGACGATGGTGAAGGTCGGACTGCTCACTTCGTCGGGGTCGATGCCGAGGCCTTCGGCCAGGCCGCGGACGAAAGCCGTCTTGCCCGCGCCCAGTGTGCCCGACAGCAGCACCACGTCGCCGGCCTTCAAACCAGCGCCGAGGGCACGCGCGACGGCGACCGTCTCCTCTTCTGAATGGGTAGTGTGGAATTCTTCAGACATGAGTGCGGCGAGCCTTGTCAGGCTCGCCCGCGCGAACCTCACACGGTTCGCGCCACACACGCGTCATCCCGATGAGTCCTTGTCGCGGCCGGTGAGGTGGTTGAGCGCCGCACCGAGCTGCGCCACCAGATCCGTGGCCGTCATCGCCACCTGCCCTTCCTCGGCTTCCGCCAGATCGCCGGCGGCCCCGTGCAGAAACACGGCGAGGCGGCAGGCTGCCTCCGCGTCGAGCAGTTGCGCCAGCCAGGCCGCGATCATCCCGGTCAGCACGTCGCCCGTGCCGCCGGTGGCCATGCCGGCATTGCCGGTCGGATTGATGAAGATGTGGCCCTCTGGTGTGGCAATGATCGTCCGGTGGCCCTTGAGCACGACGTAGACCCGATGCGTGGTGGCGAACTCGCCCGCGACGTCGATGCGGTTGACCTGCACCTCGTCGACCGAGGCGCCGATCAGCCGCGCCATCTCGCCGGAGTGCGGCGTGATGATCACGTCGCGATCCTCACGGCCCACGAGCCCCGCGGGATCGTCGGCCAGCACGGTGATGGCGTCCGCGTCGAGCACGACCGGCGAGGAGGACCGCTCGAGGAGCGCTCGCACGAAGGCCCCGACGCCCGGATCGCGGCCGAGCCCGGGCCCGCAGGCGATCACGTCATGGCGCAGCTCGAGCACCGCCTCAATCCCCGCAGGCGTGACGCTCCCCTCTCTGGACTCGGGCAGCGGCGCGGTCATCAGCTCGGGCGCCATGGACGCGATGATGGGCAGGCACGAGGACGGCGTGGCCACGGTCACGAGACCGGCGCCCGACCGCAGCGCGCCCATGGCCGCCAGATGCGCCGCACCCGTCTTTCCGAGGGATCCCGCGACGATCGTCACGCGCCCGAAATCGCCCTTGTGCGAATCGGGCGCGCGCGGCTCCACGAGGTCGCGCACCTGTTCGGGCGTCAGCAGCTCGATGTGCGGACCTTCCAGGCCGTCAATCACCTCGGACGGGATGCCGATGTCGGCGATCACCACGTCGCCCGCTTGGGTCTCGCCGGGCGGCAGCACGAGCGGCAGCTTCGGCGCCGCCAGCGTCACCGTCATCGACGCGTCGACGCAGTCGCCGATGAGGTGCGGCGTGTCGGCCGACATGCCGCTCGGCAGGTCGATCGACACGATGGGAATGCCCGATGCATTGACGTCGGCCACCACCGTCTCCAGCATGCCGCCGAGCGCCGCCTTCAATCCCGTGCCGAAGATCGCGTCGACGATCAGCGTGCACTGCGAGATCTCGGAGAAGTGCAGCTCCCACGTCTGCTCGTCTCCGATCTCGACGACCGTGACCCCGAGCCGCCCGAGGATGTCCAAGTTGAGGCGGGCGTCCCCGCGCACGTCCGCGACCGAGCCGATGACGAACACCCCCGTGTCGATGCCGCGCTGGACGAGCGTGCGCGCCACCACGAAGCCGTCGCCGCCGTTGTTGCCGCGGCCGCACAGCACCGCCACGCGGCCGTCGAGGCGCCCCTCGTAGGCCGCCTCGATCGCGGCCACCACCTGGCGGCCCGCGTTCTCCATGAGCACGAGCGAGGGGATCCCGATGTCCTCGATGGTGTGGCGGTCGGCCTCGCGCATCTGCGCGGCGTTAAGGATGCGCATCGGGTTAGTAGGCAGTAGGCAGTGGGCAGCGAGTCGGCAGCACCCACGATCTGTTGCGCGAAGTGTACT
>JACQTK010000056.1 GCA_016210845.1 Acidobacteriota bacterium | reverse complement strand
GGCATGGTGTTCGCGCTCGAGACGTTCTGGCCCTCGACCGACGGGTGGAGCGCCGCGCGGATCGAGGAAGAGATCGTGGTCACGCCGACCGGGCACGAGGTCATCACGCGGTTCCCCGCCGAGGCGCTGCTCGTGGCGGGCGCGCCGTTCGTCACCGTGGGCGGCACGCTGCCCACGGTCCGCGAGACGGAAGCGCCGCCCAACCCGCAGGTGGTGGAGATGATTGCGGCCGCCGCGCGCGCGGAGGGGACGAAGGCGGAAAAGGTGGGAGCGCCGCTGTAGTCGAGTTTTGAGTCTTGAGTCTTGAGTTCTGAGTGATGGCTGAATGGCTGTGAGCGTGGTGATGCCTGCGCTGGAGATGGCGCAGGAGACGGGCAAGCTCATCGCGTGGCTGAAGAAGGAAGGCGAGCCGGTCAGGAAAGGCGAGATGCTCCTCGAGGTCGAGACCGACAAGGCGGTGGTCGAGGTCGAGGCGCTCGGCGACGGCATTCTGGCGGGGATCACGGCGCGGGAAGGCGACGTGATTCCCGTGGGGCAGACCATTGCGTGGCTCGTGCAGGCAGGGGAGGCGCCGCCCGACGCGGCCTCGGCGCCCGCGCAGACCGGCCGGCGCGTGGATACGACCCCGACCGTGGCGGCCGTCGTGGCGCCGGCTCCACCTTCTGCTGGACGCGGCGCGCGAATCTCGCCGAAAGCACGACGTCTGGCCCAGGAGCGCGGTGTCGATCTCGAGAAGGTCGTCGGGACGGGACCGGGCGGGGAGATTCTTGCCGAGGATGTCCTCAACGCGGCCGAGGCAGCCGTCGCGCCGGACGCCGCCGCCGGACGCCGCATCGAGGCGACGTCAATCGGCCGCCTCATGGCCGAGCGGACGACGCAGAGCTGGACGACCGTGCCCCACTTCTTCGTCACGCGCGACGTCGACGCCGGCGCCTTGAACGCCGCGCGCGAACGGCTCATTGCGGAGGTGGAGCGCTCGCACGGCGTCAAGGTGACACATACCGACCTTCTCGTGGCGGCAATCGGGCGGACGCTGCGGCAGCATCCGCTGATGAACGCGAGCTGGAACGGGACCGGCATCACAGTAAACCCGCACGTGAATATCGCGCTGGCGATGGCCGTGGACGGACAGGTCGATGCCGCCGTGGTCACCGCAGCCGTGGTCACCGCGGTCGTTCGCGACGCCGACGCGCTCTCGATCGGCGAGATCGCGTCCCGGCGCCATGAGCTGGCGGAACGCGCCCGCGCGGGGCGGCTGCAGCCGGCGGATCTCGCCGGCGGGACGTTCACGATCAGCAATCTCGGCATGTTCGGTGTCGACGCGTTCACGGCGGTGATCGTTCCTCCGCAGGCAGGCATCCTTGCTGTCGGCGCGATTCGGGAGGTGCCTGCCGCGTTCGAGGGCCGTATCGAGATCCGCCCGAGCGTGAGCCTCACGTTGTCCTGCGACCATCGGGTCATCGACGGCGCCAGGGCCGCGTTGTTCCTCAATGACGTCGTGGACGCGGTGCACAGGGGCTCCGCCCCTGATATCCGGGCGGAGCCCCTAGATTAAAGGTCAGATTAGGACCGCTATGCGGGTAAGAACGAGTACAAGATTCACGCAGCGAGCCGCATAGCGGTCCAATAGAGTCGAGGACACATTCTTACAGGAGACGTGACGTGGCGATGGAACTGGGACTGAACGGACGGGTTGCGGTGATCTCGGGCGGCAGCAAGGGTATCGGCAAGGCGATTGCCCGGGGGCTGGCGGCGGAAGGCGTCGACGTCATCCTGCTCGCGCGCGGGCAGGAACAGCTCGATCAGGCCGCCGATCAGATCCGGAAGGAGCACCGGGTAAAGGTCCTCCCGGTCTCCACGGACATCACGAAGGCGGACTCGGTCAAGGCGGCCGCCGCGCGCGCGAAGGCGGAATTCGGCACGGTGCACATCGTCGTCAACAACGCCGGCGGACCGATACGGCGCATGGATCGCCAGATTCTCTGGCCGGACAGCGACTGGATGGACGACCTCAACCTGAAGATCGTCGGGGCGCTGCGGGTCACACAAGCGTTCCTGCCGCTGATGCCCAGCGACGGCACCGGGCGCATCATCAATATCAGCGGGACCGCGTCCACGGTGGTCTGGGCGCCCGCGCTGACCCACGCGCTCAACAACGCGGCGATGAATCAGGCGACCGGGTATCTGGCCCACGATCTCGCCGCACAGCAGATTACCGTCAATACGGTGATTCCGGGTCTCGTGGGGACCGAAGGGCGCGAGGTGTGGGCGGACAACCTGGCGAAGCAGCAGAACGTCACGAAGGCGGAGTTCCTCTCGAGCTTCTGCAAGCGAATGGGCATTCTCGCCGGGCGATGGGCCGACATGAGCGAAGTGGCCGATACGGTGACCTTCCTGGCGTCGGACCGGGCCCGATACTTCAACGGGTCGAAGGTGGTCCTCGACGGAGGGTTGAGCATCAATCCCAATCCCCGCCCCGCGTAGGGCGCCGCTTTACGCCGCGCCAAGGCGGGCCGTAAAGGCCCGCCCTACGGAGGCTTTTGTGTCCCTGACGACAGACACCGGTATTTCGCTGGCGGATCCCCAGCTGTTCCGGCAGGCCTGCTACGTGGACGGCGCGTGGGTGAGCGCGCGCTCGGGCGCCACCATCGGCGTCGACAATCCGGCCACCGGCGAGGTGATCGGCACCGTCCCGAAGCTCGGCGCGGTCGAAACGCGCGAGGCCATCGAGGCCGCCGCCCGCGCGTGGCCCGCGTGGCGCAGGAAGACCGCGAAGGAGCGCGCGGCGGTGATGCGCCGCTGGTTCGACCTGATGATGGCGAATCAGGCGGATCTGGCGCGCCTGATGACGACCGAGCAGGGCAAGCCGCTCGTGGAGTCGCGCGGCGAAGTGGCCTATGCCGCGGGCTTTCTCGAATGGTTCGGGGAAGAGGCCAAGCGCGTCTACGGCGACACCATTCCCGGCCATCAGCCCGACAAGCGCATCGTCGTGATCAAGCAGCCGGTGGGCGTGGTGGCGTGCATCACCCCGTGGAATTTTCCGCTCGCGATGATCACGCGCAAGGCCGGGCCGGCCATTGCCGCCGGCTGCACCGTCGTGCTGAAGCCCGCCTCGCAGACGCCATTGTCGGCGCTGGCGCTGGCGGAGCTCGGGGAGCGCGCCGGGCTGCCCAAGGGTGTGCTCAACGTCGTCACCGGCTCGGCCTCGGAGATTGGTGGTGAGCTGACGTCCAACGCGACGGTGCGGAAGCTGTCGTTCACCGGATCCACCGAGATCGGCAAGCTGCTGATGGCGCAGTGCGCCGGCACGGTGAAGAAGATCTCGCTCGAGCTGGGCGGCAACGCCCCGTTCATCGTCTTCGACGACGCGGATCTGGACGCGGCGGTCGAGGGGGCGATCGCGTCCAAGTATCGCAACACCGGGCAGACGTGCGTGTGCGCCAACCGCCTCCTCGTGCAGGACGGCGTGTACGACGCGTTTGCCGCCAAGCTGGCGGCCGCGGTGGCGAAGCTGAAGCCGGCGCTCGGCCTGGAGGCGGACGCCACGCAGGGGCCGCTCATCGACGACAAGGCGGTGGCCAAGGTGGAGGAGCACGTGTCCGACGCGCTGGCCAAGGGTGCCAGGGTGGTCGTCGGCGGTCGCCGGCATGCGCGTGGGGGCCGGTTCTACGAGCCGACCGTGCTGGCCGACGTCACGCCCGCGATGCTCGTGGCGCGCGAGGAGACGTTCGGGCCGGTGGCGCCGCTCTTCCGCTTCACGACCGACGAGGAGGCGATCGCGCTCGCCAACGACACCGAGTTCGGGCTGGCGTCGTACTTCTACGGCCGGGACCTCGCGCGCGTCTGGCGCGTGGCCGAGGCGCTCGAGGCCGGGATGGTCGGGGTCAACACGGGGCTGATCTCGACGGAAGTGGCACCGTTCGGCGGCGTGAAGGAGTCGGGCCTCGGGCGCGAGGGGTCGAAGTACGGGATCGAGGAGTTCCTCGAGATCAAATACGTGTGCCTCGGGGGCATTCCCTGAGGTACCCCTGAGCAAACAACGTCTTTCTCAGATGGCTTCGACGAGCAGCTCGGCGCGTGGCATCACCGGCTGGCGCTGATCGAATACGTGTCCGGCGACCGCATCGGCCTGCACGATCACGCGTCCTACGCAGCCTCCCGCGGATGCACGTCGCGCGTGATCTTGTCGGCAGACGTGCGCGTGGCGACGTCGAGGTCGTACGCAGCCTGCAGGTTCATCCAGAACTGCGGCGTCGTGCCGAAGTAGCTTATACGTCAAGCAGCACGGCCGATGAACGGGATCTTCGCGCGCACCGAGCACCTCGCGCAGCGGAGAACGTCTCCGGATTCGTCGACCCCGCAATAGTTGCCATAATGGCAACAATATCGATTTAGATTGACATTTCAGAAGCGCGGCTGAAGGCTCCGAAAGCACGACCCACACGTCCTACCGGCACTGCTGGAGGAGACCATGAACCGCCGCGAGTTCGTTGCAGGCTTGGGGATGGCCGGTCTCGGCGCGTTCCTGCCGGACCGCGTGCTGCGAGGACAGACCCCCGCCGTTCCATCAGGGAATCCCCGCCGTCTGGACCTCCATCACCACTTCGGCTCCCCGCGCTGGATCAGGCGCGCCGCCGAGATCAGGCGGCAGGGCTGGGAAGCCTTCCAGGATTACTCACCGGCCAAGACCGTCGAGGCGATGGACAAGGCCGGCGTCGCGACGGCGTTTGTCTCGTGCACGGAGCCGGGCATCTGGTTCGGCGACGACTTCCGCATCGAGCGCCACGCGGCCATCGAGCTCGCGCGCGACATGAACGACTACGGCGCGCGGATGATGAGCGACTACAAGGGCCGCTTCGGATTGTTTGCCGTGCTGCCGCTGCCCGACATCGACGCCAGCCTGAAGGAGATCGAGTACGCCTTCGACACGTTGAGAGCGGACGGGGTCGGTCTGCTGACGAGCTACGGAGATATCTGGCTCGGCGACGAGCGTCTGCGGCCGGTCTTCGACGAGCTGAACCGACGCAACGCGGTCGTCTACACACACCCAACCGACGCGACGTGCTGTCACAGTCTCGCCGGTGCGAACCCGCTGACACTCGAGTGGTTCACCGATACCGCGCGCTCGATTCTGAGTCTCATGCAGGATCCGCCGAACGCGCGCGGCGGCGGGGCGCCCGCTCCAAGCGCGGCGACGCGGTACTCGAACATCACCTTCATCTGGTCGCACGGCGGAGGGGCGCTGCTGGGTGCTACCCGTGTTGTGGGCACGGTCAGTGCGTCGGCGCTGGCCGGTACCGCTCCGGTGAACTCGCGGCTCCATCACGTTCGGCGGTTCTACTACGACACCGCCGGAGCCGCCAATCCCATCGTCATGCAGGGGATGAAGACGCTGCTCGGCGGCACGTCGCACATCGTATTTGGAACCGATCATCCGTACGGCGGCGGCAATCTGATGAACAACGTGACAGCGCTGCAGACAGTCGGCTTCACACCGGAGGAGTTGCGGGGCATCGACCGCGAGAACGCCCTGCGTTTCCTGCCGACGTATCGCGCGAGCTAACCGCCGGAGCGAGATATGGACATCTGGCTGCGCAGGGAATCGTGGCTCGACATCCGGCGGCGTCCCTCGAGACGCCAGGTGCTTCGTGGTCTGGGCGCGCTCGGCGCGACCGCGTTCCTGCCCGATGCGATTCTGCGCGCGCAGGGACCGGTGACAGCCGGGAATCCGCGCCGGCTCGATCTGCACCACCACTTCGGCTCGCCGCGGTGGATCACGCGGGCGGCCGAAGTGCGGCGGCAAGGGTGGGAGGCATTCCAGGGCTACTCGCCGGCGACGGTGGTCGAGGCGATGGACAAGGCGGGGGTCGCGACCTCGTTCGTCTCCTGCACGGAGCCCGGCATCTGGTTCGGGGACGACTTCCGCATCGAACGGCACGCGGCCATCGAGCTCGCGCGCGACATGAACGAGTATGGCGCCCGGATGATGAGCGACTACAAGGGGCGCTTCGGTCTGTTTGCCGTGCTGCCGCTGCCCGACATCGACGCGAGCCTCGAGGAGATCGAGTACGCGTTCGACACGCTGCGCGCGGACGGCGTCGGCCTGTTGACGAGCTACGGCGACATCTGGCTCGGCGACGAGCGGCTGCGGCCGGTCTTCGACGAGCTGAACAGACGAAACGCGGTTGTGTATACGCATCCGACGGACGCGACCTGCTGTCACAGTCTTGTTCCCGGTACGAGTCCCGGCACGCTCGAGTGGTTCACCGACACCACGCGGTCGATTCTGAGCCTGATTCAGGAACCGCCAGGCGCCGGCCGAGGCGGCAACGCACCGTCGTCGAGCGCTGCCACGCGCTACGCAAACATCAAGTTCATCTGGTCTCACGGCGGTGGCACGCTCGTCGGTACGGCCGCCCGGGTGGTCGGAGGCATCACGGCCGAGAACCTCGCACGCACACCTGCCCCGAACTCACGCCTGCACCACGTGCGGCGGTTCTTCTACGACACCGCGGGTGCCGCCAATCCACTGAAGATGCAGGCGCTGAAGCGACTGCTCGCGGGCACATCCCAAATCGTGTTCGGAACGGATTACCCGTACGGTGGAGCGCAGATGGTCGACGATGTCGAGGCGCTGTTCGCGGTCGGCTTCACACCTGAAGAGCTCCGCGGAGTCGATCGCGGCAACGCACTCAGGATCCTGCCGAAGTACGCCTCGTAGCGGAGGCACAGCAAAGGAGAGGAGACAGAACCATGGTGAAAGGTACGCTCCGCGCGCTGGTTCTTACGATGGTTGCGGTCCTCGCCGTGGACGCACCCGCGTTCGCCCAGGCCACCGCCCAAATCAACGGAACGGTGACTGACGCCAGCGGCGGCGTGTTGCCGGGCACGGATGTCACCGCCATTCAGACCGACACAGGATTTCGCCGCAGTGCGGTGACGGATGCCTCAGGGTCGTACACGCTGCCGAACCTCCCGGTTGGCCCCTATAGACTCGAAGTCAACTTGAGCGGTTTCCGGCCCTACGTTCAGACAGGGATTGTTCTGCAGGTCAACGCCAACCCTGTGATCAATGTCAGGCTCGAGCTCGGAGAGCTCGCCGAGACCATCACCGTTCAGGGGGCGGCGCCGCTCGTGGAGACACGTACGACAAGTATCGGCCAGGTCATTGAGAACGAGCGCATCGTCGCCTTGCCCTTGAATGGCCGCAATCCGGTGGAGCTGATCGTGCTCGCCGGCGCCGCGGTCAGTCAGGCGACGACGTCCACCGGCACGTTTGTCGGCAGCCAGGGCAGCAGGACCGTCTCGGTTGCTGGCGGCCATGCGGGAAGCACAGCCTACATGCTCGACGGCGCGATGCACAACAACCCGTACGACAACCTGAACCTGCCGCTGCCCTTTCCCGACGCGCTTCAGGAGTTTCGCGTGGAAACCAGTGCGCTGGCTGCCCAAGCCGGCGTCCACTCGGGTGCGTCCGTCACGTCGGTGACCCGGTCGGGAACGAACGCACTTCATGGAACGCTGTTCGAATTCCTGCGTGACCGTCGCTTCAACGCGACCGATCCGTTCGCGGCCGTCGGTGCCGATGGAGAGCGCCAGGATGATGGTCTGAACCGGAACCAGTTCGGCGGCACGATTGGGGGCCCACTCCTTCGCGACCGGATGTTCTTCTTCGCGGGTGTCCAAGGGACGCGCGTGAAGCAGGTTCCCTCGTCGGACATCGCGTTCGTGCCCACCGCGGCGATGTTGGCCGGCGACTTTTCTGCGGTCGCCTCGCCCGCGTGCAATGCCGGGCGACAGGTCACGCTCCGCGGCCCGTTCGTCAATAACCGGATCGACCCCACGCGGCTGGATCGCGCGGCGCTCGCGATTGCCGCCAAGCTGCCGACGAGCACCGATCCGTGCGGTCGGATTGTGTACTCGACGCCCAACCCGTCCGATGAGCAACAGTACGTCGGCAAGATCGACCTGCAGCTCACCCAGAACCACTCGATGTTCGGGCGGTACTTGGCGACGAAGTTTCACAATCCCGTGGCGTTCGGCAACGGCTCTGACAACATCCTCACCTCGACACAGAACTCGCAGAACAACCTCGCCCAGTCGGTCGTCTACGGCGACACGCTGATCCTCAGCTCCTCGACCGTGAACGCCCTGAGGTTTGCGTTCAACCGGACGGCGATCTTTCGCACGCTCGCCGACACGTTTTCGGCGCCGTCGGTCGGCATCAACACGCACAGCTATCTGCCCAACCAGATCATTCTCGGCGTCCAGAATGCCTTCTCGATCGGTGGCGGAGCGGCCGGCGCGACTTTCGACACCAACACGTACAACGTGAGCAACGATCTGACGCTCGTGCGCGGGGACCATCAGTGGACGTTTGGCGCCAACATTGCCTGGTGGGATTCGTTCTCGTCCGCGAACATCCGCTCGCCGGGGAACTTCGAGTTCGACGGTCAGGTGACGGGGCTGCCGCTGGCGGACTTCCTGACAGGAAACCTGAGTTCGTTCCGGCAGACGGCGCCGAACGTCCTGGACATGAGCCAGTGGTATGGCGGCGTGTACGCGCAGGACTCCTGGCGCATGTCCCAGCGTGTGACGCTGAACTATGGCGTCCGGTGGGAACCGTTCATCCCACAGAGGATAGAGAACATCTTCGTGTTCGATCAGGAGAAGTACCTCCAGGGCGTGAAGAGCACGGTGTTCCGGAACGCGCCTGCGGGATTCATGTACCGCGGCGACCCCGGTTTCGAGGGCGACTCCGGGATGAAGGCCAGGTGGCTGAAGTTCTCTCCACGCGTGGGGCTCGCCTGGGACCCGACGGGTGAGGGCCTGATGTCGGTCCGCATGTCGTACGGCCTCGCCAATGACTTCGTCGTCGGCCGGTATCTGATCAATACGTCCCTGGCGGCTCCGTGGAGCTCGGAGGTCATCCTTCCGGTGCCTGCCGGCGGCTTTCAGGATCCCTTCCGAGGCGTCCCCGGCGGCAATCCGTTTCCGATTCCGACGCCGCTTCGCGCCGACGCCCCGTTCCCGGTCGGCGGACAGTACCTCGCGCCACAACCCGATCTCGAGAACACCAGGGTTCAATCGTGGAACCTCAGCGTGCAGCGTCAGGTCGGCAACGCATGGGCCGGCTCGGTGACGTACATGGGCAACCACTCGAGCCACCTCTGGAATCCGCGGTCCATCAACTACGGCGTCTACATTCCCGGCGGCCCCTGCACGCTGGCCGACGGGCGGACGTACAACCCGTGTTCGACGCCCAGGAATACGAATGCGCGGCGCGTCCTGAGCGTGCAGAACTGGCCCGAAGGTCAGCTCTTTGCCAATCTCGACCTCCACGACGACAATGGCTATCAGACCTACCACGGCCTCATGCTGACGTTCCAGCGTCGAGGTGCGCAGGTCACGTTCAATGGGAACTACACCCTCTCGCGGTGCACCGGAACACCCACCGCGGCGGGCGCGGTGCCCAATGCGGGCCAAGGATATGTGGATCCGTTGAATATCGCGCACGACGAGGGCAACTGCGATCTCAACCGGACGCATCTGCTGAACCTGACCGCCGGATACGAGACACCCGAGCTCTCGAACAGCGCGTGGCGGGCGTTGTTGTCCGGCTGGAGGATCTCGGGGATCTTCCGCGCCTCTTCCGGCAACTGGCTGAATATCACCGTCACGGGCGATCCCGCCCGCACGGGCTTCGGAGCGCAGCGTCCGAACCGCGTCCTGGACGATCCGTATGGGGACAAGAGCGCGAACACCTTCCTGAATCCGGCGGCGTTCGCGCAGCCGGCGCTTGGGACGTTCGGGGATCTGCCGCGCAACGCGGTGGAAGGGCCGCGCCACTGGACCCTCGACGCCTCGCTCGTGCGGGCTTTCCGCTTCAACGCGGCGCAGCGGCTCGAGGTGCGGGTGGAGGCGTTCAACCTGCTCAACAGGACGCAGCTCGGGAATCCTGTCACGAACCTGAACAGCCCGACGTTCGGCCGCATCCTGTCGGCCGGCGATCCGCGAATCATGCAGTTCGCCGTGAAGTACGCGTTCTGACCCCGGGCCCGTTTCTATCGGCGACAATCCGCGCATGACGGCCGTTCGCGATTCGAACAGCCGTCATTGCGCAGCCTGGCGCTGGAGATAAAGAGGAAACGACATGTCCAAACCGACGGCCACCGGACGGCGGGACTTCCTGGCGTCGCTTGCAGGTATCGCGGCCGGCGGGCTGTTTCTAGACCCTCGCCTCGGCGCACAAGCGCAAGGGACCGGACCGCGGCGCATTATCGATGTGCACCACCACATCTTGCCGCCAAAATACATCGGCGAACGTCGCCAAGAGATCAATGAACAGACTACGGGCGGGGTCAGGCCGGACGTTTTCGCTTGGACGCCACGGGTGTCGCTCGATCAGATGGATGAGGCCGGCGTGGCAATGGCGATAGTTTCGCAAAACGTTCCTGGCTCGTGGTTCGGGGATGTGGCCGAGGGCCGCCGGATTTCACGTGAACTCAACGACTTTGCGGCCGGGATGCGGCGGGATTTCCCGGGACGGTTCGGATTCTTTGCGACGCTTCCGCTGGCCGACATCGACGGCAGCCTGAGGGAGATCGAGTACGGACTGGACGTGCTTCAGGCCGACGGCGTCGGCATCATGACCAGTTACGACACGTTGCCGCCGGGATCGGAGAAATTCGTTCCGGTCTTCGAGGAACTGAATCGCCGAGGCGCTATCGTGTTCATGCATCGGCGGTCGGCCAGTTGTTGCATCAACCTGAGACAGGTCCCCGGCAACATGGAATTCGTGATCGATGATTTTCGTGCATTGAATAGCCTGCTCAGGGGCGGAACGCTCGCGCGGTTCCCTAATATCCGGTTCATTCACGCACACGGAGAGAACGTGCTGCCGTACCTGGCCAAGCATGTTGATGCGAACAACAATCCAGCCTGGGCGCCTCAGGGCACGCTGCACGAGCTGCAGAAGGTCTACATCGACTGCGCCGGCAACTCGAAGCTGAACATGGACGATATGAGGGCAGTTGGCACGTTGAGCACGCGGGTGATGTTCGGTTCGGATGTTCCTTACGGCAACGTGACCAGGAACCTCAAGTTGTTGCGCAACGAGATGGGATTGACTCCAGCGGAAATGCAGGCGGTGGAATATGGTACCGCCCAGCGCCTGTTTCCGAAATACGCCGGACTATGAAGATACTGCTCGACGAGGGTAAGCACGGCGTGGTTCAAGGCGAACAGCTGCTTGACGGCCTGAATACGGGCATGGCTCGGCCGTCGCGGCGCGACTTTCTGGGCAACTATTGTGAGGAGGCGATCGTGGATTGCGTGACCCGCATGTCTCGGCGAGAGTGGCTGACGGAAGTGGCGGCGGTGGGCACCGCCGCCGCGCTGAAGTCCTCCGGTGCGGTGCGCGCGCAGGCGCCGGCAGGTGCGCGGCGGCTCGATCTCCATCATCACTTCGGATCGCCGCGATGGATCAAGCGCGTGCTCGAGGTGAAACGCCAGGGCTGGCAGCAGTTCCAGACCTACACGCCGGCCAATGCGATTGCCGCCATGGACGCCGCCGGCGTTTCGACCGCGTTTGTCTCGTGCACTGAGCCGGGTGTGTGGTTCGGTGACGATTTCGCCAAGGAGCGCCAGGAAGCGATCAGCCTGGCGAGAGACATGAACGAGTACGGCGCGCGGATGATGGCCGACTACAAAGGGCGATTCGGCCTGTTCGCGGTGCTACCGCTGCCCGACATCGACGCCAGCCTTCGTGAGATCGAATACGCGTTCGACACGCTCGAGGCCGACGGCGTGGGCCTGCTCACGAGCTACGGCACGGTGTGGCTTGGTGATCCGACGCTGCGGCCGGTGTTCGAAGAATTGAATCGCCGCAACGCGGTGGTCTATTCGCACCCGACGGATGCGACATGTTGTCATGCGCTGTTGCCGAACACCAGCCCGGGAACGGTCGAATGGCAGACCGACACGGCGAGGGCGATTTTTGGCGTCATCAACGATAGCGGCGGGACCACGAGTGAGGCGACGCGCTACCCGAACATCCGTTTCGTCTGGTCGCACGCCGGCGGCACGCTGATCGGGCTGATGAACCGGTTCGTCGGCAGCGCCAACCTGGCCCCGGAGGCGTTGGCGCGTACGCCCGCGCCAGATTCGAGGCTGCATCATCTGCGGCGCTTCTATTACGACACGGCGCAGTCGACGAACCCGTTGCAGCTGGGTGCCCTCAAGGGCCTCGTCGGCGTAGGGCAGATCGTGTTCGGTGCCGACTATCCCTACAGCACTATTGTCAATCACGTCGAGGGACTGCAGACCGTAGGATTCAGCGCCGAGGAGCTGCGCGGGATTGATCGAGAGAATGCGTTGAAGATCCTTCCACGGTATCGGTAGGGACTGTTGCCCCACCTCAGGATCACCGGCCAGGCGCAGGTGCCGGGCGCGCGTGCTCGCATGGACGGGGTTGCCAGATTGAACGAGAAATCCATCTTCGCGGTCAGAAACGTATCCGTGGGCCACGCTGCGAACGCCACCCGAACAGCCCCCTCCGTGGCGCCGCTCATCCGCGCCAGCACCAGGTTGTGCGCGTAGATTTGCGCCGTGAACCCCTGAAGCGCGGTGCCGCCGAGACGCGTGCCTGCTTTCGAGATCAGTTCGTTGCCGCCGGTGTATCGCCGACCGGCTGATTCTCTCCGTTGTTCTCATGCCCCCGGCGGGTTGCCCATTGACCCGAGAGGTCAACCTGGGCCGCCGCGGGAGCGACCCATACCCCGAGAACGCCAATCAGGAACGGGAGCGCGCGTCGAGCGATTCTAGGTCTCACGTGCATGACAGCCTCTTACGTGCCGAGCCGTGCTTGGGGTGGTCGCAGTGCGCCGGGGCGTAATTACCCGTCTACGCCCGACCTGTGTCGACGACTGTTCACATTGTTGCTCTGATGGCAATCATTCCGGGACTCGAGACGCTGCGTCCCGGCCGCCGCTGCCACGCGGTAGGCGACGATTGGATGTCCTTCCTATGCACACGCGCGCGACGCGGTTGGTTGTTTCCAGCCTGTAAATAATTCAGATATCTCTTGACTAGACTGACTCCATGCCGGATAGTCTCGCGATGCTGAGGAGCTGTCAGTGAAGAACGCAGTGTGCCCGCAGTGCGTCCGTCAATGGACCGTGGTCGTCTGCGTCGCGGCGGCGATAGCGGGCCGGGCGGGCGCGCAGGTCACACCCGTCGCGGGAACGCCGCTCGCCCATGCGCCGGGGGCCGAGCGCCAGGTCGGTCCGATCGCGATCGTGCCAGCCGGGGGCAACGTGTACATGCTGGCGGGTCCCGACGGCAACAGCACGGTGCAGATCGGTCCCGACGGCGTGCTCGTCGTCGACACGATGTCCGCGGCCATGGCCCCGCAGCTGGTCGCGGCGATCCAGACCCTGTCGCCGCGGCCCATCCTGCAGATCATCAACACCAACGCCGACCGTACCGGCGGCAACGAGATCGTCCGGCGGGCCGGCCGGCGCATCACCGCCGCGCCGCAGACGGTGAGCATCGACCAGGGAGCGCCTGTCCTCGCCTTCGAAACGGTGCTCGCCCGGCTCAGCGCGGAGGGGGGCAGGGCGCCCAGTGGCACGTGGCCCAGCGACACGTTCTTCGTCGAGAGGAAGGATGTGTACCTCAACGGCGAGGCCATTCACGTCCTCCACCAGCCCGCCGCCTACTCCGACGGCGACAGCGTGGTCTTCTTCCGGCAAAGTGATGTCGTCAGCGCGGGTGACGTCTTCGTTCCACACCGGTATCCGCGCATCGATCTCGCCCATGGAGGGAGCATCAACGGCGTCATCGACGCGTTGAACCGGATTCTGGAGCTCACGGTGCCGGAAGTGAACCAGGAAGGCGGGACGATGGTGGTCCCCGCCGAGGGCCGTCTCTGCGACGAGTCCGACGTCGCGGACTACCGCGACATGGTCACGATCGTTCGCGATCGCGTTCAGGACATGGTGCGGAGAGGCATGACGTTGGAACAGGTGAAAGCGGCACACCCCACGCGCGACTACGACACCGTGTACGGAACGGGCGACTACACGGGCGAGATGTTCGCGGAAGCCGCGTACAGGAGCCTCGCGGGAGCTCGTGACGCGAGGAGCGGAGTCACACGATGACCATGAAGCCGATCGCCTTGTACCGAGCTACCGCCGGCACGGCGTGTGCCGTGCTCATTGCGACGATGCCCACGATGATTGTGGCGCAGCGGCCGCCGGTGGATGCGACGTTTGCCATCAGCAACGTCACCGTGATCGACGTCGAGGGCGGCTCCCGCGCTGCCGGCCAGACCGTCGTCGTCCGAGGCAGCCGGATCGTGGCGGCGGGTCCGTCGGCCTCGGTGACGGCTCCGGCCGGCGTGCCGGTCGTCGACGGGCAAGGGAAGTTCCTGATGCCCGGCGTGTGGGACATGCACGCGCACCCGTACCACAACATTCCGGCGCGGACGCTGCCGCTCGCCGTGGCTCACGGGGTGACGGGCATTCGAGAGATGGGCGGCGGCATTCAGCACATGGCCGACGCCACGCGCCTCATCGACGAGGGGCTCCTGGCGCCCCGCATGTTCGTGGCTGGACCGCTGCTGGACGGCGTGCCGCAGGGGGAGAACTTTCCTGCCGGCACCGGTCTGACCATTCTCACGCCGGATGAGGGCATACGCGTTAACCTAAGTATTGACATCTGAGGTAGGCCGGCAGTACTCTCTGCGCATGAAGCCTGCCCCGAGGGACGAGTGGCGCGTCATTCAGTCGATGCTGCCCACCGGCTGGCGTGAGGCCGCGCGTGAGCAGGGTGCGTTTCGCCGGGCTCGGTACATAGACGATCCCGGCGTGTTGTTGCGGGTCCTGCTGTTTCACGCGGTCAACGACGGCGGGTTGCGCGAAACGGTGGCCCAGGCTCGGGCCAGCGAGATCGCCACCCTGTCCCAGGTCGCGCTGCTGAAGCGGTTGCGGACGTCCGCCAAGTGGCTGGCGTGGATCGGCGCCGGGCTGTGTCGCGAGTTTCGTGAAGATCCCAAGTTGCCCCATGGCTTGCACCCCCGGGCGGTCGACAGCACGACGGTGCAAGGACCGGCCAGTACGGGGACGGAGTGGCGCGTGCATTACGCGTTCGACCTGGCGACGTTGACGTGTGATTGGTACGAGCTCACGGACGCGCACGGCGGGGAACGGCTCGAGCGGACGCCGATGGCCCGCGGGGATGTGCTGCTCGCCGACAGGAACTATCTGCGGCCGGCGGCGGTGCGCGCCGCCGCCAAAGCCCACGCCTATGTGCTGCTGCGCCTGCGCTGGTCGCATTCGGCGATGACCGACGTGAAGGGCCGGAGATTCCACGCCCTCAGCCGGGCGCGACATATCCGCATCGGGCACGTGGGCGAGTGGCCGGTGCACCTGCTGGATCCCAATGGCGACCCCATCGAGGGCCGAGTAATCGCGACGAAGCTCCCGGCCCCGCTCGCCGCCAAGGCCGAGCGTCGGGCCGTGAAGGCGTCGACCAAGAAACACGAGCGCGCGGACCCGCGATCGCTCGAGGCGGCGCATTTTGTGATGGTATTCACCACGGTGCCGGCGGCGATCCTCCCCGCGGCCGATGTGCTGGAACTCTATCGGTTCCGGTGGCAAATCGAGTTGGCGTTCAAACGCCTGAAACAACTGCTCAAACTCAGTCGTCTGCCGCACAAGGATCCGCGGGCCGCTCAGGGGTGGATTCTCGCGAAGCTCGTGGTCGCCTTGATCCTGGAAACGCTCTATCGAACCGCCGTCGCTATTTCCCCCTGGGGGTACCACTTCCAGAGGCTCGCGTCGGTCGCACCATGAGCGACTCGCGTGCATGCCGGCGATTTGGCGGTGGACGGCGGTATTCATCCACGCCCTTCGCCAAGCGCTCTGTCCATCTCCCGGGCTGGTCGCACTCATGAACGCGACCGTCTGCGGTGATCTCAGCATCGATCTCAACGACGCCGCACGTCGTCGGCAGGTGCAGGGTCTCTCACTGGCCGGCCTGCTGGGACGTTGGCTGTTAGGTTAACGCGTATGCC
>JACQTK010000038.1 GCA_016210845.1 Acidobacteriota bacterium | reverse complement strand
GTCCACCTCAATGCTTTTGCGGACGATGGGATCCGCAAAGTGCTCGCTCACGCCCTCGCGATTGGCGGGATAGGCCAGACGCCGCGCGAACTCGGGCACTTGATATTGGGCCCGCGTGTTCTGGATATGCGCCAAGAGCTGACCGCGTTTCCGGACCAGATGCAGCCGACGACGGAGGAGATCGCGGGTTGAGCGCATCGCTGCTGGGTACACATAGGCCTGCGGCACCAGGCCGCCGCGGAGCAAAGCGGCAATCTTCTGCGAATCGATCTTGTCGTTCTTGGCTTTGCCGCCGTGGATGGCTTTCATCGCCAGGGCATGGCCCAGCACGAACGGGATGTCCTCGGCCGCGCAGAGATCGGCGAGCCAATACCAGGTGAACATGCACTCGGCCGCCACGACGAGATCGTCCCGATACGGGGCAATCGTCTCGAGAAAGGCCTCTGGGTTCGATTGCACGTTGCGGTGCACGAGCACCTGCCCGGTCGTGTCCAGGATGCAGACGTACATCGTCTTCACGTGCAGATCGATCCCGCAGTAGTGACGATGCTGACGGTTGTAGAATCTCATTCGGTCCTCCTCCTGCGCGACATGCGCGCTATTCCCTGCGCTTGAGCCTACTCAGTGAGTAGGTGGCAGGGGGAGGGCTGAATGAGCATCAGGGCGCTGCGGCCGCCGAGCCGCTCGAAGCGTGAAGCCAAATCAAAGTAGCGTGCCCGTGCGGCTCGCGGCTCAGCGCGGCCGTTGAGCGGACGGCGAGCAACGATCGTCCTTGGCGTCCTTCTGCCGCTCTGGCTGATTCTTGTGGTCCTGAACCGGTGACAGCCACTGATGCGGGACTCGCAGCTCGCACTGTCCCCTTCCCCCACAGGTGTCGCGCCACCGTCCGCTGTCGGCCTGCCGGCCGCGTAGCGCTCGCGGCGGACGCGGAAATTCGAGGCTTTTCGCGCAGGCCGCCCGGTGACGGCGCGCCGACGCCCGGGCAACCGTCTTGCTGAATCCGGCGGCGGATCGCCATGCTCGAGATCGTCATCACCGGGCGCCACGACGAGTACGGAGGCCAGGACTTCCTCGACCGCCTGTGCGCGGCGGCCGCACACAATCACCGCCTCCTGGACGACTGTGGGGTGGAGCACCGCTTCACGTTCGTGGAGTGGAACCCCGTCGAGGGGCGGCCGCCGCTCGCCGACCTGATTCGCGAGCGCCTGCCGTGGTGGCACGGCTGCCTCATCGTCGATCGCGAATGGCACCGCGCGCTCTCCACGAACCCGCGGCTCCAGTTCATGGAGTTCTTCGCCAAGAACGCCGCGTCCCGCCGGTCGACCGCCGACGCGATCCTGACGACGAACTCGGATGTGTTCCTGTCGAGCGAGGTGGCCCGGGCCTTCGCCGCCCGCACGCTCGATGACCGCACGGTCTACCGCGCGGTGCGCATCGACGTCGACCGCCGCATCGACTGGCGCACGTGCGGGGAGGCGGTCCTCGCGGATCCGGCCCATCACCTGCGCGTCAACGACCTGCAGCCGCCGGACTACGGCAACTCGGCCGGCGACTTCCTGCTCATGACGCCCAGGGGCTGGATGGCCCTCGGCGGGTTCAACGAGCGCGTACGTTTCGCCAAGATCCACAAGGACGGGCAGTTCTGCGTGAACGCGCGCCTCGAGGGCTACGCCTTCGAATCGCTCGGGCCTATCTATCACCTCGACCACGACGGCTCGTACTCGAACGCGGGGGCCGCGGGCGTGAAGGGCTCGCCGGACGCGCCGTACGGCCCGGAGTGGGACTACGACTCGCGCTACCGCAACGCCGCGTCGTGGGGACTCTCCGCGGCCATCGACGAGCCCGTCGGCCACGGCGTCGTCCTCGTGCACCATCCCTCCACGCACGGCCCGCTGCTCAGCGTGATCGAAGTGGCCGATCCGAGCGCGGCGCCCGAGGTCAACGCGGCACTCGCGGAGGCCACGGGGCGCTTCGTCGTCATCACTCGGGATGCCGATCTGAGCGCCTTTGGCGGCAGGGCGGCGCTCACGCACCTGCTGCACGAGACGACGGCCGGGCTCATCGTGCCGTCCGGGTCGTCGGCCGTCCATCCCACGCTTGGACGCGTTCCGTTTCCGGGGACGCCGTACGTCATTCGCCGCGATGTGATTGACGCGCTCGTCGAATGGCCCGAAGCGGAGCCGGATCCGGCGCTGGCGTTCTGGCTCAGCGCGATGGAGCGCGCGGAGATCGCCGAGGCCGGGCCCGCGGCCGCGACGCCGATGAACACTCAAGCGCCGCCGCGGGTCAGCCCGAGCGTCGAGGTCGCCACGCTGATGCGGCGCGGCGTGCCCGTCTCGACGCCGAGGCTCGAGGATGCGATCTGTGAGCGTCTGGCGGCCGCGCGCGCGCTGCCGAGCCTGGTGGCGCACTGGGTGGCATCGGTCGCGCCGGATCCCGCGGCGGCATGCGCCGTCGTGGGTCCCGACTGGGCGACGCCGTCGTTGATCGAGGCGCTCGTGGAGAGTGGACGGCCGCTGGTCGGCGTCTTCACGGCGCTCGCCAGCGAAGCGGGCACGTCCCGCTGGGGACACCGCTTCCGGCCTCTCGACGAGCTCGCCGATTCCTACGCGTCGCATGTGCTGGCGGGCGCGGACGCGCGCGCGGCGGAGCGCCTCGCCGCGTCCGGCTGCGGGGCAGCGTTTCACGTCATCAGCGGGGCAGACGACCTTGCGGCCGCCCCCGCGGATGCCGAGCTCGACGGCCTCCGGCGCGCGCAGGCGCGGGATCTGGCGACGCCGAACATCACCCAGGTGCTCGCGCGGTTGCCGCTGCTGTCGTCGCTCGAAGGGGAGCGCGCCTGGACGCACCGCTACGACGCGGCGCAGGCGTGCGACCGCGCCAAGCGTCCATCCACCGCCCTCGAGCTGTACCAGGACGTCATGAGCAACTCCCCGGATCTGAGCCTGGCCATGCGCGCCGCGTTCCACACGGCGCGGCTGCTCATCGATCGCGGCGCGTACCAGAAAGCTGCGCCGCTGCTCGCCAAGATTCTCAGGCACAACCCCGCCCATCGTGCCGCGCGGGACCTGCTGGATCGCGCCATGACCCGCGAGATCGCCGTATGACGCCCGCCGCGGCGGCCCGGCCGCGCGTCCACGCCGACCTCGAGAACCTCGAGTATCGGAGCTGGCGGCGATTCCTCTGGTCCGCGGATCGCTGGCCCCTCGAGCGAATCCAGCAGTATCAGATCTCGGAGGTGCGGCGGGTGGTGGGCCTCGGCTATCACCGGACCCGCGGCTACCGGGCGCTGTTCGACGAGGCAGCGGTCGCGCCGAGCGACATCCGCACGCTGGAGGACGTCCGCCGGCTGCCGTTCGTGGACAAGGAGCAGCTGCGCGACCGCCTCGACGACTTCACGATGGACGTCGCGGAGCGCACCTACGTGACGACGGGCGGCAGCACGGGGATTCCCTTCGGCATGTATCGCGGGCGGCGCGCGTTCGCGCGGGAGCTGGCCTCCAAGGCGCACCAGTACGGGCGCGTGGGCTGGCGCGAGGGCGACCGCCAGCTGGTGCTGCGCGGCTTGAGCATCGACGCGCCCGATCACGTCGAGCTCGTCGAGCGGTTTCAGGAGCTGCGCTGCTCGTCCTACCACCTCGTGCCCGAGTCGATGAACCGGTACGTGGAGCTGGCGCACGAGTATCGGCCGCTCTGGCTGCGCTGCTATCCCTCGGCGGGCTGCATCCTTGCCCGGTACCTCCGAGAGACCGGGCAGCGGCTCCCGCCGCTGAAAGGAATCCTCTGCGCCTCAGAGAACCTCTACGACGACCAGAAGGCGCTGCTGACGGAGGTGTTCGGCGCCCGCGTGTTCAGCCACTACGGCCACTACGAGCTGGCGGCGCTGGCGGGCTTCTGCGAGGGCTCGGATCGGTACCACGTGCTGCCGCAGTACGGACATGTGGAGCTGGTCGGCCGCGACGGCCGCATCGTGGATCAGCCGGGCCAGCTCGGCGAGATCGTGGCGACGTCGTTCTTGATGGATGCCACGCTGATCCTGCGCTACCGCACCAGCGACCTGGCCGTCTTCGGCGCATGGTCGTGCGAGGCGTGCGGGCGCCCATACCAAATCTGGGATCGGATCGAGGGACGCCTGCAGGAGTTCATCGTCACGGGCACGGGCCGGTACATCTCGATGACCGCGATGAACATGCACACGCCCGTGTTCGACCCGCTGCGGCAGTTCCAGTTCCATCAGGAGCGGGCGGGCGCGGTGGACTTCCGCTACGTCCCCAAGGGGCCCGTGGGTGACGCCGCGCTCGGCGAGATCCGTGAGGCGCTCGCACGCAAGCTGGGCGGCGACGTCGAGCTGCGGCTGCAGGCGGTGCCCGAGATTCCGATGACCCATCGCGGCAAGCATCGCTTCCTCGTCCAGAAGCTGCCGCTCTCGTTCGCGGATCTCTGAGTCGGCCAAGGGGCTTTCTCATGATGTTCGTCACCGCACCCCTTGGCCGACCAGGCAGTATCTGTTTGGCGCGCTCCGCGCGCCGAGGACCGCTGTGCGGTTCAGCCGATGGCCGCCGACGGGTCCGACATTCGCACACGGAGCGCATGGCGGTCCCATGAGCGTGATCACACCGACCGTCGGCGTCGTGCGGGCGGCAGCGGCCGAGTACCCTCGGGAGTCGCCGTTCCATCCGTCGAGCCGCTACCCCGAGTACCCCTTCGGCGGCGCGGTGGCGGACGAGCCGAATCACGCGTACGCCGCCGTCCGCGATCTCCTGCACACGCTCGACCTCGATGCGGCGCACTACGACACGTCCGACTGGAACCCGCTCGGCGAGCTCGTGCGCCCGGGCATGACAGTCGTCATCAAGCCGAACTTCGTGCAGAGCCGCCACAAGCAGGGCGGGGATCTGTGGGCCGTCATCACGCATCCGTCCGTCCTGCGCGCCGTGGCGGACTACTGCTGGATCGCCTTGAAGGGAAGCGGCCGCCTCGTCATCGCGGACGCGCCGCAGTACGACTGCAACTTCGACGAGCTTCGCGCCGCGGCGGGCCTTGATGCGCTGCAGGCCTTTTACGACGCCCAGGATGCGGGGCGCCGCGGGCCGTCCTTCGAGATCCGTGACCTGCGTACGTACTGGTCGAACGGACGGCATCAGCCCTCGGACCTGCGTCCGCTGGCGGGCGACCCCGAAGGGAGCGTGCGCGTCAACCTGGGACCCGAGAGCCTCCTGCGCGGGACGTCGCCCCGCAAGCTTTACGGGGCGATGTACCGGCGCGACGAGCTGCGGCGCCATCACGTTGGCGACGTGCAGGCCTACGACCTGGCCGGCACGATGACGCGCGCGGACGTCGTCATCTCGGTGCCGAAGCTGAAGGTGCACAAGAAGGTCGGCGTGACGCTGAACGCCAAAGGGCTCGTGGGCGTGTGCACGAACAAGAACCTGCTCGTGCACTACACCCTCACGCCGCCCTCCAAGGGCGGCGACCAGTATCCCGACGGCCATTTCACTCGAATGGAGGAATCCCTGATCCGGCTGGAGCGCTGGATGTACGACCACCTGCTGGCGCCCGAGCGGCGCCCGCTGGAGTACCTCCATCGGTCGATGTACTGGCTGCACGGGCGGCTGTTGAAGCCGCTGGGCCTCGGCATCCCGAGACACAAGCGCGTCCTCGACGCGGGCAACTGGCACGGCAACGATTCCGCCTGGCGCATGACCGCCGATCTCATGACGGCGTTCCACTTCGCCGACGCCGACGGGCAGCTCCGGGCCACGCCGCAGCGCCGCCTGTTCTCGATCGTCGACGGCATCGTCGGCGGCGAGAATCAGGGCCCCCTCGTGCCCGACCCGCGGCCGGCGGGCGTCCTCATCGGCGGCGCCAATCTGCTCGCGGTCGATCTGGTGGCTGCGCGGCTCATGGGCCTCGACCCGCGGCGCATGCGCCTGTATGCGGCGCTGCTCGACGGGGCGCGTGATTTCGGCGTCCGCGATCTTCGCGCGATCGAGGTCCGTGCGGGCGTCGAGGCGTGGCGCACCTGCATGACGAACGAACGGGACGCGTTTCTGGGGTTCAAGCCTCACCCCGGGTGGATCGCCCACATCGAGGCCGGCGAGACGAACGGCCCCAGGCCTCAGGGCCGAGGCCCCAAGTACACAGCCCGGGGCACGAGTCCAAGGGCACAGGGGGAGAACGCAGCATGAGCGAAACGATTTCGGTGGTCGGGCTGGGCAAGCTGGGGTTGGGCCTCGCGCTCAGCTTCGCGTCCGGCGGCTACCGCACGATTGGCGTCGACATCAACGACGCCAACGTCCGGCTCCTCAATCGCCGCCGGACGCCGATCGTCGAGCCACAGTATCAGGAGCTGCTCGAGGAAGTTGGCGAGCGGTTCGAGGCGACGCTGGACCACGGCCGGGCGATCCGCGAGAGCGACGTCACTTTCATCCTGACGGCGACGCCCAGCGACCGCGCGGGCCGGTTCTCGAGCCGCGACGTGGAGGCGGCCGCCCGCGCGCTCGGTCTTGCGCTGGGCGAGAGCCGAAAGCCGCATCACCTCTTCGTGGTGAGCAGCACGCTCGTCCCTGGCACGACCGAGGCGCGGATCATTCCAGTCATCGAGGCCGCCTCCGGACGACGGCTGCACGACGGGTTCAGCGTGTGCTACGACCCCGACTTCGTGGCGCTGGGCTCGGTGGTGCGCGACTTCACGCACCCCGAGCTCGTTGTCATCGGCGAGAGCCAACCAGGCGTCGGCGAGCCGATCGAGGCCATCCACCGCCGGATCTGCCGCAACACGCCCGTGGTCTCGCGGATGCCGATCGTCAGCGCGGAGCTGGCCAAGGTCTCGCTGAACGCCTACATCACGCTCAAGATCACGTTTGCCAACACCATTGCGAACCTGTGCGAGGCAATTCCGGGGGCCGATGTGGACGCGGTGACGCGGGCCATTGGCGTCGATCGTCGGATCTCGCCGCACTACTTCAAGGGAGGCCTGGCGTTTGGCGGCACCTGCTTCCCGCGCGACACGTACGGCTTCCGCGCCGTGTGTCGCGAGCATGGCGAGGACGCGTCGCTCATCGAGGCGGTGGCCGCCCTCAACGACCGCCAGAACGAGCGGCTGGCCGACGTCACGCTCGCGCACGCCTCCGCGGAAGCGCCCGTGGCCGTCCTCGGCCTGGCGTTCAAGCCGTCCACCCCGGTCATCGAGGCATCGCCCGCCGTCGCGCTCGTCGACGCCCTGCTGGCGGCCGGACGCGAGGTGCGCGTGTACGACGTGCTCGCCCTCGACGCGGCGCGGGCGCGCTACGGCGCCCGCGTCTCGTACGCCGCGTCGGCCGCCAACGCGCTCGAGGGCGCCGCCACCGCCGTGCTGACGCTCGGCGAGCGGGCGCTGCGGGAAGCCGTCGAGCACTGGACGCCGCCGCGCGAGGCGGTCGTCATCGACTGCTGGCGGGTGCTCGAGGCGAGCCGCCTCCATGCCAACGTGACCCAGGTGGCGCTCGGGCGTTACAGGCCCTCGCGGCAGGCCACCACTGCGCTGGCGGCATGACACGGCGTCGCGTGGCCATCGACGCGCGGGGATACTTCACTGGCGGCGGTATCGGCCGGTACACGCGTTGCCTCGTGCACCAGCTCGCCGCACGCCGCCCCGCGGGCCTCGCGCTGCAGCTGCTGATATCCGGCCAGCACCGACCGACGGATCTCGATCTGCCCTCCACCGATGGGATCGAGGTCGTGGTGTCCCGCGCGGGGTGGATGGTTGCCGGGGAGGAGGAACGCTGGCTTCCCGTCGAGACCGAGGGTGCGGATCTCGTTCATTCGCTGACCGGCCACTGGCTGCCCGAACGAGGGGCGTCGGTGGCCACGCTGCACGACCTGATTCCCGTGGTGCGGCCCCGTCTCGTGTCGCTCGAGGCGCGTCGGGTCGGGCGGCAGATAGCGGCGGCCCTCCCGCGTGCCTCACACGTGATCGCGGTCTCGCACGCCACGGCACAGGAGGCCCGGCGGGTGCTGGGGCCGCGGCTGCCGCCGACGAGCGTGGTGTATGAGGCCGCGGCGCCGGTCTTTCACTCCGATACGCCCGTGGCCAGCGCGTTGTGGCACCATCGTCTGCCCACGCGCGGGTACATCCTGGCGGTGAGTGCGCTCAACCCCCACAAGAACCTCGCCCGGCTCGTCGCGGCGTACTCCGAGGCGCGCGTCGCGGCGCCGCTCCTCATCGTGGGCGCGCTCCGCGAGGCCACGGCGGACGTCGAACGGACCATCGCGCACCACCAGCTCATCGGGCGCGTGCGCCTCATGGGACGCGTCACAGACGAGGAGCTGGCGGCGCTGTACGCGAACTGCCATCTGTTCGTCTATCCCTCCCTCCACGAGGGCTTCGGGCTGCCGCTGGTCGAAGCGATGGCGTGCGGCGCGCCGGTCATCGCGTCGCGCAGCTCGTCGATTCCGGAAGTGGCGGGGGGCGCGGCGCTGCTCGTCGATCCCCGCCGCACGGCGTCGTTGGCGTCCGCGCTTCGACGCGTGGACCACGACCCCGTGCTGCGGCAAGACCTCCGGCTCCGCGCCCGGGCGCGTGCGCGGTCGTTTTCGTGGACCCGCGCGGCAGACGCCACACTGGCCGTGTACGCGCGCGAATTGGAGGCACGCGCGGCATGACCCGCGTCGCCGTCGTCGTGCCGCACTACCAGCAGGCCCGGTTCCTGGACGGCTGTCTTCGGAGCCTCCTGGCGCAGACCCGGGCGCCCGACGAGATCGTGCTCGTCGATTCGTCACCGTCGGACACGGGGCCGATCGTGGCGCGCTACTCCGGACGCATCCGACACCTGATCCGGCCGGCGGACGGCGTGGCCGCAGCGCGCAACGCGGGAATCGCCGCCACGACGTGCGACCTCATCTCGCTGCTCGATGCCGACAACATCGCGCCTCCGGGGCGCCTCGAGCGCCAGCGTCGCGCGCTCGAGGCGCGCCCCGACGCCGTGCTCTGTCATGGCGCGCTCATCCCCGTGGATCGCGTGGGGGCTGGCTACACGGGCCTTCCGCGGTACGTCTCGGAACAGGTGCCGTTCGAGCGTCAGTTGGGCTGGCTGATCGAGCGCAACCGCATCGCCGCCGACACCGTGTGCGTGCGGCGTGACGCGGTGGAGCGGCTTGGCGGCTTCTGCGAGATGCACGGCGTGCGCGAGGACTACGACCTGTGGCTGCGCCTCGCGTCGGTGGGCCCGTTCCAGTACGTCGACGCGCCGCTCGCGTTGTACCGACGACACGAGACCAATCTGAGCAACGACGAGGCCTACATGTTCAAGTGGGAAGCGGGCGCGCTGCGCCGGCTCGAGTGGCCCAGCATCGACGCCGCGCTGCAGCGCGCGTTTCCCGACGAGATCGAGCGCGCCGTCGTCGAGGCCGAGGTGCACCTGCGCCGCAACGAAATCGATCACGCGGAGATCCTGTTCGTCGGGCTCTCGCGGCGGCGCCCCCCGGTGGCCGCCGCGCTCTTTCACCTGGCGCATCTGGCCATCGATCGCGGGCTGTTGATCCAGGCGGAAGGGCTCCTGCGCCAGGCGCTGGCGGAAGACCCCGACAACGCCGCGCTGTGGAACAACCTGGGAGGGCTCCTCGTGCGCAGCGGCAAGCGGGACCTCGGCGCCGACGCGTTTGCGCGGGCCGTCGCGCTGCGGCCGCACTACCAGGACGCGCTCGACAACTTCCGGCGGGTCCACAGGAACGCGGCCGGTCCATGGCGCGTCACCCGCCGCCGGCTCCGACCGGAGCTGATGCCGCTCTCAGCCGTGGCGTAGTGAACCAGCCAAGGGCTCGCCTTGATACTCGAGATCCTGTGTCCCACGGCGAGCCCTTGGCCGGTTGGCAGTATCTGCTTCCACCCCAACGCGCAAAGTCCGCGCGTTGGGGGCCCCGGCTTGGCGCGCTCCGCGCGCCGAGGACCGCTATACGGCTCAACCCTCGCGACGCGAGTGAGCACTGAAGTCCTTTCGAGCCAACATGAAGCCGTATAGCGGTCCGCCGCGAACGCTCTTCGTCAAGCAGTCGTTCGATCCCTTCGGCCCGTGGTCCCCCGTGGACTGGGCCGCCGAGACCCCCGCTTCGATCCTGCGAAAGTTCCTCTACAAGGTGACGCTTTGGGAGATGACGTGCGTGCTGCAGGCCGACTGGCGCATCGTGCGGCCGACCGCGCCGAGCCCCTTTTCCGAGTACGTCGCGCGGCTCGAGCATCTGGCCGGCCTGCTGGCCACGTGGCAGACGCAGACCGTCGACCTCACCACGATCGATTTCGGGGAGTACGAGCTGGTCATCTCCCTCGAACCGTGCATTCCGCCGACGGTGATCGACCGCTTCCCGTCGACCGCGTTCGCCTACTTCCTGAACGAGCACCGCAATCAGACCTACGGTGAGCACCTCGCGTCGAGGGCCGCCGGCTATCGGACGTTTCTCGACCACATGTGCGGCGACGTACCAGCCCGGTCGTCCGCGCTGCCGATGCCCTACCTTCGCGCGCCCGACATTGCACGGGGCCGCGCGCCCGTGCGCACGGCGGCCGCGAGGCCCCGGGTGTGGGTCGAGGCGCGCACGCTGCTCGACGCGGCGCTCGGTGACCCGCGGGCCGTATGGACGGAGCGCTGCGACGAGCTCGCCGCGACGCTGGCCGACCGGCATGGTGTCGAGATCCGCTACCGTCCGACCATCTACCGCGGCTTCTACAACGTGCCGGATCCGGCTTCCAACGACGCCCAGGAGTACCTCGACGCGCTGGCCGCCGCCGACTCTTTCATCTCGCTCTCCGCGGCTGGCGCGGGGCAGACCCTCTGCGACGCCGCCTCATTGGGACTGCCGTGCGTCGGCACGAAGGCTCTTGTGTACCACCGCATGATTTGCGCTCCCGCGGCGACCACGACGAGTCTCGAGCTGGCCCTCGCCACGGTCGGCCGATGGCACGATCGACCTGGCCGGCGCGCCGCCGTCGTCGAGCATCAGGATGCGCGCCTGGCGAAGGTGATGAGGAAGGATCCGCTTCGGGCGCTGAAGCGCCTCGTCGCCGTACGCGACGGCTGACGCTCCCGATCGCGGCGGCTGAAGCCGCCGCTCTACAGGGGGACAGCTTATCCATCTGTAGAGCGCACGCTTCAGCGTGCGCGTTCGGGTATCACGAGAGCGGCACGGATGGCGTCCCGGTCCACGGTCCCGGCCGTGAACTCGATCCACGCCGCGACGGTCTCATCGGAGGGAGGGGAATCGAGACGATGATGACCGGTGCTCCGGGCATGGCATGCGGTCAGGACCGGGCGCACGTCGATCGGCGAGGTCGCATACCGGCCGAGGGCATCCTCGATCGGCGTCTGGACGATGTGCGGGCCCTGCAGGATGCCCGCATCGGTTGCGTTGATGAAGGTGCGGTCGCGCGCCAGCGTCGTCTGCTCGACGACCCAGTCGCGAAACGCCACCAGGTGCGCGGTGGTTTCCACGCGCATGCCAGCCAGGTCGGTGACGCTGACGATCGGGCGCCCCTGCTTCATGAGGGCTTCGTAGTGCTCGATCGTGCCCGGGTTGTGGGCGAGATAGGCGCGCCACTCCTCGTGAAAGACGGTGTTGTCGCAGTAGGGGCGGCCATCCGTGTACGCGAAGTCGTGGCCAACGAAGACGATCGGGTTGCAACCCATGCGCAGCGCCAGGTCGAGCGCCGAGGTGACGACGGAGCCCCACGCCCGCAGGGTTCCGCGGCCAAAGCCGGCCCCGTCGAGCCAGGGCCACGGCTCGTGGTGGCTGACCTTGAACACGAACGTGCGCCCCGCGAAGCCGCCAAAGACCGAGGGATGCAGGCTGCCTTCTGCGGCGAGCCAGATGCCGGACGTGTCGGGCACGCCCGCGAGATGCCGCGCGTTGACGTCGTTGGGGTCGACGCCCAGCACGAGGTGCGGGCGGACGGCGCCCGCGAGCAGCGGGCGCAGTGTCGTGTCGGCGGCAATCACCACGGCGCGCTCCTGATAACCGACGAGCGCGGGCAGATTGCGGTCCAGTGACGGCCCTGCGGCCACGATGACGGCCGGCCGGCCAGCAAAGGCCCCGTCGAGGGCCGACACATTCCCTTCGCGCTCGATCGCGGCGAGGTTGCCGAGCGTCTGCAGCAGGTACCGTCCGGCGAACCGGCGGCGGGCCTCGGCGTTGGCCGCCGCTTCGTGCTGAATCCGCCTGGCCACGAGCACGGCCCTGGCCGTGGCGTCGGGCCGCTGCGCGGCCAGCGCGTCGTTGACGACGATGGCCGAAGGCCTGGCGCCGTTCACGTGGCGCGCAATGGAGGAGGCCCCGACATAGTCGGGGCCCGTCAGCATGCGGAGGCGTCCCGTCTCGAGCCACGCCTGCCAGTCGCGTCGGGTCATCGCCCGTGCCGCGGTCTGTGGGTCGGGTTCGAGTACCAGGACCTTGGTGGGGAGGCAGGCGCGTGCGACGGCGCTGACAAGATGACCGCCGCCCGCGCCAATGAGGAAGATGTGGTCGGCGTCGCCGACCGCGGCGAGGTTGCGAAGGAGGAGGGCCTCAGAAAACATCGCGTGCGGTCGATTACGGGAGCAAGCCTGATGCCACACGAAGGCCCCAGGGCCCAGGCCACCGTCCTGAGGCCTGAAGCCTGAGGCCTCGCGGGGCGTCACGTTCAAGCGCCCCGCGTCTGTGCCGATTCACTGCATGCAGTGCCAGCACGCATCCTCATCGCGGAGAACGACGATGGCGCCCGCGGCGTGCTCGCGGGCTGGCTCGAAGAGGCCGGTTACCTGTGCGTGCAGACCGACGCACGCGAGGCGCTGAGCGCAGCGCGACGCCATCCTCTTGACGCCGCGGTCGTGGGCGTCGGTATCCCCGACGACGGCGGGATGTTCGTCGTGCGCGCGCTGCGGACGCAGGCGGACCAGGTGGGCGTGGTCGTCGTGTCGACGCCGCCCGACTTCGACGTCGCCGTGGCCGCCAGCCGTCTCGGCGCGGTCGACTGCCTCCCGTGGCCCTCGTCGTCGGATACCGTCGTCGACTCGGTGCGGCGCGCGGTGGAATGGCGCACCGCCACGCAGGCGACGCGGCAGTCGAGCCACCGGCTCACCGAGGAAGTCGCGGCCGGCCGCGAGCACCTCAAGGCGACGATTCGGCGCGTGGACCCCGAGTCGGTGCCCGCCGTGCTGCTCGCCGTGCTCGAGGCCCGCTCGCCCGAGACGCACGATCACTCGAACCGTGTGTCGAAATCGGCGGCCGCCCTGGCAGGCACGTACAACCTGCCGCCGATCGACATCCTCTCGGTGAAGCGGGCGGCGCTGCTCCACGACATCGGCAAGATCGCGATCCCCGATCGCCTGCTGGCGGAGACGGGCCCGCTCGGCGACGCCGACCTCGCCCTGCTGCGCTCGCACGTGTCGATCGGTGCCGAGGTGCTCGCCTCGGTTCCCGCGCTGGCGCCCATCGCTGGCATCATCGGCGCGACGCACGAGCGCTACGACGGCACCGGATACCCTGCGGGGCTCGCCGCCGACGACATCCCGCTGCCAGCGCGGATCATCAGCGTGGCCGACGCCTACGACGCCATGACGTCGGTGCGCTGCTACAGCGATCCCGTGTCGCACGATGATGCGAACGCCGAGCTCGTGCGAAGCGCCGGCTCGCACTTCGATCCGGACGTGGTGCGCGCCTGGCTCCAGATGACGGAGCTGCGCCGATGCTCCTGATCGCCGGGCTGGCGGTCGTCCTGGGCGCGGTCGCGGGCGGGTACCTGATGGCGGGCGGCGCGTTGCTGGTCCTGTACCAGCCGTCCGAGTTCGTCGTCATCGGCGGCGCCGCCATCGGCGCGCTGCTCGTGAGCACGCCGGCGCGCGTGCTGATGCAGGCCGTCGCCCAGCTCAAGGCCGTGATCGCGGGGCCCACGACCCGGGCCGAGTACGTCGAGCTGCTGTCGATGCTGTACCAGATCTTCAAGCAGGCGCAGCAGGGCGGCCTCATGTCGCTCGAGTCGCACTTCGAAGATCCCAAACAGAGCCCGATCCTGACGAAGTACCCGAAGTTCCTGGCGCGGCACGACGCCGTGGATTTCCTCGCCGACTCGTTCAAGGTCCTCATCGTGGGCGGCATCGCGCCCCACGACCTCGAAGCGTTGATGGACGAGGACATGAAGGCGCACCACGACGAGGCGCTCAAGCCCTCCGCGGCGCTCACGAAGATCGCCGACGCGCTGCCCGCCCTCGGCATCGTCGCCGCCGTGCTCGGCATCGTCATCACGATGGCGCACATCGACGCGCCGCCCGCGGAAATCGGCCGCCACGTGGGGGCGGCGCTCGTCGGCACCTTCCTGGGCGTCCTGCTGTCGTACGGCGTGGTGGGACCGATCGCCCAAACGCTCGAGCAGCGGGTGACCGCCGACGCGTACTACTGTCTGTGCATCAAGGCGGGGCTGCTGGCGATCTACAAGGGCAACCCGCCCGCTGTCGCGATCGAGTTCGCGCGCCGCGTGCTCCCGCACTCGGTGCGGCCGTCGTTCAACGAGACCGAGGAGTTCTGCCGCGCCGCAACGGTCCGCGACGGGGCCTCCCACGCACAGGCGGCGTAACGGCGTGGCGTCGAGCAAGGATCCGGTCGTCCTCGTCGTCAAGAAGAAGGGGCACCACCGCCACGCCCACCATGGCGGCGCGTGGAAGGTGGCCTACGCGGACTTCGTCACCGCGATGATGGCCTTCTTTCTCGTGATGTGGCTGGTGGCACAGGGACCGCAGGTGCGCAACAACGTCGCGGCCTACTTCCGCGACCCCGGGGCATTCGAGCAGGCCGGGCGCGGCGTGCTGCCTGGATCGGAGGCGGGGGTGACCGGAGGCGGCCAGCCGGGCCTCGCCCGGCCGTCGAACCCGCCGAGCGACGTCGAGGCCGCCAAGGCGGCCCTCGAACGGGCGGCCGAGCAGCTCCGGCAGATCGTGCAGTCGAAATTCGCCGACATCCAGCATCGCGTCGAGATCACCGTGACCGAGGAGGGGCTGCGGATCGAGCTGAGCGAGGCGCCGAACGACGGCTTCTTCACCAGCGGCAGCGCGCGGATGAAGCCGGCCACCGAGCAGTTGCTGGCGGCGATTGCCACGGAGCTGGGGCAGCTCCCGAACCATGTGGCCGTCGAAGGGCATACCGACAGCCTCCCGTACGGGCCTGGGAACCAGTACACGAACTGGGAGCTGTCGGCCGACCGCGCCAACGCCGCCCGCCGCGTGATCGAGCGCACCGGCATCAGGGCCGCCCAGATCGAGGGCGTGCGGGGCTATGCGGCCACCCGGCCCCGCTACCCGGACTATCCCATGGATGCGCGAAATCGACGGATTTCGATTATTGTGCGTCGTGAGGATGGGACCCGAGGGCCTGAGGCACCCTAGCGGCTGGCCGGCCCAGGCGCCGGTTCCGGTGCTGCTGGTCGACGACGACCAGACGTACGCGCGGTTTCTACGTGGGGCGTTCGCCCATGCCGAGGGCGCGCGGCTCGACCTGCGGCACGTCAACCGGCTGCGGGAGGTGCTGCCGGCCCTCGAGGCGCAGCCGGCTACTGTCCTCCTGCTCGATATCAATCTGCCGGACGGCAACGGGCTGGAGTGGCTGCGGGTCAACCGGCAGCGCGTCGACGCCGCGGTCATCGTCCTCACGAGCATGGCGGGGTACGCGGCCGGCCCCGACGTCGTGGAAGGCGCCCAGGATTTCCTGGTGAAGTCCGAGGTCGACCCCGACCAGCTCGCGCGCGTGGTGCAGTACGCGGCGGACCGCGAGCGCGCGCGGCAGGAGCTGGTCCGCAGCCGCGAGTACTTCCAGTCGCTCATCGAACAGGCGCGCGACCTCATCACCGTGGTCGACGAGCGCGGCATCATCCTCTATCAGAGCCCGGGCACCAGGCGGCTGCTCGATCTGTCCTCCGAGGCGTTCGTCGGCCGCTCGATCTTCACACTGGTGGAGGGGGAGCAGGCGGCGCGGGGACGCGAGCTGCTGGAGGCGGTGCTCGGGGGCGTGGACGTGCCAAGCGGACAGGTCACCGTGCGGCACGCCGACGGCAGCCTCCGCTACATCGACGTCGTCGCGTCCCGCATCGCCCCGGAGAACGGCGTCCGCCGCGTGGTGCTCAATACGCGCGACGTGACCGAGCGGCAGCGGGCCGAGGAGGCGCTCCGCGCGCGCGACGAGATGCTGCTGCGGGCGCAGAAGATGGAGGCGGTGGGGCGGCTGGCGGGCGGCATCGCCCACGACTTCAGCAACGTCCTCACGGTGGTCACCTCGGCGTGCGAGCGGCTGCAGGACACGCTGCCGACGGAGTCGTCCTCGGGGCGAGAGATCGAGATGATCCTGCGCAACTGCGAACGGGCGGCCTCGCTCATTCGGCAGCTCCTGGCTTTCAGCCGCCAGCAGACGCTCGCGCCGCGCCCCATCGACCTCGGCCGGCTCGCGCGGGCCGCGGGAGACCTGCTCACCCAGTTCATCGGCGAGCACATTCAGTTGACGATCGACGTGGCGTCCGACCTGCACGCCGTGGAGGCGGATCCGGGCCAGATCGAGCAGGTGTTGATGAACCTGGCCATCAACGCCCGCGACGCCATGCCGGAAGGCGGCCGCCTGGCCGTCCGCCTGCAGAACGTCACGCTCGACGAGGAGTTCGCTCAGAATCACGCGCCGCAGCCGCCCGGAGAGTACGTGCTGCTGCAGGTTTCGGATACCGGGCACGGGATGAGCGCCGAGACGCGCGAGCACGACTTCGAGCCCTTCTTCACGACCAAGGACGCGGCGCACGGCAGCGGCCTGGGGCTGTCCACCGTGTACGGCATCGTCAAGCAGAGCGGCGGGTACATCTGGATCGACAGCGAGCCCGGGCAGGGAACGGTCATCAGCGTGTACCTGCCGCCGACGTCGGCCGTGCCCGTCGAGCCGGAGACCCCGACCCCGCACGCGCCCGAGAGCGTGCAGGCCCGCACCGTGCTGCTCACCGAGGACGAAGACGACGTCCGCCTCCTCGTGCGGGACATACTGGCCGCGCACGGCTACCACGTGCTCGCGGCGCGCGATCCGGCAGACGCGATGGCCCGCGCGGCGGCGTACGGGGGGACGATCGAGCTGCTGCTGACCGATGTCGTGATGCCGGGCGGCAACGGACGGGATCTCGCCAGGCGCATGTCGGCCGTCCGGCCCGGGCTGAAGGTGCTGTACATGTCGGGCTACCCCGAGCACGGTGCGGCCCCTGGCAGCGTGCTCGAATCCGGGGCGCCGTTCCTCGCCAAGCCCTTCACGCGCGACGCGCTGCTGCAGAAGATCCGGGAGCTGTTGGGGTAACCGCGGCGGCTGAAGCCGCCGCTCTACAGGTGGCAGGGACCCTTCCCCCCTGTAGAGCGCACGCTTCAGCGTGCGCGACCGGCTCAAGGATTTGTGGCCCAGGTCGATTGCAGGGTCATGAACACCAGCCTGCTCGAAAACCTCATCACCGCCGAAGCCGTCCTCCTCGCGCTCAAAGAACATTTCGCGGAGCCAAACGACCCCGCGTGGTGCTTCGACGCCGACAAGGTCACCACGCTGGTGCAGGGGCTGGATCTGATGACGCTCCTGATGCGCGACGCCGGCCGCCGCCTGCAGGGGTGCCCGCCCGCGGCGCTCGACGGGGCCGTGCAGAGCTTCCTCGAACAGGTGGAGCGTGTCTCGCGCGACACGCGGGTCATGAAGGGCCCGCTGCGCCTCCATTGAGACCTGTCAATAACGCAGGATGACCCCCGCTGACGCGCGCCAGAAGCTGAGGCGCGACACGCCCGGCCTCGCGAGCGGGCCGTCCTCCCCGGTGATGGCCTTGAGGTGGCGGAGGTCGAATCGAACGCCCGCGCGCTCCGACACCATCCCAATCGCGCCGCCGCCGACGGTCAGCCCCAGCAGATCCTTCACGACCGGAACGAAGCCGATGATGTCCGCGCTCCGGGCCTGAAGGAGGCCCAGGCCCCCAACCAGGTACGGGCGAAGCGACTCGCGGGTGATCGATTGCGGCACGGCGATCACGAGATTGCCCCCCAGGGTCGTGACGCGGCTGGCCAGCACGACGCGCGTGCGCGGATCGTCCCCCTGGAAGAACCCGGGCGTGTGGCCGAATTCGGCCTCCACGCCGAGGAAGCCGTCGCTCATCAGCGCCACCGCCGCGCCGAAGGTCAGCTTCGTCCGCCCCGCACCCTGATCGAGGACGAGAAACGTCGTCTCCCCAGCGAAGGCGGTGCCGATGAACGGGGTGATCAACCAGTCGGCTGCTGCCCGCGCAGGCGGCACCGCGACCAGCAGCATCCCCACCATGACCACCCGCCGAAGACCTGAGGGCATGCGGGGCATGGGCATGAGAAGTAAGGGACGCAGAGGCGGACCGTCAGGTCCGCCCGGACGGATCGTCAGGCCACGAACAACCGCAGGAAGAGCCTGGCGAAGAGGGAGGCCGTGACGTCGCCGTTCGCGAGATTGTAGGGCGCGCTGAGTCCGTCGCTGTTGGCGAGCAGGATGAGCGTGAGGCCGCGGCCCGGCACCTTCAGCACCAGGGAGGAATACGCGCCTTCGGCCAGGCCGAAGTGCCAGACGAGGCGCTCGCCGTTGTAGGGCTGGACGAACCAGCCGAGCCCCGTGGGCCTCGCCCCGTCCGTGTTCCAGGCCGCCTCGAGCGCGGTCCGCGAGGCGAGCACCCCCACACTGAGCGCGGCGTCGAAGCGCGCCAGATCACGGGCCGACGACACAATGCCGGTGGATGCGTCGACGCGTCGCGGCTGGTACTCGGCGCGCACGGCACGCCGGTTGGCGTCCACGCGGTACGGCACTGCCAGACGTCCGAGGATCGCCGCGTAGCGTTCGCGGACCTCAGACGGATACAGCGCCCCGTGCTCGCTGAGATCGTGGCTGGGAACCGAGTCGACCATGCCGAGGCGATCGAAGACCTCCTCGGTGAGCACCTGGGCGTAGGGGTCGCTCGTGCACTGCTCGACGACGCCGCTCAGCGCGGCGTAGCGCGCGGGGTCGTACCGGAATCCGCCGGACGGGCGCGTGTGCGTGAGCAGATGCCCGATCGTCGCCTCGCTCTCGGGATACTCCGCCAGCCATTGGCGCACGCGGTCGCTCAACGCCAGCCGCCCGGCATCGAGACACCGCTGCAAAAGCAGCGTGGACGCGAGCGTCTGGGACAGATCGAGGATGGGGTAGGGGGTGGTGGCAGTGGCCCGAACCGAGGCTTCGAGATCCTTGTGACCGAAGCCGCTGTCCCAGACCTGCCCGTTCTGCACGATGGCCGCCGAGATCGCTGGAATCCCCGCCTGAACGCGGATCGCCTCGAGGTACCGCTCGAAGAGCGAGATGGTCAGGCTCTGCGCCGACCCCGCCTGTCCGAGGAGGCCCAGCGCCAGCAACGTGGCAATCGCGGTTCTGGCTGTACGCACGTACCTTGATCCCTCCGAAATATTACCTCGGCCGAGCGGCAGCTGTGCTACAGTCCTTCGAACGGGATATGCGTTCCAGATTGGCACATCCGGGTATTCGCGCTCTCGCTGGCACTCTAGTGCTATTCGCCCTGACCGCATCTCTTCTCGCGCAGGAGCCTGGGCTGCGCATCATCCCGCTGGTCCGCGACGACCACGTGCTGGTGACGTTCGAGCTGGCCGACGGCTTCACCGACGAGGTGCGCACCGCGATCCTCAGCGGCCTGAAGACGACCTTCACCTATACCGTGGACTTGCGCCTGGAAGTGCCCGTCTGGATCGATCGAACCATTGCGACGACGGTGGTGACCAACAGCGTCGAGTACGACAATCTGACGCGGCGGCACACGGTGGTGCGGATGCTGAATGGACGCGTGGATCACACGCAGGTGACCGACAGCGAGATGCAGGTGCGGCAGCTGCTGACCAGCTTCCGCCACCTGCCACTCTTCCGTACGGCCGTCCTGGAGCCCAACCGCGAGTACTACGTACGGATCAGCGCCGTGGCGCGCCCCAGCAACGGCGCTTTTCTCTGGCCGTGGGGCAGCGGGACGTCGGGCCAGGCCAAGTTCACCTTTGTCAGGTAGCTCGGTGGCTGGGTAGCTGGGTAGCTTGGCGGGGGGCAACCCAGCAACCCAGCTACCTCGTAAGCATCCGGATCGTCCCGTCGCCCTTGTTCAGCAGAAACACCTGATTATCCGGGCCCAGGCTGATGCGCAGATCCGACCGGGTGGCCGGCATCTTTCCCTGCGCTTTGTTCTTTTCCTGAATCACCTGGAGCAGCGTCTTGTCGGTGCCCTCGTGGCGGAGCAGGATCCGGCGGATCGCGTCTTGCCCGCCGTCGGGCAGATTGTCGACGCTCACGTGGAAGATCTCGCCGCTCGGCATGTCGGCGAAGATCAGCCGGTTCGCGAGCTGCGGAATCTGCGAGCCGCGATAGACGACCAGCCCGCCAGCCGCCGACTGCGGCTGGAGCAGGGGATCGATCTGCCCCCATTCGACGATCGGGTAGGTCACCTTCGGATCCGAGCGGCGGTTCTCGAGCCCCACCTCGGTGCGGCTGATGAAGCGGAAGCTGCCCTCCCACTGATTCCAGCCCAGGTTGGCGCCGCGCGCCACACGGCTCACTTCCTCGACGATGTTCTGGCCGATGTCGGAGACGAAGAGGGCGCCGTTGCGCGGATCCCAGGCAAAGCGCTGCGGATTGCGCACGCCGTAGGCGTAGATCTCGGGCAGCGCCCCGGGTGTGCCGACGAACGGGTTGTCGGCCGGAATGCCGTACTTCTTGCTGCGGCTGTTGGTGCCGAGCGGATCGATGCGGAAGATCTTGCCGAAGGCCGACCCGAGGTTCTGCGCCATGTTGAGAGGGTCGCCGCCGCTGCCGCCGTCGGCCACTCCCGCGTAGAGCAGGCCGACATCCGGGCTGCCAGGCGCGGCCGTCGGATTGAAGCCGAGGTATCCGGCGTTGTGGTTGCCGAAGGGCTGGCGCAGCCGGAACAGCTCGCGCGGCGGAACGCCGTCGTAGGTGGCCGCGCCGGGCGTCCTGGCCGTCCATTCGAGCAGCACCGTGTCGTGCGTCGCCATCGCGTTGCCGCTGGTGAAGTCGGGCGCGGGCGTCATGTTCGGCGTATCGGTGTACGTGTAGAATTTGCCGAACCCGGGCGCACCCGCCTGGCCGAACTGCGGGTGAAAGGCGAAGTTCTGGAAGCCTCGCTCGCGCCCCATCGACTGGACGCCCACCCCCCACTTCGGATCGTTGATGTCGACGTACAGCGCGACAGACTTGCCGTCGTAGCTGACGCTGTAGAGCGGTCCGCGCATGTCGTTGACGAACAGGCGCCGCGTGCCAGGCTCGTCGATCAGGTTCATCATCCGTGCTGCCACACCGCCGATGTCCGGCAGCGAGGCAAACTCGACGAAGCCGACACGGATGACGCCCTCGGCTGCCGGAATGGGCAGCAGGAACGGATCCGTAGGCGTCTGGGCCAGCGCAGGGGACGCGGCCAACAGAATGGCCGTCATGAAACGCGCGATGTGTGTCTGCATCTTTGATTCCTTCGCGGGGGATCGCTATACAGGTCAGGACAGACTAGGTGGGATGTCCCGCCTCGTCAAGGAGCATGACAGCATGAGCCATCGCCTTCTGTTCGTCGCGGCGTCCCTCCTGATTGCTGCGCACGCCAGCGCGCAGCGCGGCCCCGCACGCGATCCGCTCGTGCGCGAAGGGGTCACGGTCAAGCTGGGCGAGCATTCGTACGCGATTCCCGATGGCGGCGTCGGCGGCGTCCCCAACGTCGGCATCGTGGTGGGCACTCGT
This sequence comes from Acidobacteriota bacterium, assembly GCA_016210845.1. Classification (GTDB taxonomy): domain Bacteria; phylum Acidobacteriota; class Vicinamibacteria; order Vicinamibacterales; family UBA2999; genus JACQTK01. The sequence goes on along the minus strand of JACQTK010000038.1, from coordinate 6,405 downwards.
GGCACCCTGGTCATCGATCCAGGCATGGGACGCCGCAACGGGGAAGCGGTGCTCCGAGAGGTGGCCAAGATCAGCAAGAACGCCGAGCTGTACGTCGCTTCCACGCACTTCCACCCCGAGCACACCATGGGCTACCTCGCTTTTCCCCCCGCCGCGCGGTACGTGAACTCCACGGTCCAGGAAGCCGAGTTCGCCGAGCTGGGCATGGGCATGGTGAAGGGGTTCGCCGACCGGTCGGCGCTCCAGGGCGAGCTGCTGAAGGACGCGCAGCGCCGCGTGGCCGACATCACCTTCGATCGTGACTACGCGCTCGATCTCGGCGGCGTGCGCGTGCGCTTCCTGGTCGTGGGCCCGACGCATACCCGCGGCGACACCACGTTCTTCGTCGAGGGCGACAACGTGCTCTACGCGGGCGACGTGGTGATGAACATGTCGTTCGTGGCCGCCAACCAGAACTCGAGCGTCAAGGCGTGGCTGTCGGCGTTCGACCGTCTGGAGGCGCGCGGACCGAAGACGATCGTGCCGGCTCATGGCCCGATCGGCGACGGCGCGCTCATTCCGGGCCTCCGCACGATCATGCAGGGCGTGGCCACGCGCGCGCGCGAGCTGAGGGCGCAAGGACGGCCGGTCGACGAGGCGGCGATGCAGCTGCAGCGGGAGTTCCAGGCCAAGTACCCGGGCTGGGCCCGCGCCAACGGCGTGGCCGCCATTGCCCGCGTGGCCTACATCGAGGCACCGTAGAGGCGCGGCGCCGCCGCGCCCACGCCGAGGTTGCCCGCCGATGGCGGCCCGCGGCCGGCGGCGTTACACTGCCGGGTTGTGGCCGCCACCGTTTCCACCGCGCTCGCGTCCACGCCGTCTCCCCGCGCCTTGGGCGACGCGCCGCCGTCGCCGAGGGCGCTGACCACGCGGTTCCTCGACTTCTGGCTGCTGGGCGGCGCCAGCATTGCCGTCTGGCTCGTGATGATCGCCTTCGAGGGCTTCAGAACGAGCTGGGCGGTCGATCAGCACTTCCGGAACCTGACCGTGACCACCGCGTCGCTCGCGGTGCTGGTGAACTATCCGCACTTCCTGATCTCGTACAAGCTCGCCTACACGCGCGGGCATGCGTTCATCCTCGCGCGCTGGTGGCAGCTCATCGTCGTGCCGCTCGGGCTGGCGGCGCTCTTCGCCGCGGCCTACCTCTTCTACGAGGTGCCCGTGGATCGTCTGTCGCTCGTCTCGAGCGCAGCCCGGACGCTCGAGGCCTGGGGCGCCAACGCGCAAGTGCTGTCGGGGCCTCGGCTCGGCGACCTGCTGTTCACCGCCGCGTTCAACCTGATGATCTTCACCATCGGCTGGCACTATACCAAGCAGGTGTTCGGCTGCATGATGGTCTGCGCGCACTTCGACGGCTACCCGCTGACGGGCGGGCAGCGTGCGCTCACCAAGTGGGCGTTGCTCAGCATCTGGGGCATGAACTTCGTCTACAACAACATCGGTGGTGCGTGGACGTCGTTCGCGGGCTTCAGCTACTCCTCCTTCGATTTGCCCGACGTCGCCGCGCCGGTCTCCGAGCTCGTCGTCGGAGCGGGCTTCTGCCTCGTCCTCTTCAAGGTCTTCTACGCCAACTACAAGACGACGGGGCGGCTGCCGAGCCCGAACCTGCTCGCGCCCTTCGTGGCGTTGTACGTGTGGTGGCTGCCCCAGACGCGCCAGTACGAGTTCTATTTCCTGATGACGCCGCTCTTCCACTCGCTCCAGTACCTGCCGTTCGCCTACAAGGTGGAGGACGCGCGGCTGCGCGGCGGGCCGCGGCGGGAGCTGCGCGCCACGGCCATCATCGTGGGCGTCGTCATCGCGGGCTGGCTCGCCTTCGAGTACGTGCCCGACGCCCTCGACAGCCGGCTCGGCACGTTCGACGCCTGGGGGATGTTCTTCTTCTTCACGGCGGCCATGCTGTTCATCAACATCCACCACTACTTCATCGATAACGTCATCTGGCGGTTCAAGGACCCCCAGGTGCGCACCTACCTGCTCGGCTGAACGGCTTATCTCGTTGTGACACTAACGCGCCAGATTTTGTTTTTTCGCACAACTTCTGGCGCGTTAGTGTCACCAGCAGATACAGGTTCTTGATCCCAGCGCGGCGTTTGGTTGCGGCCTCGCCGCGCTGGGATCTTGGCCATTAGGGCACGGCACAAATCCTGAAGACATAGGGTTGAGACCGACAAAGCGCAGAGCCTCTGGCAGGGAGGGAATTGCCATGTACCGCGCAGCTATGCTCATCGTCGTCTCGACACTCGTTCCGTCCGTGGCCGCTGCGCAGCAACCGTGTACAACCGACGCGAACCACGTGGTCGCCGAGTTGTACCGGCACATGCTCGAGCGGTCCACCGACTCCGACAGCGCGCACTGGGTGCAGCAGCTCGAGCGCGGACGGCTGACCGTCCGGGCCGGTGAGCTGCTGACGTTCGACGCCGAGGGCACCGTCCAGCTCGGCGCCGACCCGAACGACATCGCCGATCCGGGCGGCGCCCGGTCGGGCCGGCGGGCCGCCGCCGCGCCGCTGACCAGTGCGCTCGCGGGCACGCTGGTGGCGCGCATCGGCACGGCCGGCGTGATCTTCGTCGGCGACCGGCGCTCGCTCCGCGCGCCGTCGAGCGGCCGGCTCTACCTGGGCGTGAAGGACGACCATCTGGCCGACAACTCGGGCGAGTTCCGGGTGACGGTGACCGTCGACTGACGTCGCGCACGGTGAGACTGACGTCGCGCACGCTGAAGCGTGCGCGCTACAGGTGGAGGGGCCCCCTGCCACCTGTAGCGCGGCGGCGGGGTCCCCACCACGCGGACTCTGCGCGGTGGGGTGCCCTTCAGCCGCCGCGACTATAATCGCGTTTGCGCCATGCGGATCGCTCGGCGGTTGATGATCGCAGGACGCGTGCAGGGCGTCGGGTTCCGCTGGTTCGCGCAGGACGCCGCGGCGCGCGAGGGCGTCACGGGCTGGGTGCGGAACCTGCCCGACGGCCGCGTCGAGGCGTACGTCGAAGGTGACGCGGAGGCGGTGACTCGCGTCGAGCGGGCGTTGCGACAGGGGCCGCGTGGCGCCCGCGTCGATCACGTCGAGGTTGACACGGAACCGCCCACCGGAACGTACCGACAGTTCGATATCCGGTAGACTCGAGGACACTTTTCTCCGGAGCGGCATGGATCTCAAACAGCACATCCGCCCCGTCCCCGACTTTCCGAAAACGGGCATCCTCTTCTACGACATCACGACGCTGCTGCGCGATCCGCAGGGCTTCAAGATGACCGTCGACCTGCTCTCGACGCCCTACGCCGGCCTCGGCATCGACGTCGTCGTCGGCATCGAGAGCCGCGGCTTCATCCTGGGCGCGGCGGTGGCGCAGCGCATCGGCGCGGGCTTCATCCCGATCCGCAAGCCAGGGAAGCTGCCGGCCAAGGCCATCAAGGAGACCTACGACCTGGAGTACGGCAAGGACGCGCTCGAGATCCATGCGGACGCCGTGGAGCGCGGCCAGCGGGTGCTCATCGTCGACGATGTGCTGGCGACCGGGGGGACGGCGGCCGCGGCGACACAGCTGGTCAGGAAGCTCGGGGGGGAGCTCCATGGCCTGGCGTTCCTGATCGAGCTGCTCGCGTTGAAGGGCAAGGCCAAGCTGTCCGGGGAGAACGTGTACACGGTGCTGCAGTTTTGACGCACCGACGCGGCGGCTGAAGCCGCCGCTCTCCAGGTGGAGGCCGATTCCGGTACCGAACGGAACCTGTAGAGCGCACGCTTCAGCGTGCGCGGCGGTGCGGGTAAAATGAAAGGCACGTCCCCGTAGCTCAGACGGATAGAGCGCGCGCCTCCTAAGCGCGAGGCCGGCAGTTCAATTCTGCCCGGGGACGCCAACCCTCGTTGCCACACAGATTCCCCGCCAACGCCGTGCCGGCCAGCATCCCGCCGACGGCAACCGCGCCCTCGAACCGGTAGCCGCGTCGGTGGTCTTCGAGGATCGGCGTGAACCGCATCGGCGCCTCAAGCAGCTCCCGTAGGACGGGCCGTGCCTCGGAGGGATGGCGGGTCAGGAGCCCCCGCCAATCGGCCAGCAGGCGCCGTGCCTGGCGGTCTACCACGCGCCAATCGACGCGCGGAACGAGTGAGCCATCCCCGAGCGCCTGGAGCTGCTGGGCGAGCGCCTGGCGTGTCTGTTCGACCATCTGGAGCCAGGCCACGAGCGCCGGCATGTCGCCGCCAATGGCGATCGCCTCGGCCAGGTGCGCCGACTGCTGTTCGACCTGCTCGATCTCCGCCGCGAGCCGATCGCGGAGACTGGCCTGATGGTCTGGCACCATCAACTCGCGAATCCTCTCAAGCACGTTCTCGACCAGATCCGGCCTCAGGAGGTTCGCAACGCGCCGGATCACCGCGCGGTCAATGTCGGCCATCGGAAATTGGACGAGGTTTCGGCACACGCTGTCGCCCCGGTTGAAATGGGACGTGCAGGCGTAGAAGTAGAGATGCCGGCCGTGACTGCGGGTCCGTGTCTGAGCACATGCAACCCACCGTTGCACCAGGCGCAGCGCGCCAGCCCCGGCAGCAGGTATTTCGAGTCCTTCGCGCGCGCCCTGATGTTCGTCGAGAGCCGTTGCGCCTGTATGTGCGCCTGTGCGGCCGTCCAGAGCTCCTCGGAGATGATGCGCAAGTGCGGCGCGGGCACCGAGATCCACTCTGAGCGGTCGCGATCGGTTTGATGCCGTTGCCTCTACTCGCCGACTGCGTGTGCGTCGGCGTTCGGCCGGCTGTTGCCGACCGCCTTCAACTGCCGGCGACGCTCCCACACGCCGGTCAGCGCCTTCCGCAGCTCCTCATCCGTGATGTTGAGGTGCCGCTGCGTTGTCTTGATGACCAACAGAGGCCGCGTCGCGGATGGCCGCGCGGAGAGCGTCGATGGCGAACACGAGGAACTCGGCCGCGTACCCGGCGGTGGCAGGCGCGCTGCGGGCCGCTGGCGTGTCGAGGAACGCGAGGACCTCCTCCTGGCCCACGTCATGGACGGCTGCAATGGGGTTGATTTGGCCGATCGTCGTGTGTGGAAGATTTCCCGCGCTTGGGAGAAATTCTCGCAGCGGGTGCGTCCGTTGACTGTGTCACGGCGGCCCCCATCCAGATCATTTGGAAATGAGGGACGTGGGCATCGCGGAGGATCTGAAAAGAGGCCGTTCGTACGACCGTGTGAGTGAAGCATTCCTCGGCTCGGGCACGCAGGTCGATCGGGAACATTCTCCATCTCAGCGGCGGCACCGGCCTTGCTCCGTCGATTCAAAGAAACTCTTGCCCACAGCTTCTCAATTGCGCGACTACATCTGGAGGAGGGGGATATGCGTCGGCACGGTATTGGTTCCTCGAAGTGGGTTGGCCGCGGCGTGGTTGTGACAATCGCGGCTGGTCTCGTAATCGGGCTTTCGAGGAGCGCAGAAGCCATTCCGGCTTGGTCGAGAAAGTATCAGACGGGCTGCACGACCTGTCACACGGTCTTTCCCAAGCTGAATTACTTCGGCAAAGCGTTCCGCAACAACGGGTATCGCTTTCCCGGTGGCCTGGAAGAGCAGGCAACGAAGGAACCGCCCGTCATCATGGGCGCGGAGGCCTACAAGCAGCTCTTTCCTCGTGCGGTGTGGCCGTCTCACATCCCCGGGGCGGTGCCAGTGGCGATCCGTGGCATCTCGCGGCTCAATTGGTTCGAGGACGACCGGACGACCTCCTTCGAGTTCCCTCACGAGTTCGAGGTTCTGACGGGAGGCACGCTCGGCGACACGTTTTCGTTCTTCGGCGAGCTCGAGGTTGAAAACGAAGACAACGAGAACGAACTCGAGATGGTGCTCGCCCTTCAGTACGATCCGCGTCCGTGGCTGCACGTGCGGATGGGAACGCTCGCCCCGCACCCGATCCACGATCACCTTCGGCTGACGGCCGCGCACTACAGCGCCTACGACACCCGCACCACGCCCGGATCCATCACGGCGAGAGTCGCGAACCCCAACCGATCAACTCCAACGGTGTCGATCGCGACGACAACCGGGGAGGATCGATGGCGGTTCCGCGGCGAGCAGCCAGGCGTGGAGGTCTGGGGCGCTCGGAACGGGGCCGGCGGACGAGGTGGAGTGACCTGGGGCGTGGGCCTCGTCAACGGACAGGGCCTGATTGACTCCAACGATCGCAAGGATGTGTTCGCGCGAGTGGCGTACAAGTTCGGGGGCTACGGCGAGCTTGGCGGAGACGAGCTCCCGCAGGACCTCGAATTCTGGCGCGACGATTCGGTCAAGGTGGGCGTCTTTGCGTACAACGGAAGGTCCACCAACACCTACGAGGGCAGCGTCATGGCGCTCAGTGGGACGCCGGGCACCGGACTCGTGACGGTC
>JACQTK010000037.1 GCA_016210845.1 Acidobacteriota bacterium | reverse complement strand
GGTGGCGACCTTTGACTCTTGACCTTTGACCTTTGACGTACGCGTTGCTGTCTAGGTCGAAGGGCGGCCCGCCTAGTCGCTCACGACGATCGCGACGTTGTCGGCCAACGCCAGCTTCTGGTCTTTGGCGAAGTCCTTCTGTTCCTTTTTTCCCAGATCCGTCCGCCCCCAGTCTTCGTCGAAGACCTCCTGCAGCCGCTTCACGACGCTCGGGTCGCGCACGATCAGGCCAACCTCCCGCCTGGCATCGAGCTCGAGGGCACGAAGGCTCTGGCTCCCGACAAACACGGCGTCGCCATCGCGGATCATCGCGCGGACGTGCAGCCGGAAGTCCGGCATCTTCTGCGCAGCCAGCCCGTTTCCACCGCGGCCGACCTTGCCGATGATGCGGACATCCACGCCGGCCTTCGCGCGCTGGGTGAGCAGCCGAATCATCCGACCGTCGGTCACCTTCGGGTCGTAGATCGCGAGCGAGCGCTCGGCCTGCTTGATGAACGCGGCGAGCTGCTCGCGGGCGTTCTCGGGGCTCACCACGAAGCCATCGAGCGCGGGCTCGAACGGCTGGCGGGCCGCGTCGGCGTCGAAGAGCCGCAATGCCTCCGTCACCAGGCGGCGCTCCCTCGTGACCAGGCCGAAGCTCCGGCTCCCCAGATCGGTCTTGGTGTAGTTGAAGCCATAGACGTGCAGCTCCTCGCGATCGACGATGACGAGCTTGCCGTGGTAGCGGACGAAATCGTCCGCCGAGCGGCTGACGGTGACGCCCTTCTGGAGCATCTGCAGCTCCAGGTGCCGCAGCCGTTTGTCCGGCCCCTTGTGGGTGTGTGCCACCAGCGCGCGCACGTTGACGCCGCGGCCGACCGCCGCGTCGATGGCTTTGACGACCTCCTTGAGGTCGAGCCGGAAGATGATCACGTCGAGCGCCCTCCGCGCACGGCCGATCGCGTCGAGCACGGGTGTCAGGCCGTCGGACGGCTGAACGATGAGCTGCACGGCAGATCCCTCAGCGGCCGAGCTGCGGCTGTCCTCGGACACGAACAGCGAGCGCCGCTACTGCTCTGATCCAGCAAAGAGCTGGCCACGCTCAGAGATCGTCGCCGGAGGCTCAGAGATCGTTGCCGGAGTACGACTGATTGAACGACTTGTTGCAGAGCGGAAAGTCGGGAACGATGTTGTCCTCGAGCGCCCGCGAGAGCGCGGGCCAGTTGAAGAACGACGGATCGACGATCTTCACGCGGTGCAGGCGGCCATCCTCGTCGGCCATCGCCATATGCGCCAGCCGGCCACGCCACGCCTCGACGATCCCGAATCCCGCAGTGAACGGGGCCAGCGCACCCAGGTCGACCCGCAAGGGCGAGCTGTCGAGATCGGAGCGCACGACCGCGATGATCCGTGCGGCCTCTCGCGCCTCGCGCACGCGCACCAGCAGGCGCGCCTGCACGTCGCCGCCCGCCTCGACGACGGGCGCCACGTCGATCCACTCGTAGGCCGCGAACGGCACGTTGCGCCGCACATCGTGCGCCACGCCGCACGCGCGAGCCACGTATCCCACGACGCCGAAGTCGCGTGCCACATCGGCTGGCAGGCGGCCGGTGCGCTCGAGGCGCTCCGACACCAGCGTGTTGGCGAGGCAGATCTGCACGACCTCTTCGAAGTCCGCGACGACCCGGTCGACGTCTCCGACGATCGCGCCGTCCACGGACTCCAGCCCGCGCACGCCGCCGGGCACGATGGCTCCCCGCAGCAGCCGATGGCCTGTGATGCGCTTGTGCAGTCGGAGCAACGCCTCCCGAAGCCGCAGGCAGTGCATCTGGCCGACCGGGAATCCGGTGTCCGCGATGATGGCGCCGACGTCCGTGATGTGGTTGTAGAGCCGCTCCAGCTCCAGGAGCAGGGTGCGAAGCGCCTTCGCGCGCCGCGGCACCTCCACGCCGGCCAGCGACTCGACCGCCTGGCAGAACGCCAGCGCGTGGCCGACGCTGGTGTCGCCCGACACGCGCTCGGCGAGCGGAACGGCGTCGGCGGGCAGACGTCCCACGAACAGCCGCTCGGTGCCCTTGTGCGTGAAGTACAGGCGCGCGCGCATCTTGAGAATGGTCTCGCCGAGCACGTTGAACCGGAAGTGGCCCGGCTCGATCACCCCCGCATGCACCGGACCCACCGGAATCTCGTAGACGCCCTCGCCTTCCACCGGCCTGAACGGAAACGGGCGCCCATCGTCCTCGAACGTCGGCACGACGGCGTCGTGACGCAGCGGGTAGAACGTGTCGGGCCAGAAGCCGTGGCGCACCAGCGGACGCGGATCGGGATGGGCCGCAGGGGTGATGCCCAGCATGTCGCGCATCTCGCGTTCGAACCGCGACGCGGGGAACGACAACGTCGCCAGGCTCGGCACGGCCGGGGCCCGCCTCGGCAGGTCGACGGTCAAGTGCACCAGTTCCCAGCGATCGCTGGGCGGCCCACCCTCGCTGGCCCGGGTCACGCCAATCAGGTAGTGCGCGGACATGCCGCCCGCGGCCGGACCATCCTCGCCGGCGGCCAGCAGCACCTTGCCGCCGAGGTCCCGAATCAACCCTCCCACGACGCGCAGAAGGTCGTCCGCCGACACGCGCAGCCGCCAGGCGCCCATCCGCCACTCCGCAGGCGCCACGACCCCGCGGACGCCCTTCAGGACGCCGGCAATCTCGTCGTGGAACGTCATGGCTGCAGCACCTCTGCGGCGTGCGTGAGGAGCTCGCGGAGCGGCGCGGGAATCGTCACGCCCATCCATGCCAGCACGACCACCGGCAGCGCCAGCAGCGCCAGCGGCAGGCCGACGCGCTCGCCGGTCGGCGTGCCGCTCGCCGTCCGCCCGAACAGCATCCGCTGCAGCTGCGCAACCAGCGAGGCGAACGTGAGGAGGATCAACAGCAGCACGGCGCCCGTCACGACCGCGTGGCCCGCCGTCCACCCCGCCTTGACCAGCAGCACCTCCGAGAGGAACAAGCCAAACGGAGGCAGGCCGGCCAGCGCCAGCACCGTCGCCATGAAGAGCACTCCCGTGCCAGGTGCGGCCGAGAGCAGCCCGGGAACGCTCGAGATCTCGCCCGACCCATATCGCTCGTAGACCCGACCCGCCAGCAGGAACGCCGTGCTCTTCGCCAGCGCGTGCCCGGCAAGATGCAGGAGCGCGGCGAAGACGCCCGTGGGACCGAGCGCGAGACCGAAGCAGGCAAGGCCCATGTGCTCGATGCTCGAATACGCCAGCAGACGCTTGTAGTGCGTCTGCGCGAGCAGGCTCGTGCTGCCGACGACGATCGTGGCCACGCCCACCGTCAGCAGCAGCGTGTCCGAGAAGGCGGATCCGACCGCCAGGTCGATGATCGCCTTCCAGCGCGCCACCGCGTAGAGCGCCACGGCCAGCAGCACGCCCGACATCATGGCCGAGAGCGGCGCGGGCGCCTCCGAGTGTGCGTCGGGAAGCCAGGTGTGGGTAGGCGCCAGGCCGGCCTTGGTGCCGAACCCCACCAGCAGGAACACGAACGCGAGCCGCGCGACCTCCGGGTGCAGCAACGGCGCCGCCGCGCGCAGCGTCGTCCAGTGGAGCGCCAGCTCGAGATCGCCGCCGCTGGCCGCGTAGTCGACAAAGGCGAGCACCGTGCCCGTGAAGGCGAGCGCAATCCCGACCGATCCGATGAGCAGGTACTTCCAGGAGGCCTCCAGGGCGGCCTTCGTCCGTCGCACGGGAATGAGCAAGGCGGACGTGACCGTCGTCGCCTCGATGGCCACCCACATCACGCCGAGATTGCTGGTGCTCACCGCGACCAGCATCGTGAACGCGAACAGGTTGGCGTACACGCGGTACAGGCGCGTCTCCCTCCGCGACGCGTCGCCGGAGCCCAGGCCCGGAGCGAGCCACGCCGCCAGCGTGGCCACGAGGGTCACGAGCACCGCCAGCACGGCGGAGAGCGCATCGAGGCGCCACGCGGTGCCGACTGCGATCGGCGCTCCCCCGCCCGCCAGGTGGAGGGCGATGGCGAGCGCCGCGGCCACCGACACGGGCATGGTGGCTGCGTTGAACCACGCGGCCGCCGACGTGGCGCGCCGAGCCAGCAGCGCCACCACGGCGGCCAGCAGCGGCGGCGTCAGCAGCGCGGAAACGAGCAGCGCGTGAACGAGCAGCGCGTCCATCGGACCGCTAAACGGCTCCTAATGAGGGTTCGGTACCCGTTGCGCGCCCAAGACCGGAGCCGGTTAGCGGTCCTAGGACCGCGGAGCGCGCCAAGCTGATACTGGCAAACCAGCCAAGGGCTCGGGAGCCCGAGATTCTCACGGGGCGAGCCCTTGGCTGGTTCCGCTGGCCGGCGTCTCGCCCATGCGCGGGACGAGCGCCTGCATCACGAGCACGCCCAGCAGCACGTCGAGGAACACCCCGAGCTCGACGACGAGCGGGACGCCGTAGGCGCCGAGCAGCGCGAGCAGCGCGATGCCGTTCTCCAGCATCAGGAAGCCGACGATCTGCGCGATCGCCTGCCGCCGGCTGACGACGATGAAGAGGCTGACGAAGATGAGGGCAATCGCGATCGGCAGGCCGCCGCGCGTGGGCAGGCTCACGACGGCGGCCAGCGGGCGGGAGATCTCGTACGCCGCCACGGCGAGGCCCCCGGACACCAGCAGCGAGACCTCGGTGTTGACGAGCGGCCGCAGCTCACAATCGAGCGGGTGGGGCGAGTGGGGCGGGTATGGTGAATCGGTGAGGACTCCTCCCCCACCAGCCCTACCCGCCCTACCCGCCTCTATGGATCTGAGGATGCTCGGAACCAGCCATCCCTTGAGGCCGAGAATGAGCGTGGCCACGATGAACAGCTCGGGCACGGCGCCGAACCAGGCCACGGACGCTCCGACGAACCCCAGGGCCACCGACTGCAGACGGAAGGCCGTGACGTACGCGGGCACGTGCCGCCGCCACATCACGACGAGCGCCAGCAGCAGCATGGCGCTCGCCCCCATCATCGTCAATCGCGAGAAGGTGGCATCCACGACCGCTACCTCGTGAAGAAGGACGACGCCGCGGCCAGCAGCGCCAGCGTGAAGGAGGCCGCCAGCAGCTCGGGCACGCGGAACAGCCGGAGCTTCGCCACGCGCGTCTCCAGCACGGCCAGCAGCGTCGCCAGCACGGCCAGCTTGGCGACGACCGCCACCAGCCCGAGCGTCAGGGCTCCCGCCGTGGCCGAGAGAGCGAGGCCCCACGGGACGAACAGGTTGGCGGCCAGCGTCAGGAGCAGCGTCAGCTTGAGCGCCGACGCCCATTCCACCAGCGCCAGGTACGGCCCCGAGTACTCGAGGATCATCGCCTCGTGGATCATCGTCAGCTCGAGATGCGTGGCGGGGTTGTCGACCGGCAGGCGCCCCGACTCGGCGAGCAGCGCGATGAGGAAGGCCGCGAACGCGAGCGCGTGGCCTGGACCGATGGCGAGCGATGGCGTCTGCAGGATCGTGCCCGTGATCGCCCCGAGGCTGCTGGAGCCGGCCGTCAGGGCCAGCGAGAGAATGGCCACGGCCAGCGTCGGCTCGGTGAGCGCGGCCACCGTCATTTCCCGGCTCGACCCCATGCCGCCAAACGCCGTGCCCGGATCGAGCCCCCCGAGCGCCAGGAACATCGTCCCGAGCATGAGCAGCGCGGTGAGCGCGAACAGGTCGCCAAGGGAGTCCGCTGGCTGCCTGGCCGAGACGACCGGCACCAACGCCACCGCGGCAACCGTCGCGCCCACCACGATCATCGGGGCGAGGTGGAAGATCCAGGATGCGCTGTCGGCGACGACCATCCGCTTGGCGAACATCTTTCGCAGCTCGCGATACGGCTGCAGCACACCGGCGCCGCGGCGGCCCTGCAGCCGGGCCTTGACCCACCGGACGTACCCCACCACCCCAGGCGCCAGCAGCGCCAGGAGCAGCGATTCCGCCGCGGCCAGGATGATGTCCGCCATCACCCAATCCACCTGGCGATCAGGAGCAGCAGCAGGAGCGCGATCGGGAGCAGCGCCAGGTACCAGTGGATCGAGCCCGTGTGCATGCGGGCGGCCCAGTCCGCCGTCCGTCGCGCGGCACGGACGATCGGTGCGTACAGCGTCTGCTCCATCCACGGAGCGAGATCCGCACGAACGGTCATGGCCCGCACGAAATATGGCGAGACGGGATGCACGTCGACGGTGACCTCGTGCGCGGGCTGGTAGAAGCCGGTGAAGACGCGCTTGAGCGGCTCGGCGAAGGCCGCGGCGGTGTATTCCGTGCGCGGCGACTGCACGAGCCGGCCGCAGTTCCAGGCGGCGTCGATGCGGGCGTCGCGTGTCCGCGCGGCCAGCGCGGCCAGGCCCGCCGCCAGCGCGGCGCCCGCGACCAGCGCGGCAAGGGCGACGGGCCAGAGGCGGCTGCCTACCAGCGGCAGCGCAAGCGCGAGCCCTGTGTCGAGATTCCCCATCGGCAGGCCGAGTTCGCTCACGATGGCGGTGAGCCGCGTCAACACGGACGTGGGCACGAGCCCCAGCACGAGACAGGCCGCCGCGGGGATGGCCATCGCCGTGCGCATCGTCGCAGACGCCTCGTGCGCGTCTCTGGCGCCATCGGTGCGCGGCAGCGCCAGGAACGTGATGCCGAAGAGCCGTACGGCCGACACGGCTGCCAGCCCCGCCACCAGCGCGGACGCTGCGAGCGCCAGCGGCAGCGTGATGGCGAGCGACGGCTCGGTGAACCGCGCCCCGGCCAGCAGCAGCTGGAACGTGAGCCACTCCGACGGGAAGCCGTTGAGCGGCGGCACGGCGGCCAGCCCGAGCACGCCGACCAGGCACAGCATGGCCGTGATCGGCATGCGCCGAATCAGGCCCCCGAAAGCCTCGAGCGACGCCGCGCGCGCGGCGTGCACGACCGCCCCTGCACACAGGAAGAGCAGGCTCTTGAACAGGGCGTGATTGAGCGTGTGCAGCAGCGCGACGACCAGACCCATGGCGGCCAGCGCGCCGTTGCCGTAGCCCCGCATCAGCAGCGCGAAGCCGAGGGCCACGAACACGATGCCGACGTTTTCCACGGTGCTGTACGCGAGCACGCGCTTCAGGTGCGACTCTGCGACCGAGTACAGGACGCCGGTCAGCGCGGTCGCCACGCCGACCGCGAGCAGCGTGCCGCCCCACCAGGGCGACAGCGGCGGCAGCAGGTCGAAGAGCACGCGAATCGTGCCGTACACGCCGAGCTTGACCATGGCGGCCGACATCAGCGCCGAGACGTGGCTTGGCGCCGCCGGATGCGCGCGCGGCAGCCAGACGTGGAGGGGGACGAGCCCCGCTTTCGAGCCGAAGGCCACCAGCGCCAGCAGCACGGCAGCGGTCAGGCTCGGGGGCGGCAAGGCCGCCGCGTTCGCCCGCATCGCCTCGAGCTCCCACGGTCCGTCGCCGGCCAGGATGACGAAGGCCGCCAGCAGCGCGAGGAACCCCGCGTGCGTCATCGCCGCATACCAGGCCCCTGCCGCCATGGCGCCTTCCTGGTCGGGATCGCTCACCACCAGCAGGTACGACGACACGGCCATCAGCTCCCATGCGAACAGGAACGTGGCCACGTTGGCGGCAAGCGGCACCAGCCACATGGCAGCCAGGAACACGTTGAAGAGCGCGTGCGTCGCGCGGCCTCGCAGGCCGCGGTCGAGGTGTCTGAGATAGCCGGACGCGTAGAGCGAGGCCGGGGCGCCCGTGAAGGCGATGACCATCACGAAGAAGGCGCTGAGCGGATCGAGCCGAAGGGAGACGCCGCCGAGCGGCTGGAGCAGGGCATCCGAGCGCCACGTCCAGGTGGTGCCGCTGTGCAGGACGTCGGCGCCGAGCAGCAGCGCCGCCACGCAGCCGACGAACGCCGAGGCGAGCGACAGCCGCCGCGCGCCGCGTCCCGACCGCCACGCGAGCGCCGTCAGCACTCCGACGGCCGGGGCCGCGAACATGAGGACGACGACGGGTGCGATCTCCACGTAGACGGGTACGCTCTCCACGTTGCTGTGGCGCGGACCTTGTCAGGTCCGCGCCGTCTTGCCCTCCAGGCGACCGAGCGCGGCCAGGATCCCCTGCAGGATATCGGCAGGCTCCGGAGGGCAGCCGTCGATGTACGCATCGACGGGAACGATGCGATCGACCGGTCCGACCACGGCGTAGCTGCCGGCAAAGACGCCGCAGGTGCGCGCGCAGTCGCCCACCGCGACCACGAGCTTGGGATCGGGCGTCGCCTCGTACGTCTTGCGCAGAGGCACCGCCATGTTGCGCGTCACCGGCCCGGTGACGAGCAGCATGTCGGCGTGGCGGGGCGACGCCACGAAGTGGAGGCCGAAGCGTTCCATGTCGTAGACGGGCCCCGGCAGATTGGCGATCTCGACCTCGCAGCCGTTGCACGAGCCCGCGTCCACCTCGCGAATGGCCAGCGCGCGGCCGAAGAGCGCCTGGGCGCGGCGGTCGATCTCCCGTGCGAGGGTGACGGCGTCGGCGATCTGTTCGGGGAGCGGTTCGGTGACGAGGCCGGTCCTGAGGATCTTCGTGAAAAGCTGCAACTGTGCCTGGCTATTGTATCTCACGGCCAGAGCCAGGCGGCGCCGCGCACGCCGCTGGCGGCGCCGTGGCGCGCCTTCACGAGGCGCGTCGTGACGGTGTCCGAGAATACGAAGGGTCCCCACAGGCGAGGGACCCGGTCGTACAGACGATCGATGCTCGACATGCCGCCGCCCAGGACGATGACGTCGGGATCGAGGAGGTTGATGACGGCGGCCAACGCCCGAGCCAGGCGATCCTCGTACCGGGTCAGGGTCAGGGCGGCCTCTGCGTCGCCGTGCGCCGCCTGCGCGACGATGTCCGGCGGCGACGCGCGGCGGCCGGTGCGCCGCTCGTGGTCGGCCACCATCCCAGGGCCAGACAGGAACGTCTCGATGCAGCCCTCACGGCCGCAATAGCAGGCGGGCCCCGGACGCTCGTCGTCGCGCGGCCGGGGGATCGGGTTGTGCCCCCACTCCCCTGCCACCGCGTTGGCGCCGACGAGTACCGCTCCCCGCACGACGATCCCCCCGCCGACGCCCGTGCCGAGGATCACGCCGAAGACGACGGCCGCGCCCGCCGCGGCGCCGTCGGCGGCTTCGGACATGGCAAAGCAGTTGGCGTCGTTGGCGATGCGCACGTCGCGCTTCAGGCGTCGCTGCAGATCCTCGAGGAGCGGTCGGCCGATCAGCCAGACCGAGTTGGCGTTCTTGACGAGGCCCGTGGCCGGCGACAGCGTGCCAGGGATGCCGACGCCAACCGACCCCCGCACGTCCGCCCGCTGCTCCAGCGCCTCCACCAGCGCTGCGACCGCTTCAACAGTGGCTGCGTAGTCGCCGCGCGGCGTCTCGACGCGCCGCCGCGCGACCTCACGGCTGCCGTCGAGCGCAATCCCTTCGATCTTGGTGCCGCCGAGGTCGATCCCGATGCGCACGTGGCAGAGCTTATCAGGCGGTGCGGTCGCCTGCGCTCTTCACGGAACCGTCCGGTAGCCGCAGTCGCGGAAATCACGGTCGAAGGCGAACGCCGTGGTCAGGCCCAGGCGGTCCATGACCTCGAAGGAGACGCAGTCGGTCAGGCTGAGCGCCTTGTCGCCGAATTGTTCCAGGCGAGCCAGCGCGCTCGTCACGAGGGGGGCGTCGACGAACAGGACCTCGTAGCGGCGACTCTCGAGGAGGCTACGACCGGCGGCGGTGGCGAGCCGGGCGTCGGCGCGCGCCCGCAGGCGCGTGACGGTCTCCGCCAGGATGAGATCGGTCAGGACGAACCGCGCGTCCCGATGCTGCCGCGCGAACGTGGCCGCGCGCCCGTGGTGCTGGTCCCGCTTCAGCGTCAACGCCAGCAGCGCCCCCGTGTCGACGAGCATCTTCACGCGCGCCCTCCTTGGGCCATCCGTACAGGTAGTGATCGTGATCGACCGACTCGTCTTCCGCGCCGCCGTCCACGGCGCCGATCAGTCGATCGAAGGGGTCACGCTCACCGCCGCCCGCGCCTGTAGGCTCTTCGTGGCCGAGATACTGGGACACCGCTTCCCGGACGAGCGTCGCCACACTGGTGCCGCGGCGCCGCGCCTGGTAGCGCAGCTCCTCGTAGGCCCCGGTGGGGAGCCGCAGATTGGTTGTCGTGTAGCCAGCCATGCCTCCATCACGGTACCGCGATACCGCGATATCGTCAACCCGCGCCCCGCCCCGCGCCCCGCCCCGTCGTCGAGCCCCGCCATCCGCGGTCACGTGTAGTACTGCCTGTACATCCCTCGCCTGAAGATCCAGCCGCCGAGCGGGCCGAGCCACCTCAGGGCGTGGTACATGTAGCCG
>JACQTK010000041.1 GCA_016210845.1 Acidobacteriota bacterium | reverse complement strand
GGTCGCGGTGTGGAACCTGAACAACGGGCAGCGGATCGAAACTTACGCGATCACGCTGCCCGAAGGCTCTGGACAGATCGTCGTGAACGGCGCCGCCGCGCACCACTTCCGGCCTGGCGATAAAGTCATTATTGTCGCGTTCTGCCTCGCCGACGAACCGGTGACGCCACGAATGATCGTGGTCGATGGGCAGAACCGGTTCATGAAGAACCTGGTCGGCGCGACCGCCTAGGCCCGTCGACGCATCCAGATCGTGACACGTCGATGAGGCGATATACTGGTTGTTCGGTGGGCTCAGTGGCGGAACTGGCAGACGCAGGAGACTCAAAATCTCCCGCCGGTCACCCGGCGTGTGGGTTCGATTCCCTCCTCAGGCACCAGCCTTCGTTCGGGAATCCAGGCGAAGGCTGTCCGCCATAGCGGCGCGGCCAAGGCGCCGCCGCGACGGCGGACCTCACGACTTTCTCTTCCCGAGCTACGGCTGGCAGGCCAACCTTCGCTCACCGAGGTCTGCCGTTTCGCATCCTCGATACCGCTCGGCTCGATGAGGCACACAAGATGCACATGTTCTCGCCGCAAGGCGCTGGCGCCGCCCAGCCGTGCGTGTTTGAGAAACGAGGAGGAAGGCATGAAACGAGGGATAGCGATTGCGACCGCTGGTGTCATGGCGATGCTGCTGACGCTGGCGATCGGCGTATTCGCACAGGGCCACCCGCTGGAGAAGACCTGCATCACCTTCAGCGGCCCGGTCGAGCTGCCGGATCTGCGGCTCGAGGCGGGCACGTATGTGTTCCGGCTCGCGGATACGGCTGGTCGCAACGTCGTGCAGGTCCTGACGCAGGACGAGATGGACATCCTGGGTCAGTGGCTCTTCGTCCAGGCCGAGCGGCCCGAGGTGACCGGGGAGACGGTGATCGCCTTTCGCGAGACAGCGGAAGGAACCACACCTGCCATCCAGTACTGGTACTACCCGGGTGAAAAGATCGGCAAGGAGTTCGTCTACCCGCGCGATCAGGCACTGAGGATCGCGGCGCGGACGGGCGCCACGGTGCAGGCCACCGAAGGGGAGGTCGGCCCGGAATCGCAGATCACCGCGGTTGAGGCCGAGGCCCAGACGGGTGCGACGCGCGAGGAAGCCGAGGCCGCTCCGTCGGCCGAGGAAGCGGCCGCGGCGGCAGCTGAGCCCGAGCCCGCGGCCGAGCCCGCAGCGCCCGCCGAGCGGGAAGACGTCGAGCTCCGTGCCCGGGCCGAGGTGAGTGAACAGCCTCAGGCCATCGGCACCGCGGGTGAGCTGCCGGCAACCGCCAGCCCGTTGGCGCTGAGCGGCCTGATCGGTGTGCTCTCGCTCCTCGGGGCAGCGGGCATCCGCCTGTTTCGGTCGTAAGGATCACGGCGCGGAAGCGGCAAAGGAAGCCGCGCCGTGATCACGATGCTGTATCTTTAGTGACACCAACGCGCGGGCTGTGTCGTCACGCAGCCAGATCCGCGCGTTGGTGTCACGGAGGTGTGACTGTGCTATGCCGCTGCGCGATGACGGCGGCCGTCTGCGCGATGGTCGCCGTCGCCGTCCATGGCCAGACCTTCAAGTCCCACGCCGATCTCGTCGTGCTGGACGTCAACGTCTTCGATGGCCGCTCGGACGCGGTGCCCGATCTGCCGCAGAGCGTGTTCCGCGTCTTCGAAGACGACGAGCCGCAGGAGATCACGTTCTTCAGCAGCGCCGACGTCCCGGTGACGGTCGGGCTCGTCGTCGACAACAGCGGAAGCATGATCGCCCGCCGCGCCATGGTGGTGGCGGGCGGGCTCGCGTTCGCCTCCTCCAGCCATCCCGAGGACGAGCTCTTCACGATTCACTTCAACGAGCACGTGCGCTTCGGCCTGCCGGACGGGATGCCGTTCACCAACCGCGAGACGCTGCTCCGCGCGGCACTGGCGCGGTACCCGGCGGGCGGCAAGACGGCGCTGCACGACGCCGTCGTCTCGGGGCTCGCCCACCTCGAGCGCGCGGGCTATCAGAAGCGCGTGCTCATCGTGCTCACCGACGGCGAGGACAACGCGAGCCTTCGTTCGGAAGACGAGATGATCGAGCGCGCCAGACGCAGCGACGCGATCGTCTACACGGTGTCGAACGCGCGGCGCGACCTGGGCGCGGGCGGCAACCCGCGCGTCCTGCGCACGCTGGCGGACATCACGGGCGGGACGGCGTATGTCCCCAGGTCGGACGAGGCCGTCGTCCGCGCGTTCGACCAGATCGCGGGCAACATCCGCCGCGGCTACCGGATCGGCTACGTGCCGACCAATACGACGCACGACGGCGGCTTCCGCCGCGTGACGGTCGTGGTGCGCGTGCCCGGCCGTGGCGATCTCGAGGTGCGGAGCCGCCATGGCTACGTGTCGGATTCTCACGACTGATCCGGACGACAGCCGGTCGATGGCGACGCGCCACCGGGATACGGAGGTGTCCCGCCCCTTCTGGCGTCGGCTCGAGCGCCTGTTGTGGGCGGCGGCCCTGCTCTCGCTCGGCTATTTCGGCTACGTCTCTGCTGAAGCGCGCCTGTACCAGGCGTACGAGGATCGCGAGCTCGACGCGATCTTTGCCGCCGCCCGCGCATCGGTGGCCGGCGATGCCGAAGGCGGCGGGCGTCCGGCCCGTACCGCGCCGCCTCCGGGCTCGACGCTCGGCCGGATCGAGATCCCGCGCCTGCGGATTTCCACGGTGATTCGCGCGGAGGTGGACGCCCGGACGCTGCGGCTGGCCGTCGGCCACATTCCTGGCACGGCGCTTCCGGGTGAGGCTGGCAACATCGGCGTCGCGGGGCATCGCGACACGTTCTTCCGGCGCCTGCGCCACATCCGCGCGGGCGACGCCATCCGGATCGTGACCCGCGACGGGACGTTCGCCTTTCGCGTCCAGGACACCCGCGTCGTGCGGCCGCGGGACACATGGGTGCTCCACGCCACGCCCGACCCGACCCTCACGCTGGTGACCTGCTACCCCTTCACCTTCATCGGCTCGGCCCCGCAGCGCTTCATCGTCCGCGCGGTTGCACGGAATCCACCGGGCGCCGACTTGCGGCCACCGCGCGGCTGACATAGGATCGTCGCCGCTCGACCAGCAACCCAACGTTACCTTCGGCCCCGCCGGGCGGGGTGAGGCCTCAGAGTGCCCGTTCGACCTGCTCGACACGCCAGACGTCTCTGTGGGAACGGCGAGAGCCTCGCCAGGGCGTCGGCCGACCACCGGAACGACGACGACCGGCCCAGGAAGCGTGGGCGGCGTCCGTCGCACACCGAGGACTGGACCAAGGTCACCGTGGTGCTCTTCGATCGGCAGATCGTCTACCTCGATCGCCTGGCCGCCGACATCAGGGCGGCCAGCGGGGTGGCGATCAGCCGCGCGCACATCATCCGCGCGCTCGTCGACGCGCTCGGCGAATCGGACCTCGACCTGACGGGCACGCGGTCCGAGGCCGACCTGCGGGCCACGCTCATCGCGCGCCTGGGCCGCATTCGCACCTGAGCGACGCGTCGCACACGGAGATCCGTGAGCACGGCAACGACGACGACTTCCCCGATCCCCGCTCGGGCCCTCTATCCCGACATCATCGGCGGCGTCACGACGTTCTTCACGATGGCGTACATCGTGATCGTCAATCCGGGCATTCTCGCCTCTCCGGGCACCGGGATGCCGTTCTCAGGCGCGCTGAGCGCCACGGTCCTCATCGCGTTCGCCATGACGCTGCTGATGGGCCTCTATGCGAGGCTGCCGTTCGCCGTCGCGCCTGGCATGGGGCTCAACGCGTTCTTCGCGTATACCATCGTCATCCAGCAGGGCGTGCCGTGGCCGACGGCGCTCGGCATGGTGTTCTGGGCGGGCGTCCTCTTTCTCCTCGTGTCGGCGACGCCGCTGCGGGAACGGATTGCCACCGCGATACCGGAAGGCCTGCGGCTGGCAGCCGCGGCAGGGATCGGTCTCCTGCTGACGTTCATCGGGCTCCGCAACGCGGGCATCGTCGAGGCGGATCCAACGACGATCGTGCGTCTGGGAACGATCGACCATCGGGCGGCCTTTCTCCTGCTGGGAGTCGTCGTGGCCGTTCTGCTCGTGCGGCGGAGCAACCCACTCGCCTTTCTTGCCTCGATCTTCCTGGTCACGGCGCTGGCATGGACCCTCGGCCTGGCGCAGCCTCCGGAGCAACTGGCCAGCGCGCCGGACTTCACATCGGTCCTGCTGAGGCTGGATATCGTGGGCGCCCTGCAGCTCGCGCTGCTGCCGGCCATCGTGTCGATCCTCTTCACCGATCTGTTCGACTCGCTCTCGACGTTCATCGGCGTGGCCACGGCCGCCGGACTGACCGACCCCGATGGCCGGCCCCTCAACCTGCGGCGCGGCCTGATCGTGGACGCCATCGCCACGTTTGGAGCAGGGCTGGCCGGGACCTCGTCCGGCACCGCTTATGTGGAGAGCATTGCCGGCATCCGCATGGGCGGGCGGACAGGGTTGGCGTCGGTCGTGACGGCGCTGTGCTTCCTGCCGTGCTTCTTCGTGGCGCCGCTGGCGGCGGCGGTGCCATCCTACGCCACCGCCCCGGTGTTGGTGCTGGTGGGCGCCGCCATGTTCCAGACGATCGCCCGACTCGACTTCTCCTCGATCGAGGATTCACTGCCGCCCTTCGTCACCATCGTGCTGATCCCGCTCACGTTTTCCATCACGCAGGGCATCCTGTGGGGGTTCATCCTGCACGCCCTGCTGTACGCCGTGAGCGGCCGGCACCGCGAAGTGCCCGTGGCCCTTTGGCTGCTCGCCACGGTGTCCGTGGGATTGTTGATGCTCGAAAGGTAGAGCTGTCTTAATCCGTCTTCGTGCTCTTCGTGGCGAGGCGTCCCGCGCGCCAGTCGCCGCGCGCAATCGCATTCGGATTGTCGTGACGGAAGCTGCTGAAGACCAGCCCCGCGACGCCCTCGAGCGCCTGCAGCTCCCGCTCCTGTGTCTCCGATCGGTCGCCCCACTGGCGCGCGACGAACAACTCCGCACCTGTACCGTCGACCGCGGGGGCATACGCGGTCCGCAGGTGTTCCACGAGCGGCGGCAATCCCGTCCCGTCGAGATAGTTCTGCACGTACCCCGTGCCGCGATGCATCGGCCAGAGCTCGTGCCACATCGACGGACAGCGGCACGAGTTCTGGTCGACGACGAGCTGATCGACGAGGCCGCGGCGGACCCACTCGCGCCACGGCAGCGTCATGTTGCCCAGCGGCGGTCCCAGGACGTCGCCGCGCGCGACACCAACGCCGAGACGGCGGCCGCGACGTCCGAGCGCGTCGCGCAGCTCGACCAGGAACGTCGTCAGATACTCGCCCAGCAGATCGCGCCACGCCTGCACGCCGAACTCGCCACTGGCGATGTCGTCGCCATATCGCGCGAGACAGTCCGCGCGGACTGGGGCGTTGAAGCCGAACTGGTCGCCGTGGTCCGCGGGCCGCGACTGCGACCGCAGGCACACGAACAGGCCGTCGAAGCGCGTAGGGGCCACCAGCGCGTCCCAGCGGTCGATGAAGGCCTGGCGCGCCTCCCGATAGGCCAGGGAGACGACACCGTGCTGCCGCAGGCGGCCGGTACGATCGGTCGTGATCCATTCGGGGTGGAGGCGGGTCAGGTCGCTCTGCCACGCGACGTGCTGGCCGTGCATCGCGTTGTGATGGCTCACCGCCCGCACGCGCGGCGGGGCCAGCGGCCAGCCCTCGTCGAACAGGCTCACGTACAGCCACGCCTCGAGGCCGGCCTCGTGCGCCAGCGCGGGCACGAGTTCGAAGTCGTTCCAGGTCAGCGACCGCGCGGCGGCCAGCGTGGGATGGCGGTAGCCCCGCGCCGCGAAGAAGCGCCCTTCCAGCCGCGTGCGCAGCATCCGCCAGTGGAGAGCGCCAGCCCTCAGCTCCTCGCGCCACACGCGCAGCCTCCGGCTCAGGGCCTCGAGGGTGTCGAGCCGACCGTCGCCCTCGCCGAAGGCCAGATGGTCTCCCCAGGACACGCTGGCGATGTTCATTCCGGCCTGGCGTGCTCGCGGCCGGGCATGACGACGACGTGACCGGACACGTGCTCCGGACGCGGGCAGGCCTCCCCGCGGGCGACGATCGTCCCGACCACGCGGCCCAGGTAGTCGCGCTGCGTATCGACCTGGCATCCGCAGGGCAGTGTTTTTCTCGCAGTCTCGTTCATTCGATGGATATTGTACGCAGGGTGGGGCGTACATTTGACTGGATGAGCGTCGACCCGAGCGATCCCGCGGTGCTGTGGAGGCTGACGCGCGGCCGTTCGACCGCTCATGCCACAATCTTCCCCGGCGGCACGCACGCGACGCTGACCTGGTTCTTCGACGGCGTGATGGACCGTGCCGAGAACTACGACTCCATGGAGCTGGCCCTGGCGAGGTCCGACGAGATACGCGGGATTCTCCTGCGAGACGGCTGGTCGGCCACGGGCGAGACATGCTGAGCCCGCTTTCACTGCTCACGGCCGCGGCGGCCGTCGCGGCGCTCGTCACCGTGCACGGACAGGCTGCGCTGGTCAGCGCCCAAGGCGGGTCGCTGTCGCTGCTGTCGCAGCTCGTCTGGTTCGACCGCACCGGCGCGCGGCTCGGCACGGTGGGCCCCGTGGCGAATCACGGCAACATCGAGCTGTCGCCCGACGGACGCCAGGTCGCCGTGACGATCCTGGATACGGCCGTCGGAACGCGCGATATCTGGCTGTACGACGTCGCCAGCGCCGCACGCACGAGGTTCACGGCGGGCGACGCCGACGAGAACTGGGCGATCTGGTCGCGCGACGGCCGCCGGATCGTGTTCAACTCCACCCGCAACGGGCCCGGACGGCTCGACCTCTTCCAATCCGCCTCGACGGCCGGCAGCGCGCCCGAGATGCTCCTCGAGAACGGCATGTGGCCGGTGAGCTGGGCTCCAGACGGCCGCCACATCCTCTTCGTGACGAGCCGGAGGGTCGGCGACGCGGTGGACAACGACGTGATGGTGCTGCCGCTCTTCGGCAACCGGCAGCCGTTCCCCTTCTCGCGGACCGAGGACGCGAGCGAGAACTGGGCCGCGTTCTCTCCTGATGGCCGATGGGTGGCCTACAGCTCGACCGAATCCGGACTCGCCGAAGTGTACGTGGCGCCGTTTCCGCCGACTCCGGCCGGTATGGCCGCCAGGCGGCGCGTCTCGGCCGATGGCGGCAGCCAGGCGCGCTGGAGCCGCGACGGCAGGGAGATCTTCTACGTCGGGCAGGACCGCAGCCTCATGGTCACCGCCGTCAACGGCGAGGGCGCGACCGTCGAGGTGGGTGTGATGCAGCGCCTCTTCGAGCCCCGGTTCTTCTTCCTCGACTCACACGGGTTCGACGTCGCGCCCGACGGCCAGCGGATCCTCGTGAACACGCTGGTCGTCTCGCCCACGGCGCCATCGCGTATCGCGGGAGTAGCCCGAACACCGCCGGGTCCGCGGCGCCTGATCACGCGCGCCGCGGAACCCGGCCTACGTACCACCGGAGTACGTAGGGCGGGTTCCGCGAGGATTTGATCGAGCCGGAGCGGACCCGCCCGCATGGCGCGTAACCGCGTATCATGAATCAGATGACCACCCTGGCCCGCCTGCACAGAACCGTCGGCGTTCGTGTCGGCCACGTCCAGGTTGGCGGCGCCGCTCCGATCGTCGTCCAGTCGATGACGATGACCGATACGGCGGATGCGGCGGCGACCGCGCAGCAGTGCGTCGAGCTGGCAGAGGCGGGCTCCGAGCTCGTCCGCGTGACCGTCAACCGGCCGGAGGCCGCGGCGGCCGTTCCCGAGATCAAACGGCGGATGCTCGACGCGGGGTGCACGGCGCCGCTCATCGGCGACTTCCATTACAACGGGCATCTGCTGCTCACCCGCCACCCCGCGTGCGCGGCCGCGCTGGACAAGTACCGCATCAAACCGGGCAACGTCGGCACGGGCCGCAGGCGCGACGAGCAGTTCGCCACCATCTGCAAGGTCGCCATCGACCACGGCAAGCCCGTGCGCATCGGTGTGAACGGCGGCTCGCTCGACCAGGAGCTGGTCGTCGCGAAGATGCAGGAGAACACGGACCGCAGCCTCGGCCGCACGTCGGACGAGGTGATCGACGAGTGCATGGTGATCTCCGCGCTCCGGTCCACCGAGCTCGCGCTCGAAACCGGTCTGCGGAAGGATCAGATCGTCGTTTCGTGCAAGGTCTCGCGCCCGCGGCACCTCATCGCGGTGTACCGCGATCTGGCGAGCCAGACGGATCAGCCGCTGCACCTCGGGCTCACCGAAGCGGGCATGGGCGCGAAGGGGCTCGTCTGGTCGGCGTCGGCCATGGCCGTGCTGCTCAACGAGGGCATCGGCGACACCATCCGGATCTCGCTGACGCCGAAGCCGGGCGGCGACCGCCGCGACGAGGTCTACGCGGCGTGCGAGCTGCTGCAGGCGCTCGGCCTGCGGGCGTTCTCGCCGAGCGTCACGGCCTGCCCGGGCTGCGGCCGGACCACGAGCTCGACATTCCAGGAACTGGCCGAGCGGACGCAGGACTACATTCGGTCGCGGATGCCCGAGTGGAAGACGACGTACGACGGCGTCGAGACGCTCACCCTCGCCGTCATGGGCTGCGTCGTCAACGGCCCTGGAGAATCCAAGGCGGCCAACATCGGCATCAGCCTGCCTGGCACGGGCGAGGCGCCGAACTGCCCCGTCTACATCGACGGCGAGCACTTCATCACGCTGCGCGGGACGTACGACGAACTGGCCGCGGGCTTCCGCGCGCTCGTCGACAACTACGTGGCGACGCACTACCCACTCAAGCGCGCATAGATCCGGTCGTCGTCGAAGCGGCCGCTCTGTTCGGCCTCTAGCCTTCAAGGCTCGCCTCTGACGCGCAGCTCGTTGGCCACCGCGGCGACGCCAGGCGCAGAGGACACGATGCGGTCGGCGCGGGCCTTCTCCGCAGCGCTTCGCACCTCGCCGGTCACGGTCACCCGCCCCTGCGTCACGGCGATGTTGACGTCGCGCTCCCGCAGCACGGGATCCTCGTCGATGAGACGGTCGATCGCGCGCGCGACGGCCTGATCGGGATCCTCCGGCGGCGCCTCTTCGAGCGTTTCCACGGTGACGTCGTTCAGTACTCGGCCGCTCGTTCCCACCGTCGCCGCGGCGATTTCTTCCGCCCGCGTGCGATCGGCCAGCGTTTCCACCGTGCCCGACAGGTGCACGACGTTCGCGTCCTCGTCGACGGCCACGTCGACCGACCTGATGTCGGCCTCGTCGAGCGCCTCGCGCACGTTGTCCTCCGTGCTGGGCCGCCCGCAGCCGACGAGCACGACGGCGAGAGAAAGACAGAACAGGGTCCTCATGGCCGAACCTCCGGCGGGCCGCCAGGCGGGGTCCCCACCGCGCACGCCTGCGCGGTGGGGTGCCGATGGCCCGCCCTACCTGCGACGCGTAGGGTGCGGCTTTACGCCGCGCCGGGCGGAATAGCAAGAGCCGGACCGGGCGCGCGCCCTATTGCCGGTCGAGCTGATCCTGGGAGGTAATCAGCCGCACGCTCCGCTGGAAGGTGAAGTACGCGACCGCCCACTGCGGCAGCACGACCACGCGATTGCGGAAACCGATGAGCATGAAGATGTGGAGGAAGAGCTTCGACCCGAGCATGACGCCGTGCCCATCGATGTCCGTGACGGCCGCGCCCACGAGCACGAACGTGAGCAGCTCCTGCCGTCTGGCGGGATCGGGCTCGCGCTCGGCACGCTCGAAGGCCAGCAGCACCCGACGCGGATCTCGATGACCACGTGTGGGGAGGACATGCCGCACCCAGGGCAATGTACACTGGTCGCCGATCATGAAACCAGCCAAGGGGCTCCGCCCCTTGATATCCCCGCGGAGCCCCTTGGCTGGTTCCAGTCTCTTCTGCCGCGCTCCGCGCGGCTAGGACCGCTATGCAGTCGATGCAACAAGTACGGAACTCGCGTTCCGGGCCGCATAGCGGTCCAACCGCCTTCGCGTCCGCGCACGTCGTCTCGACGGTGTGTCCGCTCGACTGCCCCGACTCCTGCAGCCTGGACGTGACCGTGCGGAACGGGAGGATCGCGGTCATCGACGGCTCGCACGCGAACCCCGTGACCGGCGGGTACATCTGCGCGAAAGTGCGTCGCTTCGGGGAGCGCGTCTACGGGGCGGACCGGCTGCTCTCTCCGGCCGTCCGGAAGGGACCCAAGGGTGTCGGCAGCTTCGCGCGGGTCTCGTGGGATGAAGCGCTCGGCACGATCGCGGCCCGGATGCGCGAAGCGCGCGATCGGTGGGGCGGCCAGTCCATCCTGCCCTACTCGTACGGCGGATCGAACGGCCTGCTCACGCAGGACACGAGCGACGCGACACTGTTCCGCCGGCTGGGCGCCTCGCAGCTCGCGCGCACGGTCTGCGCGGCGCCGACCGGCGCGGCGAACATGGCGCTCTACGGCAAGATGCCCTCGGTCACCTACGAGGACTACCCGGAGGCGCGGCTCATCATCCTGTGGGGCGCCAACCCTTCGGCGTCCGGCATCCACCTGATCCCGTATATCCGCGAGGCGCGGCGCAAGGGAGCGCGGCTGATCGCGATCGACCCGCGCACGACGCCGCTGGCCAGGCAGGCGGATCTGCACCTGGCCGTGCGGCCGGGTACCGACCTCGTTGTTGCACTGGCCGTTCATCGGTACCTCTTCGAGGAGGGGCGCGCCGACCAGGCGTTTCTGGCGGCCCACACGTGCGGCGCGAATCGCCTCCGCGAGAAGGCGCAGCCGTGGACGTTCGAGCGCGCCGCGGCCGAGGCCGGAGTCTCCGTCGATGCCCTGCGGCAGCTGGCCGAATGGTACGCGGAGGCGAGCCCGGCCCTGATTCGGTGCGGCTGGGGGCAGGAGCGCAACCGCAACGGCGGCAACGCGTCGCTGGCCATCCTGGCGCTCCCCGCCGTGGCGGGCAAGTTCGGCGTGCGCGGCGGCGGCTACACGATGCGCAACTCGGCGTCCTGGGGCATTCCGCGCAGCTGGATCGGCGCCGACGAGCCCGCCACGCGCCTCGTCAATATGAACCAGCTCGGCCGCGCTCTGCTCGAGTACGACACTCCTCCCGTAAAGGTGCTGTTCGTCTACAACAGCAACGCGGCGGTCACCACGCCGAATCAGCGCAAGGTGCTGGCGGGGCTCGAGCGGGACGATCTTTTCACGGTGGTCTTCGAGCAGGTGATGACCGACACCGCCCGCTACGCGGACGTGCTGCTGCCAGCCACGACGTTTCTCGAGGGCTATGACCTCGCGCGGGCGTACGGCCCGATCGCGCTCCGCCTCGGCAAGCCGGTCGTCGAACCGGCCGGCGAGTCGCGATCGAATGCGGACGTGTTTGGCGAGCTGACGGAACGTCTCGGCCTGCAGGCGGCGTGCGATCCCAGGGGCGAGCTCGAGGAGATGCTCGACGTGCTCGGCCGGCTGCCGGAGCCGATGGCGAGCGAGCTGCGGGAGCACGGCGTCGCGTCGCCGCCGTTCGACGGACGTCCCATTCAGTTCACGGACGTCTGGCCGCTCACGCCCGGACGCACGGTGAACCTCTTCCCCGATGCGCTCGACGCCGACGCGCCCGCGGGGCTCTACGGCTATCAGCCGGATCCGGCGACACCGGCGTGTCCGCTTGCGCTGATCTCCCCTGCGAGCGAGCGGACCATCAGCTCCACGCTCGCCGAGCTGCCGCGTCCGGACGTTCGCCTCCTGATGCACCCGGACGATGCCGGCGCACGCGGGCTGCGGGAGGGTGACGCGGTGCGCGTCTTCAACGACCTGGGCGAGGTGCGGTGCCGCGTGGCCGTCGGCGCCTGGATTCGCCCGGGCACGGTGTCGCTGCCGAAGGGGTTGTGGCGGCGGCATACCGCCAACGGCTACACGGCCACGGCGCTCGCCCCCGATACGCTCACCGACCTCGGGGGCGGGGCGTGCTTCAACGACGCCAGGGTGCAGGTGGAGAAAGTAGGCAGTAGGCAGTAGGCAGTAGGCAGCTGGCAGTAGGCAGTTACATGCTGCCTACCGCCTACTGCCTACTGCCTACTGCCTGCTGCCTGCTAATAGCTGAAGAAGAAGATCAGATCGAGCCCCGCGCGCTCGATGCGCCGGAACGTCACGCGCTGGGTGCCGCCGGAGGTTTCCGCCACGGCGCCCTGCACGCGCAGAAAATCGGCGATCTGATACTCGAGGATCAGCTCGGTGGTCTGCTCGGCGCCGAAGCCCTGGCGAATGCGAAAGTACGTCCGCTCGCCCACCTGCTCGCCGAGGGTCAGGCTCGGCCCGAGGCCGCGCTCGCCCTGCGCCTGGATCTCGAACGCGTCCAGCTCCAGCGCGTTGGCGACGGAGCGGGTGAGGCCCGATACGAGATAGCCGCCCGCCAGCGCCCCCGCGCGCTCGGCCAGCGAGATCTGCTGTCCCTCCCCGAGCTCGTTGATCGGCAGGTTGAAGACGACCAGCGACAGGATGTCGGCCTGGTCGAGCGGCGGGCTGCTGCTGAACGCCAGCTCGGGCTGCCGCATCGTCCCCTGCAGGCGCACGAACGTCTCGACGCCCGAGATGACGCGTCGCGCGCGCAGATCGATCGTCGGGTCGATCTCCTCGGTGCCCGCGAACCGGATGCGGCCGTCGCGGAGAATGTCGAAACGGCGCCCCTGGAAGGTGTAGCTGCCGCGAACGGTATTGACCTCGCCGATCACCCGGACGCGCTCGCGCGGCGCCTTGCGCACCTGGACGAGGCCGCCGACGGTCACGTTCAGGTCGCCGATGTCGATGGGCGCGTTGGCCGGGCGGAGGTCGCTGCCGCGCAGCACGAGGTTGCTCGGTACCGAGACGCCGATCTCGAGGTCCACGGCATCGAGGAACGCGGCGCGCGGCACCTCGGGCGCAGGCGATTGGCCAGCACGAACCGGCGGGCCACCGAGGTAATCGAGGCGCACGCCGCGGTCGAGCGACGACCACTTGCCCTCGAAGCCGGCGTGCCTGGCGCCGCCGACGAAGTTGACGTGATCCCACCGCAGCCGCGCGCGCGCCTGCTCCTCCGTGCCATATCCCACCCCCACCGTGATCTTCTGGTGATCGCCTTCCGCCACGGTCACGCGCACGGGCACGTCGGGAGGCTGCGTCCGCGCGTCCGCCAGCGCCTCGATGTTCGCGAACTCGAACAGCTCCAGCCCGTAGAGGATGGGCTCGCCCTCGGCGATCGTCACCGTGATGTCGACCGTCTCCTGATCCTGGCTGAGTGCCACGTCGAAGCTGCTGACGCGGGCGTCGGGAAAGCCGCGATCGAGATAGAACGCCTCGATGCGCTTCAGGTCCGCCTCGAACGCACGGCGGTCGAAGAAGCGTTTGCGCCCCCACGGCAGACGCGAGCCCGCGCGCGTCTGCAGCACGCCTTTGAGGGCGCTCTCCTCGATCTGCTCGACGCCGCGGAATCTCAGGCTGGAGATCTGGATCTCGCCGTCCTCGCGGCAGCTCGCCCCGGCTGCCGCCGCCAGAAGGAGCAAAAAGGGAAAGACGAGACGCACTCCGGGCATGGCGGTCTGTGCCGTAACACAGACCATGCCACGTTGGGGCAGGTAAGGCGGGTGGGCAGCCCCACCAGCCCTACCCGCCTCACCTGCCCAATCAGTCGCGCGTCACAGATGGGCTGGACGCGACGCGAGCACGATGGCGAGTCCGACAGCGATAGCGACGCCAATCGCCGCCCACGCCAACGGAATCTCACCGAGGATGCCCGATCGCCACAACGCCCACGCGGCGCCCGCAAGGAGCAGGAAGTAACCGATGAGGTAAATCTGGAGGAGGTGCATGCAAGAGTGAGCGCCTGGCAGGCGGAGCGGAGTGGGCGGGGTAAGCGGGGTAGGGGCGGAGTAGGTCACCCCCACCCCGCCTGCCCTGCCTACCCCGCCTACCCTGCCTACTCGATGATCACCATCAGATGCGCCCGGCGGTTCATGGCGCGTCCCGACACCGTGGCGTTGTCGGCAATCGGACGCTCCTCGCCGTAGCTCACCGTGCGCAGGCG
Organism: Acidobacteriota bacterium; assembly: GCA_016210845.1. Classification (GTDB taxonomy): domain Bacteria; phylum Acidobacteriota; class Vicinamibacteria; order Vicinamibacterales; family UBA2999; genus JACQTK01. The sequence goes on along the minus strand of JACQTK010000041.1, from coordinate 56,280 downwards.
TCCCGCCGCGATGCCCAGGCTCACGAGGTAGTCGCGGACCGAGTTGGCGCGGCGCTCGCCGAGCGCCAGGTTGTACTCCACGGTGCCGATGCTGTCGCAGTGCCCTTCGATCGTGACGTTCAGATCCGGGTTCGACTGCAGCCTCGCCACCGCGTCGTCGAGGATCGTCAGCGCCTCCGGGCGCAGGTTGAACCGATCGAAGTCGAAGTGTACGTCCTCGAACATGATCGTCTCGCGCTGCACCACCTGTACGGTCACCGTGCTCGTGGCCGTGCCGCCGCGGTTGTCCTGCGCGGTCACCGTGATCGGCACGCTGCCTACCTGATTCGGCGCCGTCCACACCGTGTTCTGGGCGTTGGCCGCGCTGAAGGTGCCCTGCGGCGCGGTCCACCGGTACGTCACCGGATCGCCGTCGGGGTCCGTGGCCGTCGCCGTGCAGTTCGAGGTCTGGCCCACTTCGACGACCGCAGGATTGCACGTCGCGTTGACGCTGAAGACCGGGTTGCGGTTCGGCGCGGGCGGCGGCGGGGCCGCCACGGTCTGCGTGACCGTCGTCGTCTCCTTGATGACGCGCACGCGCTCGCGCGGCGGCGTCACGCCCGGATGCCAGCCGACCCGGACGTCGACGCCCCACGAGTTGTGATCGAAGGCAGTCCCCGCGACCGTCCGGCCGCCCGTGCCCCAGCTGTAGTTCGCGCCGAGGTGGACGAACAGGCCGTTATCGGCCTGCCAGACGCCGCCGATCTTGAAGTTCGTGGGATCCGAGATCGGGCTGAGCAGCGGCGCGATGCTCCCGTCCTCGGCGACGTAGGGCTGAGCGATCACGCGAGTCTGGTCCTTGATCACGAACTCGCCGTGCCACTCCACGAGCGCGCGCAGCGCGGACCGGGTGGGGAACGACGCGCCAAGGCCCCACGTGATGCCATCCGAGACACGGAACTCGTCCGGGTCGCCCCGGATCACGCCGCCTGCCATGCCCGTCAGCTCGACGCGCTCCTCGAACTCACGGCTGGCCACGAGATCGAAGTGGCCGTCCCAGTCGTTGGTGCTCGCCCACGACGAGCCGCTGGGAAACTTCACCATGATGCGCGGCGCGAGGCTCATCGCGTCGCCCCGCGACTGCGAGATGAGGCTGGCCTTGCCGCCGACGATGATCGGGCCGCCGAGCGTCTTCGACCAGCCGCGCCGCAGGTACGGATATTCCTGCGAGACGCCGCCGAACACCGGGTCGTCGGGGATGAAGGTCGGCCGCACGTCGCGATCGATCCGCACGATCCGCCAGGAGGCGAACAGCTCGAGGCGATCGGTCGGCGCCACGGCGGCGGTGATCCCGATGTGATGCACGTCGGTCAGCCCCTGCCGCCGATCGAAGTTGGCGCGGAAGAGGCTGGCCGACCAGCGGCCGGCGGGCATCGTCTCGGCGGTCGGCAGCCACCAGAAGCCGGTATCGCCGTGGACGCTCGGCAGCGCGCGCCTCGGCGTCGTCTCCCCCTGGAGCACGATTTCGTCCTGCGTGATCGCCGTCTGGGAGGTCGTGGGTGTCTGGCCCGGGGCGGGGTGGGCGAGGGCGGGGGCCGCAAGGGCGGCCATGAAGAACCCGCAACACATCGTACGCACTAACACAGCGTCATCTCACTTTTCTCCGGTCGAGTCGAAAGGCGGGCCGGGCGAACTACGCGCTAGTCCGCACGGCCGGGCTCCACACCGGAAGCAGGAGCCGTGAAGGCATTCAGGTCCACCGGGGAAGCAGGAATCAGACGTCCGCGGCCGCCGCGGCTGATCTGACCGCCTTTGCGTCCCGCCGAGCGCGCCTCGTCTGGCGTCCACTCGTGCGCGGTGCCCTTTTCGTGAGCCGCGCGACCGCCCTTGCTAGCAATCTCGCGCTGCTTTTCCGGTGACATCGAAGCAAATCCGCGGCGTTCCTTACGCAGTCCGTCCACAGCTCTCCTCCTGGTTTCCCGAACTCGCGTGCCAACCGGCGGAGCCGGTGGTCACGCATGCAGCGGCCGGCTACAAGGCGTATGCCACCCCGACCAAAACCGACATCGCTGCAAGTGGCTGTGAACGCACGCGTTGTTTCTTAGGACAAGACCCGCCCTTCGATGGGACTGATGCAGATCCTTACAGTTGAGGTTGGAATTCGTACCAACTCCCGACAAATGCTTTCCCTGAGTGCCAGCGAACGCTCATCGCCCGGTGGTAGGACTGTACCACTGTACGAGCCTCTTCCTGTTGTGCCTTTTCCCTGTGTACGTAGAGGCGGACCTTCAGGTCCGTCTTTCGGGTTACCATCGAGTTCATGGACGAATGCGCCCCCACACCGACGCAGGCCCCGGGTGGCAACACGAGCGGCCGGATGGTCCAGTGCGTGAAGTTCCAGAAGGAGCTGCCCGGGCTCGACGCCCTGCCATGGCCCGGCGAACTGGGCCAGCGGATCTACGAGCAGGTCTCGGCGCAGGCGTGGAAGCTCTGGGAAGAGCGGATGAAGATGATCCTCAACGAGTACCGCCTCATGCCGTGGCAGAAGGAGGCGCAGGATCTCATCGCCAAGCAGATGGAGGATTTCTTCTTCGGCGAGGGAGCCGCGCTGCCGCCAGGGTACGTCCCAGAGCAGGCCAAATAGGCCTCAGGCCCCAGGTCGGAGGGACTCCGTGACGGGGATCTCGCGATCGATCGTGAAGCGCAGGCGGGCGTGCGCCTCGCGCAGCGCTCCCTCGACCGCTTCTGGGCTCTCCGCCCGCGCAAAGATGAATCCCAGATAGCTCTTCCCTTCGGGCAGCGGCACGAGCAGGGCATCCTCCTTCGCGGTGATCTGGACGTCCTCGATGCCCGCCACCAATCGTGCCTGCTCCGCACCCTCGACGCGCCGGTAGATGCCGCGCTGCGGAATGGGAATCATCATCACGCCCGATGCCCGTACCTCGCGCTCGTATGCAGACACGTCCTCGCCGAGGGCGTGGCGCAGCAGCACCTCTTCGAGCGACACACCGGTTCGCGCGGAAGCCTGAAGGCGTCCGGAATGGAAGCGCAGCGCGCGCGAACACAGGCCGCCAATCGGCCGCGCGGCCGCCTCGAGCACGTAGACGCCGTCGTCATGGACGCGACATTCGGCATGGATGGGACCGTGCCACAGGCCCAACGCCGCAGCCGCCGCCGCCACCGCGTCCGCCATGCGGCGCCCCACGTCCGCAGGCGCCCGCGACGGCGTCACGTAGATCGTCTCCTCGAAGAACGGGCCGTCGAGCGGGTCGGGCTTGTCGAAGATCGCCAGCACGCGCAGGGCGCCGCGCGTGAGCAACCCTTCCACGGCAAACTCCCGCCCTGGAATGAACGCCTCGATCATCGCCATCTGGTGCGCCTCGTCTCGCTCGACGCGCACGTCGGGCGACCGAAGCAGCCGCCGCAGCCGCTCGAAGGCCGCCACGAACTGAGCCGGTTCGTCGACGCGCATCACGCCCCGACTCCCTGAAAGCGCAAGAGGCTTGATGACGGCTGGATACGGCACGCCGCCAGCCAGGGCGAGCGCGTCGGTGTCGATCGACACCGGCTCGAACCATGGGGCCGGAAGGCCCGCGGCCGCAAGGGCGCGCCGACTGGCGAGCTTGTTCCGGCTGGCGTCCGCAGCGGCAGGCGGGTTGCCGTCGAGACCGAACGCGCTGGCGAGACGAGCCGCCAGCAGCGTAGGGCGATCGCCGACGGCCATGATGCCGTCCGGACGCGTGCCCTTGAAGGCCGTGACCACGGCGGCGGTGGCGCGCTCGGGCTCGTGAAACCGCACAGGGATCGCCTGATCCCACCAGGGGTCCTCCAGCCGTTCGCACCGATCGCTGGCAAACACGAGGCGAACGCCAAGCGTCTCGGCCGCCTCGCCGAACGACCGGATCTGGTAGCCGGTCGTCGTCGCAATCAGAAGAATAGTCTTCATACGCCGCGCGGGCTGAAGCCCGCGCTCTACACCCGGTCTTGATCGGTCACCTGTAGCGCGGGGGCTTTAGCCCCGCGAATCCTCAGATGGCCCCCATCTGCTCGGGGCTCGGCTCCGCGCAGCAGTACCACGGTTCGCTGATCGACGGCACCGCACGCGGCGAGCGAGATGGATAGGTCCTGGCTGGCGCGCCTGCCCGTTCGCACGCCGCCGACGCAATCGCGGCAAACACCTCCGACCGTGTGGCGCCACGGGCCGCCCCCACGATCTGCATCACGTCGCGCTGCACGGCGTCCACGTTCGCATCGGGGTGCCGCCACGGCCATGTGAGCGAGGCGGGATCGAACAGCCCGATGGCGCGGCGGATGTCGGGCAACTCGAGCAGCGGCGATCCGGACGTGATCAACAGCCGAATCGCGAGCTGGATCGGCGCCACCTGCTCGACGAGATCGAGCTCGTCGACGAGATCCAGCAGCTCCACGTAGCCCTCGACCGTCGTCCAGGGCGTGAACGGCACGAACGTCGGCGCGAGCAGGACGCCAGCCTCGCGGCACAGCGCCGCGGCCCGAATGAAGTCGTTGCGCGTATGCCCCTTTCGCAAGCGTCCGAGGACGTGGTCGTCGATCGACTCGACGGCGCTCGTGATGAACAGACACCCGGTGTCGCGCAGCACGGGGAGGAGATCCGCGTGCCGCAACAGGTGCTCGATCTTGATCGTCACGTCGTAGGACACGCCCGGACACTCCCGCGCGAGACGCTCCACGAGCCGACGCGCGTGCGTCGGGCCGTTGAGAAAGTCGGGATCGCCGAAGGTGATGTGCTGGGCGCCCGCCTCCACCTGCGCCGTGATGTCGCCGAGCACCACCTCCAGGGGCACCGCCCGGAACTGGCCGCGATAGACGGGCACGATCGGGCAGTGGCGACAGAGGTGCTTGCACCCGCGTGTCGCATCGGTCGTCCCGATCACGCGGCGGCTCCCGTCGGGCATCTGCAGCGACGCGTAGCGCGACAAGGCGGGCAGCCCAGCGCGGTCTGGCTGAATGAACGGCAAGCGAGCAATCCCGCCCGAAAGGGTTGATGCTCGTGGTGGGGCGAGCCTTGTCAGGCTCGCCTGCGCGATGCCGACAGGGTTCGCGCCACGCGCCTCGTCAAGCGTCTTCACAAGCTGAACGAGGTCTTCCTCGGCCTCGGGGCCGAGCACCTCGTGTATCCCCTGCTCCCGCAGCCACTCCGCGTTGAGCGGCGCGTACAGGCCATACGCGCAGAGCCGCGCGCCCGGGTTCACGCGCCGCGCCCGGTCGATGAGCGGCGCGGCCAGGCGGGTGGCCGTGTGCATCGGCAGATAGAACGCCACGACGGACGCCGCCGCCAGGCGGCCGTCGTCCAGGGGCTCGCGCGACGTGTCGGCGCACTCCGCCTCGACCCCCGCGCGGCGCAGCCAGGCCGCGGGCGACGCCAGACCGAACGGCTGCCGGCCGAGGTCGTAGGTTGAAACGAGCAGCACGCGCACCCCACCATTGTATGGAAAAGGGATTATTCTCTTGCGGGAGGATCAGACGTGGCGAATCCATCGACCGCACGGGCCGTGGCCCCGACTCCTGAACCGATCGCTCCGCACGAGGCCACCTTCTTCGGGCACCCGCGTGGCCTCTCCACGCTCTTCTTCACCGAGATGTGGGAGCGCTTCAGCTATTACGGCATGCGGGCGCTGCTCATCCTGTTCATGACGGCGCCAGCCGCGGCGGGCGGGCTCGGCTACGATGCCACCACGGCCGGGTCGATCTATGGCCTGTATACCTTCGGCGTCTACGCGCTCGCGCTTCCGGGCGGCTGGATCGCCGATCGGCTGGTGGGGCAGCGGCGCGCCGTCCTCTATGGCGGATTCCTGATTGCGGCCGGTCACTACAGCCTGGCGGTGCCCGCGATCCCGACCTTCTACCTCGGCCTGCTCCTGATCGTGCTGGGCACCGGGCTCCTCAAACCGAACATCAGCGCCATCGTCGGCGACCTGTACGCCGAAAAGGGCGCCAGGCGCGATGCGGGCTTCTCGATCTTCTACATGGGCATCAACGTCGGCGCGTTCTTCGGGCCGCTCGTGTGCTCGTGGCTTGGCGAGCCGCGCGACGGCGCGCCGTGGGTCAACTGGCACTACGGCTTCGCGGCGGCCGGCGTGGGGATGACGTTCGCGCTCGTCCAGTACACCCGCGGGCAGCGCTACCTCCGCGGCGCGGGCGAGTTGAAGGAGGACTCGGGCCAGCCCGAACGCCTCGCAGCCGCCCGGCGGCAGCTCACCGCCGGCCTCGGCGTGACGGCCTTGATCGTCGCGGTCGTCGGCGGACTGAGCCTCTCGGGCGCCCTGCCGGTGACGCTCTTCGCCGAGAGCGTCTTCTACGTCGTCACCGCCCTGTTCGTCGCGTACTTCGCCGTCGTGATCTTCTTCGTGGCCCGCGACCATGTGGAGCGCCAGCGCCTGACCGTGTGCTTCTTCCTCTGTCTGGGCGCGGCGATGTTCTGGTCGGGCTTCGAACAGGCGGGATCGGCGCTCAACCTGTTCGCGCGCGATCTGACGGATCGCAACCTCTTCGGCATCGAGGTCACGGCCGGAGCCTTGCAGAGCGTCAACCCGATCCTGATCATCCTGCTCGCGCCGGTCATGGGCGCCGTCTGGGTCAGGCTCGGTGAACGGAATCCGTCGATGGCCGTCAAGTTCGGCCTCGGCCTCGTGCTGCTCGCGGTGGGGTTCCTGGTGATGGCCTGGGCCTCGCTGTCGCTGGCCGAAGGCCGAGTCGGCATGCAGTGGCTCGTGGCGACCTATTTCTTCCATACCGTCGGGGAGCTGGCGCTCAGCCCCGTGGGCCTGAGCAGCATGACGAAGCTCGCGCCCGGGCGGCTGGTGGGGCAGATGATGGGCACGTGGTTCATGGGCGCCGCGATCGGCAACCTCGTGGCGGGGCTCGTCACGCGCTTCATGCCGCCGACGGAAACGGTCGAGGCCGCCGTGCAGAACGGCGTCCAGCTATTCGGGTCGGTGGCGGCGATCGCCGCGGCCGCCGGGCTGCTGTTCATCATCTTCTCGCGGCCTATTCGGAAGATGCAGGCGGGCGTGAACTGACGTCGCGCACGCTGAAGCGTGCGCGCTCGGACCTCAATGCAAGTGCCCTGCGGAGTAGGTTCCTGAATGCCACTCGAGGAATACAAGCGGAAGCGCAATTTCAAGGAGACGCCCGAACCTGCGGGCACCACGCCGCACCGGTCGCCGGCCGGGCGCCAGCCGCGCTTCTTCTGCGTACAGAAGCACCTCGCGAGCCACCTGCACTACGACTTCCGGCTCGAGCACGACGGCGTGCTGCTGTCGTGGGCGGTGCCGAAGGGCCCCTCGCTCGATCCCGCGACCAAGCGGCTCGCCATGCACGTCGAGGATCATCCGCTCGAGTACGGCGAGTTCGAAGGGGTGATCCCCGCGGGGTACGGCGCGGGCATCGTCATGCTGTGGGACCGCGGCACCTGGACGCCCGAGGTCGAGGACGTTGACGCGGCCCTCGCCAAGGTCGACCTCAAGTTCACCCTCGACGGCTACAAGCTGAAGGGATCGTGGGTGCTGGTGCGGACCAAGGGCGCTTGGCCTGGGCGCCGAAGCCTTGGCGAAGGCGGCGCCGCGCGTGGCGCCGCCCCCGGCCGCTCGTGGCTGCTGATCAAGCATCGCGACGAGTGGGCGGGCGCCGTGGACATCGCCGAATTCGCCCCGCTCAGCGTGAAGAGCCGCGGCGACTTCGCCGACATCCTCGCGCAGGACAACCCGGACATCTGGCGTTCGGCGCGACCCGCGCGCGGTGGAGAGACCGGAGCCCTCTTCGAACGGATCATCGCGCGGTCATTGGAGATGAAGGCGCGACGGCCTGCGGCGTCGGGTTCACCGGCTTCAAGGCGTGCAAAGGGTTCGACGGGAACACGTTCAGGAGGTTCACGAGGTTCGACGGGTTCACGTTCTCGAAAAGCGCAGACGCGCGCCCCGCGCAAACGGGCGTCCTGAACCGTGCGGGAGCACATGCTCGGAGACTCGGGAGGGGCGTCGATGCACGCGCCCTCCTCTCTCGAGGTCACGAGGTCCGGACCTCCTGTGCCTGTGGGATCGCATGATTCTGGAGGAGCCGCTGGCTGAGCACTGTCCAGACCGCATACGCGAGGCGCCGCCGGTCGTGCCGCGCGATCTCGGTGCACCAGAAGCGTCCGAGCACCGCTTGAATCTCCGGACCAAGGACGCCCAGCTCCAGCGGCGCCTTGTGCTCGGCCGCATAGCGGCCGACGGCGTCGGCCGACGGTGCGCCGGAGTTGGCAATCACGACGTCGACGGGGCGCTGGATCGCGCGCGAGACCCAGCACGCGGCGTCGGCCGCCGTAAGTCCCGCCATCCCCCGGCCTTCGGTCAGCAGGTTCGAGATGAGCACGATGGGCCCGCGCACCTCCGCGAGCGCCTCCGTCATGCCGCGCACCAGCAGCGGCGGCATCAGGCTCGTGAAGAAGCTGCCGGGGCCGATGAGGACGGCGTCGAACCCCCGGATGGCGTCGGCGACGACGGGATGAATCGCCACGTCGGGCTCGAGCCAGAGGCGCTTGACCCGGCTGCCGCGCGACTGCTCCGCGTCCACCTCGACTTCGCCGCGCGTCTGCGATCCGTCGCCGTACTCCGCGCACAGCGACGCGGGCTGCACGCTGACGGGCCAGACGCGGCCCCGGCAGCCGAGCAGGGCGCGCAGGCCGTCGACCGCCGCCAGGAAATCGCCGCTGTACTGCTCCATCATCGAGAGCAGCAGATTGCCGCCCGTGTGGCCCGCGAGGCGCGACTCGAGCGTGGGCAGCCGGGACAGCAGCACGCGCCGCGCTTCCCCTTCGTTGCGCGCCAGCGCCAGCGCGCATTTCAGCACGTCGCCCGGCGGCAGCACGCCCAGCTCGTCGCGGAGCTGGCCCGAGCTGCCGCCGCTGTCGAACATCGTGACGACCGCGTTGAGCTTGAGCCAGGGATTGCTCTTCAGGCCGCCGAGCAGGCTTGGCAGGCCCGTGCCACCGCCGATGCACCCGATGTTCAACTCGCGCAGCTGCATTGACGCGATTCTACCCGACGCGGGGGCTGACGCCCCGCGCTACAGGGGAGAGATACCTCGCCACCTGTAGAGCGGCGGCTTCAGCCGCCGCGATCGAGGCTACTGATCGCAAGCATCTCACCAACGTGCTGAAGCTCGTCGCGTTTCAGATCGAGAGCGATTTGGTCGAGTTGATACGTCCGCATCTGGGACCGGCTGTCCCAGAATCAAGTCTTTGCGGAACGCGCTCGCTGTCCCGTGGAAAGACAGTGAAATCGAGGCGAAAGTGGTGCGGTGGACGGCCACGATTTCGGAACGGCGCCGTCGACTCCTCGGGCTGGCGGAACCCCCTATTCTCGATCTGTGCCGGTGAGGTGATACTCGAACAGATCGCACGCAGCAGCGACACGCCTGAGGTACAGCAAGAACTCTTCGCGATCGAGACCGGCCTTCGGCACCCAGGCCTCGCCGACGAGGCGACCCTTGCGATCGATTCTGAACCCCACGAGCTGCGTGCTGCGATTGCGGCGCCAGGCTCGCAGCGGCACGTCCGGAATGGAGTCGATAGCGGCCGGACGTGCGACGATGCCCACAAGCTCGTAGGTCTCCGTCGTCTCACGAACGCTGATGCGATGGCGACGCTCGTTGGATGCGGCTACGTCCACGCGATCGCCGTCGACGATCACCCCGTCTGCGCCTCGGCAGAACTGTCGCCAGTCAGGCACGGTTGGCGCCTCCCTCTTGCTTGAGATCTGCTTCAAACGCATCGAGCGGTTGGTCAAGCGAGGGCAGATGGATCTGTTCGAGGCTGTCGGCCTGGTCAGCTACGCGTCGCAGGAGGATCGCGACGCGCGACACGTCGTGCTCCGGATGCGCCAGTAGAACATCTTCCTCAACGGTCAGGTCATACGACGCTTCGTCGCGTCCGACAATCGCGCCGATCCGGACGTGGCGCAGCCGCGCGCTCTCTTCAACAGCTTGCATCGTGGAACCCGGATCGACGAGGCCCACTGGGCTCACGCATCTGACGAGGAGCATCTCGCCATCGGACTTGAGCAGCAGGCCGAACGGTTGAATCCGGCCGGTCGAGAGCCTCACCGTGCCCAGCAGGATGCCGTTCCGAAGAGACGGCTCCCATTCAATCGACAGACCGGTGTACTCAACCCCTGACAGCCGCTCGAATCGGGCGAGTACTCCTGCCGCCGTACCGGCGTCAGTGGCCAGCGTCCGCGTTCCTCCCTGAAGCGCCCAACCTGGAATTGGAAAGGCACTCTGGAGCCGCCCACGGATCGCCTCAATGGTCCGACGGCCCTCGACCATCTCCCGACCGACGTCAACGCGCCGGTGATCGCCCTTGGGCACCGACAGTCCCTCATGCATGAGGCGCAAGAACGTATTCATCCGTTCGAGGACGCGCTGCACCTGAAGGACTTCGACGGTGTCTTCGAGGTGTGGGTAGTGCACCTGCAGCAAGTCCCCGCCGTTCGGGATAGCTGGAAGGCCTGAGAGACGACGGTCGGATTGTGAGCGCACGCGATCGATCCGTCCAACGCGCTGCTCCATCGACGATGGCGTCCAGGCGATGCCGTAGTGATGTACCGCGGAGCAGAAGGTATGCAGGTCTTCCCCTTCCTGCAGTAGGTCGGTGGTGACGAGGACGAAGGGATAGCCCGGCATTCGGAACTGCTGGACAAGAGTTCGGTTGACCTGGCCAAACATCCCACCGACCGGCTGCTGCTGTCGCAGGATCGACCCGAAGTAGCGCGCGGTTTCAACGAGAGGCATGTCGCGAGCCTCAGGGGCGTTCACATCGAGAATCAAGTCGAAGTGCCGGGCAATCTGAGAGAGCTCGTCGAACGCCGCCCAGCCTCGCTCACCAAGAGGCGTGACTCGCTGCCGTTCCAGCACGTCGAGGTACTCGTCGATGCGCCGGCGATCCAGCGCGTCGCCTTCGTCACCCTCGGCTTCAAGGGTTCGCTGCTCGAGGCTTCCGAGCCGCTGGACCGTGAGGACGTACAAGTCGATCAACGAGTGCCCCAGCCGCGCCACAGTCGCCAGCACCTGGCTTCGCTGCTGCTGTTCACGAAACCGCTTGCGCTCGGAACCAGGCCGGGGTTCGGGCCACAGCGCCGCTCGCAACGCTTCGCGATCGGGCCGCCGGATCTCGGTGAAGAATGTCGCCTGCTCCAATGCGTCTGTGACGTCGGGAGCCTCACTAGCAGAGGCCTTGCGGATGGACGTTTCGAACCGTTCGTGCCAGATGATTCGTGCGTGTTCTCCCAGGGCATCCTGGCGCTCCTTCAAGAGCTCGAGCGCCGCCGCTTGAGCTGCCTCCATTCGGTCGGCTCGCTGAAGCCTCTTCGCTCGACCGATGTACTTCGCGGCTCGGCGGCGAATCTCGAGAGAGAGCGAGCGCGCCTCGAGCCCAAGAACCTTCGCCAAAGCATCGGCCACACCTCCGGGCCTGGCGCCAAGCAGAACCATGGCGTAGTTGTCTTCGAAGAACGTTGAGTACGCCGTCCCCTCGGCAAACATGGCGCGCAGTTCCGCATCGCCAAGCGTCGCGAGGTCATCCACCGCGCGTTTGGCCGAAGCGGTCGACGCGGCCCTCGCGCTGCTCGTGGCGCGTGGGGTTCCAGGCAAGGTCGTAGTGCAGCACCGCGTTGAAGTGCTGCTGGAGGTTGATGCCCTCGGACAGACAATCAGTACAAACGAGGACATACTCGCCAGGCTCGGCGGCGAGCCTCGCGATTCGCGCCTCGCGCTCGGAAGGCGGCAGCAGCCCGGTGACCGATTCGACCTGCACCTTTGCGGGCAGGATCTTCCCAAGGTCTGGCTTGGCGACTTCCATCCACAACGCGTGCAGGTGCGAACGCACGAGATCGCTGTTCCGGAGATCGATTCGCGGCGCAGCCACTGATCCCGCCACCATGTCTTCAGGCTGGCGGAAGTAGTACTGGTCGTGGGGACTCCGCCCGGCGCAGTAGGTGTAGACCAGAGCGGGTTGGCCCCCGCGGCCTGCGCGGCCGCTTCGCTGAGCGTAGTTGGCCGGCGTCGGCGGGACGTTTCGCAGGTTCACCACGTTGAGCTGCGCGATGTCGACGCCCAGTTCCATGGTCGGCGAGCAGAACAGGAGTGGCAGATCCGCCGATCGGAATCGATCCTCCCGCTCCTGCCGGTCTTCCGCCGTGACCTGGGCTGTGTGCTCCCTGGCTTCAAGCCTGGCCTTCAGATCGACAAAACGCCTGTAGCACTCGACGAAGTAGTCGTTCACCTGCGGCGGGATTTCGCCAGCGTCGAGAAGTCGCGTACGGTCCAGCGGCCGTTCGTCGCCTGCGCCGGCCACCCACCGCAGAGCGTCGGGATTGATCTGGTAACCAGGAACGTCACCACCTCGCACCTGCTCGACGATGCCGTAACGCTTCAGGGCAAGCAGGAGGAAGCGGATGGCGGCGTCCACCTCGGCGCGGCCAAAGACATCTCCCTGCGGCACGTACCCCTTGAGCCGGCGGCGCAGGTAGCGTCCGTAGCCGCCGTACGACGAGATGAACAGGCCTGAGGAGTCGCTGTTCTGGCGCGCCCGCGCATACGCCACCACAGACTGTTGCAGTTCGCGAAGCTCGTCGAGATACCACATGGTGCCTTCGAGGAGACGCGGCTGTGTCTGATCGACCAAGTCACGCTGCTGCAGCGGATCCAGCACTGGGACCTTAAGCGCGAGGTTCCGCCGAAGGACATCGAGCAAGGTCGTCGCGAGCTCCTGGCGTACTTCGGGTGGGCACAGGCGAAGAGGCTCGGGAGTCTCTACAAACACCTCCGCGTTCCGGCCCTCTCGCACCGAGAACCCGCGACTCCACAATTCCGACTCTTCGAGCAACCCTTCCGTGCCGGCCAACCCTTCGTACTCAAACCTCAGGAGACCGCAGTCCTCGAGGTTCGGCGCCGTCACACGCCACAGGCGCTGGAGGTCCCGGTAGACGTGGTACTGGATGACGCGCCGAAGCGCGTCGTTGGTGGAGGTCCGTGCTGGCCCCCGGATCTCCGGGTCGGCGGCGTAGTCGCTGAAGTTCAGCGAGAGCGCATCGAATACACCTCCGGAGAGGTCGGTGTGCAACAGCCCTCTCGGACCCTTCTCCGCCGCCGCCTTGTACAGCGCCGACCGGAGCAGAGCCACTTGCGTGAAGTCGTTGAAGTGGCCGGCCTGCAGCGACGCATCCTGCCGGTTGTCCGTGAAGCTGAGCAGCTTTCGCGCCTCAGGCTTCAGGTCACGGTCGCTCTGGAGGTCCAGCAAAGCCCGCACCGCCAGCACGGTCGTTGCTGTGCTCCGGTTGTCCACGCCCAGCGTCGCCAGCTTGGCCCGCTCCGACCGCTGCGTCTTGACGTAAGCCACGCCGCAGGCCGGCTCCAGGCAGAACAGAAAGTTGCGAGGGATCAGAGCTGCGGCAACCCCCATGCCCTCCGGCACCATGCGGCCGGTCGCATCGACGAAGGTGGGCTCGGGCAGGTCCCCGCGCGAATCGCCTCGAACCCGCTCAGTTCCATCTCCCATCGATTCCTTCATCGATGACGGGAGTCGATCCAGTAGGGCCTTTTCGTCGCCCCTTGGCCAGGGCGTCGCTTGTGAGACGTACAGATAGGCGTCGGAGTGACCTTCAAGGACTTCTTCGCGCCGGTCCTCGCGTGGTGCCAGGCCACGCCCCTGTTTGTCCGTGAACACAGTGACCCGGTAATACGCGGTTCCACACTGTCGGCAGAACACCAATGGGAACAGTGTCTTGTCTGGCTCACCGGGTTTCGATACCAGCTTTGCGAACTCGAGATGGCGGTCGGCCTCGGGCTCGATGGTGGCCCAGACCGTGTCGCCGCGGGTGAGGAACTGGTGCAGGCGAAACGCGAAGATCGGGAACCGACTCGACTCTGAGCGCCGAAGCTGAGCCCCCTGCAGGAGAAACGATCGCAGCAGTTCGTACGCGCGGCCGGCGTCAACGCCTGCCAGCTCCGCAAGTTCGGCCGCGGCACTGTCGGGCCCTCGCAGACGACGCGGAGCCTGCCGAATCAGCCGGTCCGTCCCCTCTTCTGCCTGAACACCGAAGGTGGACTCGATCCAACTGGACAACGGATGCGCGCGGAATGACTCGTAGTCGGCTGGGGGACTCGTCGTGGACAACACACTCTCCACCAACGACTTCTTCGTCGCCTCCCGATGGGGCGGCGCCCACGTCAGCTCGGGTGTCGCACGCTCGAGTGTCTCGCCGATGACTTGCGTTTCGTTGACCGAGGCTCCGAACAGCGTCTCTGCGACCCGCGCGACTTCTCTTCTCTGATCCAGCGCCGAGCCCTCGCTGGCCATCGTGGCGGACGTTCCGACGCAGATGAGGTCGTGCCCGCTGAAGGCAATCCGGCACCGGCGGATCAACAACGCGATGTCAGCCCCCTGCCGGCCGCGATAGGTGTGAAGCTCGTCGAACACCAGAAACCGGAGGCCTTGCGCCGCCTTGATGAGCGCGCGGTCCTCACGCCGTGTGAGGAGCAACTCCAGCATCATGTAGTTCGTGAGGAGGATGTCCGGCGGGTTGCTGCGGATCGCCTCCCGCTCGTCCCCCTTCTCCTGCCCGGTGTACCGGCGAACCTTCACGGGAGCTTGACCCGGGCCGAATCCCTTTTCGAGAAACTTTCTGAGTTCCTCCACCTGGCTGTTCGCCAGCGCGTTCATCGGATACACCACGACCGCCTGGATGCCCTTGCCTGAGCCGCATCTCAGCACGTGATCGACGATCGGAACGATATAGGTGAGGCTCTTGCCAGAACCTGTTCCGCTTGTCAGGACGTACGACTTGCCTTCCTTCGACTTCCGGATCGCCTCGGTCTGATGCGTGTGCAGCAGGAGTTGTTTGCCGGAGTGGTCTGAATCAGACTTGTCGATCCGGAAGATCTTCTTGCACTCCGGATGCAGAGTTCCGTCCGCGACCAGATCGTCGATCGTCCCGCCCGGCAGAAATGTCGGGTTCAGCTGAAGAAGAGGCTCCGGCCAGAGGGCGCCGTCGTCCAATGCTCCATCGACCTTCGCCTTGACGCGAGGGTCGGCAATCTTGATGAAGCTGCGCGTGTAACGCGCGTAATCCTCGACGAGCCGAGTGCGAAGATCAAAGACGTCCATGGGGAGAGGCTTGTATCTAAAGGTGACCGACCAGGGCGGAGCGTGACAGCACCCGACGCGCGGCCATTAACCTTCCCGGGCTGCGGCATTCTAGCTTGTGGAGGATAGGCCGATGGGGTGACAGGGTTGGTCCTACGTACAACCTTCGCCGCCCAGTCACTCCAGAAAGCCCTTGCACTGCGTCTCTGAACGCGATACAGAAAGGGAAAGACGGGCCGAGCCACAGCAGGAACTGTGACCCGACCCTAACCTGTCAACCGAATCGACCGGCTGACGAGGCTGCGCCGATCTTAGCAGTCCGCCACCGGCCGTCTCTTCACGAAGGAGCGGCCATGACCACCTCCCCGACAACCTTGCGCGCGGCCATCTACGCGCGCGTCAGCACGGCAGACCAGACGTGCGACAACCAGCTTCTCGAGCTTCACCGGTACGTCGACGCCCGAGGCTGGACGGCCGTCGATTACGTAGACCGGGGCGTATCCGGCGCGAAGGACCGTCGGCCCGCGCTCGACGCCCTCTTGAAAGACGCTCGACGTCGACGCTTCGACGTGCTCATCGTCTGGCGCCTCGACCGCCTGGGTCGGAACCTCCGGCATCTGGTCGTAACGCTCGAGGACCTCTCTGCGCTCGGGATTGGGTTTGTATCATTAAACGAAGGAATCGACGCCACCACTCCCGCTGGACGTCTCCAGATGGCCGTCCTTGGTGCCATCAATTCGAGAGGGAAAGAATCGCGGAGCGGGTGCGCGCCGGTCTGGCGCGAGCCAGGGCGCAGGGGCAACGGCTCGGACGACGACCGCACCGAATCAGCGACGCAGACCTGCTGCGGGTTGCCGACCTTTCAACCCGAAAAGCAGCCGCCGCGGTCGGAGTCCCGTGCTCGGTTCTTCACCGGGCAAGGGTGTCCCGCAATCCTCTCGGGACGGGAGTCTGATTCTTGGGGACTCTGGACGGGTCAGACCGCCTGGAAAGGCGTCCCGCAGACAGGTGTTTTCGAAACACATTCGCCCTGTTCATGCGAATCTCTTCATGATCTCGGCATAGAAGTCGTCCACGAGTATCGGGTCGCGCACTATGGTTCCCCACTCCTCCCGGAACGGCTTCGACGGGTCTCCCCGGAAAGACAACCAGTTGAAGCTTGTAATGACGAAGAACTCTGAGTCCTTGACGAGCACCTTCGCATGCGTATTGCCAAGGCGACGCACCTCGAGCAGCGGCACGTCTTTCGACAGGTTCTCGAGCTTTCGCCGGGCCTCGGCGTCCCAAGCCTTTTCCCCAAGGTCGGCTTCTCCTAGACCGAAACCGATCGAGACTCGTACGCCTCTCTCACAAGCACGTTGGAGATTGCGAAGAAACGCGTCGTCCACTACAGCTCGGCGGACCCAGGGTGACAGAATCAGGAGGCGCTTAGCCGCGCTGGAGACTGCTTCGTCGAGGATCGCCGGATGCTCATACACGGGCAGGGGCCGTACAGGAGCTTTCTGAAGGTTGGCCTCGACCTCTGCGAGTTCATCACGGGCTTGCTCCTCTGCAGCAGCAGCTTCCGCACGTTGGGCCCCAGACTGCGCCCTGACCACCGCGAGCGACGCCATGTCGAGCGCTGACCGCGAAGTCGTTACACGAGCCGCCTTCTTGCGAAGGGCTTCGGCGGCTTCGACCATCTCGGCGACGCGGCCCCCGAGAACGTCGTCGATTGGAGGTCGTACCTTTTCCTGCAGTCCCTCAAAGATTGGCTGTCGTTCGAGACCGCCGCCACGTGCGAACGCGAGCTCGTGCTCCTGAGAGATGCGCCCGTCAATCGCGAAGCCAACTTGCAAGTCATCGCGTTCGAGCGCGCGATAGACGAGGGCGACCGCCGGCAGGAACTGGCGAAAGCGCTTCTCGATCGTCACCACTCGCAGGACTTCGCGTTCCCCGCGGCTAGCGCCAACAGCGAGCCGTATGACTTCGGAGACATCCGCTGCGGACAGCTCGTCGACTGCCGGCCCTCGAGTCGGTATTGCCTTTAACTGCGGAAGCCCCTGTTCCTTGGCCTCATTGGGTTTGAGGAACGCTGTACCCCCGTACCACTTCGGCCTGCGCAGCAATCCATCGAAAGGGAACCAGATGGTCTGCTCAGAAGGAGAGACCACTGCTGTGGCACCGACGAGCTGCTTGCCACGCTCCGTGAGGAGCAGTTGATCGCTGTCGCTGGCGGTGCGAAGCGCTTCCTGTCGAACGAGATCAGCAAGCGTCGTATCGATGATGCTCCGGGGCAGACCCAAGATTCCTTGGATCTGCGCGGAGGTATCGAGGCCCGCCGAGAGCGCGCGAAGAGTGAACTCCTCGATGCAATTCCGTTCCTGGCTCTCCAGGACCAGTGCGGTCGCGTAAACTCCGAACATCGGGAGACCGACCTCCCCATACGTGATCAGCTCGTAGCCGGCACGGTTGTCGAGGCGCTTGGCGATTTCGTCTAGCGTCATGCGTTCGCCCGCACTTCCTCGATTGTGCAATCGTCTGGATGATTGTCGATGTAAGTGACGACCGTGCGCAGCGGGTTTGGACTTTTGGCTGTACGGCAGAAGAGATGGTCGCCCACTATCAGTAGGCCACTGCGGCCACGTGACAGTGCGACGTTCATCCGACGCTCATCACGTAAGAATCCGATCACGCCACGTTCGTTGCAACGAGTGACGGAGTAGATGCACACATCGACCTCGCGCCCCTGAAAAGCGTCCACCGTGTTGCACTCGATGGATAGGGCGGAACTGGTCTGCTGGATCGAGGCGACGATGCGCCGTAATTCGGTGCATTGGCCGACGTATCCGCTGATCACCCCCACGCGGTACGTTGTTCCGGCCGCCTTGGCGATGAAGTCGAGCCGTCGGAGCCACTGCCCAATGACTCGTGCCTCGCCAACATTCTTGAAGTTTTTTCTGTCGAACTCGGTTTCATCGTGCCGCTGGAGTCGAGCGGTTGTCAGCCACGTCACTGGCTTCGGCATCACCATGCGAAGGCACTCGTCCCGCTCGTGACGGACGCTGTTCAGCGCACCACCGTAGAAGCACTCGCTGATCAGGTCGCCGATAGGTTGGATCATGCGATGCTGGGTCTTCAGGGACGCTATACACGCTTCAGGGAGAGCAGCTACGAAGCGATCCAGCAACGTCGTCTGGAACGACTCGCGGTCAAGGTCGTAGTCCTTCAGAAGGCCCGGATCGTCCAAGAGATCCTCGACGAAGGGTGGGAGCTGCTTCGGATCCCCCACGAGAATCCAACGCCGCGCGAGGGAAAGGGGGACGAGCAACTCGGTCGGCGTTGCCTTCGATGCCTCGTCCACGATGCAGACGTCGAACTCGGCTGAGAGCATCCCTGGGACGCGGGCAAATCCTAGACACGTGCCCGCCACCACCGACGAGTCCGCAATCATCGCTGCATAAAACTCACGCGAACGACCGAAGCGGAGCTGCCACTCCTCCGCAAGTCGAAGAATCTCATGGAACTTCCGGTCCGCGGGACTCCCTGCGAGGAGGCCCAGTTCCCACTCGGCAAGTTCGCTCGTCCCAACAGCCGACAGCTGAACACCAAGCTCGCCAGTAGCCTCGAGCGCTCGGGCGGCCTTGCGCCGTCTTGCACCGACGGTCTTCTTGTCCTCGCGTAACTCCCGCGCCTGTTCGCGCAGCTCGTCGATTTCTTCACTCGTTTCCGGGTAGGTGTCAGCAACGTGACCAACCTGGGCTTCGACGAGTTTCTGCTCGGCCGCCGAGAGGATCTTCTCGCACTCGTCCAGGTGAGCCTGAATGCGGTCGAGTTCCGCGGACTCGACGCGCAGCCGACCGACGGCGATGCCGAGGGCGATGTCCTCGCGCTTAACACCCATCTCAGTTGCTGCTGAAGCAAGGAACTCCTCCGAGGCCTTGGCCACGTCGGATCGCCATCGATCCGCGACGCGATCGATCGTCAATTCCTGCACCTTCGCCGAGACGCGGTCGTCGTCGCGCTGGGCGACTCGAAGGAGCCGTGCGGCGGGGCGCAGTGCATGGAGCCGCTCGAGCGCATTGTCCAGCGCGACGTGAGTCTGGGAGGTCAAGAGGATCTTGCAGTCCGGATTGCGCTCGAGGAGTTGTGCCACTAGCTCAGTGATGCAGACGGTCTTGCCTGTACCAGGAGGCCCATGCACAACGAGGACGTCTTCAGCCCCCATCGCCTTTGACACGGCTACCTTCTTGTCATCGTCGAACTCGGTGTGGATCCACTTCACTTCTCGGTCATCGAAAGGTGAGGGCGCTCGTGACTGGCCCGGATCGAGGATCAGCGCCCGCAAGGATGGACGAAGGCAACGGCCATACCGAACCGCATCGAGCGCTCCCTTCTGTCTGTCGATTGCGACGCGGCTGGCGCGGTCGTCGAGGATCAACTGGCCCTTTTCGGGAGGGAACTCGGACACGCCCCTCTCGACCCAGAGGACAAGACGATCCACCGCGATGTCGTCGACTACACCGGACAGCACGGTGCGCTGATCGCGGCGGATCATGCGTGGCTGATCGAGCACGACACCGTCCGGCAGCAAAGAGATGGAGAAGCTGACGCGGTTTCCGTCAACGCGACATCCGTCATAGGCGACCGGCAAATGACGACCTTCGTCCAGGTGCTGACGGAAACGTAGCGTGCTAGCCCACTCGCGCAGGACCTCTTCTTCTTTTCTGGCGCGGCGCGCGTCTGCATCGTCAAGCTCGTGCTGTTGGAGGGCGTCGAGCAACCACCTGATAACCGGAACGCCGTCGGATCCAACGGGTGGTGTGCCGAACCTAAACGTGACGGGTGCATGAAAGCCGAAGTCGCCGTGTGCTTCGCGCCCCTCGGACTCCTCGAGCCACGCGGTCTGCAGGACGAGGTGATCTCCCGACTTCTCGCGCACGGCCAACCTCAGACCAAATTGAGAGGTGCGCGCAAGGAAGTGCTGCTCTACTTTCTTTCCGGACTCCTTGTCGCGCCAGAAGAAGAATGAGCAGGATTCGGCCATGTCCCGCTCAAGAACGCGTCGGATCTTGCTCAGATCGTCCTCGCCGATCTGTTGAGCGAGGCGAGTGAGCGCCTGGTCGAACACGACGACATAGCAGACGCGAACATCCTTCTGCTGACCTCGATCCGCAGCCCCTATTCTCTCCAACGCACCCTGCAGTTCGACGATGCTGGGAAAGCGCGCCGCCGATTCCTGATGCAGCGCTCGGTGCAGCACTTCTTTAATCTCGGGCGGGCCCACAAAGTCTCGGAGCGCGGCTGCAACCTCCTCGTGCGAAGTCAGCTCACGCATAGCGAAGCAACGAAGCGCGAGCACAGCAAACGAGTAGGGGTCGCGGGACTCGTAGGACGCGGACTCCTCGAACGGAGCGTACGGTTCGGACTTGAAAGCAGCCAGAGTGAGGCCTCCCGGACCCTGAACGCAAAACCTGGAGATTCCAAAGTCCGCGACCTTCGGCGTGCCATGGTCGTCAAAGAGGACATTGCCCGGCTTGAGGTCGCGATGCACAAGGCGCTTGGTCAGCGCATACGAAAGCGCGTCGAGAACGGGACGGCCGATCCTGGCGTAGAAGTCATCCCAGCCGCGGAGCACGATTGTGTCGAGGTACGCGCCGAGGTCGCGATCCAGCCACTCGAGCACCATATATGGAGGGTCGTAACGTGGATCGAAGTCGATGATCTTGACGATGTTGGGGTGGTCGAGCTCGTGCAGTGCCGACAACTCCCGGCTGAAGGCTTCTCGCAGGATTCGGTCGTCGTGAATCCGAGAACCCTTCATGAACTTGATCGCGACCGGCTTTAGGTTGTCTTGGTGATCGGCCGCTCGATAGACCTCGGCCATGCCCCCCTTCCGAGGTTCGGCATCGGAGAGGACGAATCGATCGGCAAGAATCTTCATCAGTGGTCCCGGCCGATTCTACATGGGCTTACGGGCTGCCCTTAGGGTCCGAGAAGGAAGGCGGCGAGGAAGACCCAGGGAGTGCTAACGCGTTACGACCTCCGTCGATACGCTGTGCTTGCCGAACGTGGGGGTCGGCATGGCGCCGCCGGCTGTGACCGCCGGCCTATCGTTCCTCAAACAACCCCTTTGGGGACAACCTGCTGTGAGAGGCGAAAAGGCGGTTATCGGGCGATCCGTAATACGGGCGAAAGGAAAGGGTTTACCGGAACGCTTCCCCACCGCGGACGGGTCGAAGGGCTACTTCTCGAACTCGACCAAGTCAGCCAACCGCACCCCGCGTCCCGGCGGGCCTACAACGCGCCAAGGCGCAAGGGAAGAGGGCTTTGCCGGCCGACCTCGACGCCAAACGCCGTCCCAGGTGGCTGCAGCGGGTCTCACGGTGCGGCAGGCAGCGGACCTGTGGGGCGTCTCGAAGAGCACGGCCGCGCGGCGGATGGCCTCCGGACATGTGCCGGGACAAACCTTCTCGGCAAGCGCCTGACTTTCGCCCGGATCGGCCGCACGTTTGACCGAAGGCAGCCGGTCCGGGAGAATTATTGATTTTCCGCTTTTCACCGCGAAGGAGGCTTCCATGTCACTGCGCCGCGCTCTGATCTTTGCGCTCGCCGCCTTCTCCGGCGCCGTCCTCACGGGCTGTGCGGCGGACCCAGCGAACTCGGGAACGGAAGAAACGGAGACGTACCCGAACCCGATCACGGGCCAGGGAATCCCGAACCCGAACCCGACGCGGATCGGGAACTGGGCGACCCTGCCCGAAGGACGCGAGTGGGGCTCGACGGCCGGCATCGACATCGACCCGACCGACGGGCACGTCTGGGCCTACGAGCGGTGCGGCTCGGGCTCGGCCGGAGGGCCGGGGGTGAACTGCGACAACAACCCGGTGGATCCGATCTTCAAATTCGACCGGAACACGGGGGAGATCCTCGAGAACTTCGGCGCCGGTGTCTTCGTGACCCCGCACGGCATCCACGTGGACCAGGAGGGCAACGTTTGGGTCACCGACTTCGCCGGAAACGCGACCGGCACGAAGGGGCACCAGGTCCACAAGTTCAGCCCGACAGGAGAGCTGCTCCTGAGCCTCGGCGTCGCGGGTCAGCCAGGTAGTGTCCCCGGCCAGCTCAACCAGCCAAACGACGTCATCGTCGGCCCGGATGGGAGCATCTACGTGGCCGACGGCCACAGCGGTCAGGGAATGACGTCGGCCCAGGCGATTGCCGAGGGACGTGCCGCCGCGATGACGGCCCGCATCGTCAAGTTCTCGCCTGAGGGCAAGTACCTCATGGAGTGGGGCCAGATCGGCACGCTGCACGGGGAGTTCCGCACGCCGCACGCACTGGAGTTCGACTCCCAGGGCCGGCTCTGGATCGCCGACCGCGGCAACCATCGTCTCGAGATTTACGACCAGGAGGGCAACTACCTGGACTCGCGCTACGCGTACGGTCGCATCAGCGGGCTCTACATCACCGACGACGACATGGTCTACACCATCGACTCCGAGTCGGCGATGACCAACCACCCCAACTGGAGAGACGGCATCCGCATCGGACACGTCGACCGGGACTGGATCGTGGGCTTTATTCCGCCGTGGGAGTCCGACAGCCGGCCGTACCAGGGTGTGGCAGGCGAGGGCGTGGCAGTCGACGCCGACGGCAACGTGTACGCGGCCGAGGGGCCGGCATCGCTCGAAGCGGCGGGCTCCGCGTTCACGAAGTACGCAGTCAGGTGAGGAAGATCAGCGCCGCGTATCCTGTGCCGCACCTTCCGCGCTTTGGGAAACGTGGCCACTTCCGGTTCAGTCCTTACGAGATCGATAACTACCTGCGGACGGCCCAGCACGGCGGACGTTCAGGGACGACGGCGCCAGTAGGCTAGGAGTGTGCGCGGCAGAAAGCGGCACGATTTTTCGGCTTGCGACGTTGCCCCAGGCACGTCGATCGGCACCCGAAGAAGGGTCACGGTGCCCCCAAAATCGAGCCTGGCTTGAGTTTAAGCTTGAGTTACTCCGCCTGCGCTGGCCCGTCGCCCAGAATTGTCTGGATGGCCTCCGCGTGTTGCAGGGCCCGCTCGAGGTCCTCGTTCGAGAGCTTTGCCAAGGCCGTCGGATCCAAATTCCACTGTGGAGGCTGCGGCTGCGTCTTTGGCTCGCCATACGCGTACGCCAACAAGCGGCATTCGACGGCCGGCGCGAGTCGGCCCTGAGCCAGGCGCTGCTGCGTCCGCTTCCAGTACGCCTCATCAAACAGCCGCTGTGCCAGTTCGCGCACCTCGCGGGTCACCTTGTTCGGCACGCCTCTCGGCCGGCCGCCCCCACGGCGCAGATTTGCCAGGCTGGCGGCCTTTGGTGTCGGTATCCGCCCGGTAGTTTTCCGGCTGGCCATTCACTGGAAGAGTACGCCCGAGATACGACTTGGGTCAACGAATCACAACTTTCACCCGAATCTTCGGCGGCAACTCCGCGCGAACACTCCTTTGGCACGCCAAAAAGGGGATGCGCGCAGGAACTCGCGTTCGAGCTTCCACCATTCCGCTTCGTGAACGCGCCTCGGTCGGTCTGCTGTCATGGTCAGCAGCACGCGACGATCGGCCGGCGTTTAGGACGCCGCGCGGCCGGGAGTTCGGTAGGACACGCCGTAGCTTCGGTCCGCCTCGGCACGGCCCGCGGATGCGCCGCCACTGCCGGCTCACGTTATGGCGATCCCCTATGCTTCCGGCTTTGCCTTCAGCTCCGCGTCGTGCTCCTTGATGAACGCCAGAATTTCGTCGGCCATTGCGAGCAACTTGGTCCACTGCTCCTTATAGAGCGTCACGGGAAAGCGACCGAGCCCATAGACCGACACGCCCCCTTTCTCGCTGACCTTGAGGCTGACGCGACCACGTTGGCTCCTGAGGCGCTCATTTTCCGCCTTGAGCCGCTCGAGCTCCGCTCTCAGATCTTCGTCTGTCATCTGTGTTCCTCGATTCAAACTGCACGAAATGTCAGGCGAGTCAGAATCGCCACAGTCGTTGAGGGTCTATTTCGACCTGTGAATCACGGACGGCGAGGGACCGACTCTTCGCTCCCTCACGTAGCCTGACCGCCTGACCACTCACCGAATCGGCGGGTCCAATGCCGCCGCCCGCTTTCGCAGATAGGTGTGCATCGCAAGGTCGTACGGATCGCCGTGCACGAGGACGAAGTCCGCAGCCTTGCGATAGTACTCGGCGGCACGGACGCGATCGCCGCGGGCGGCGTAGACCATCGCCAGGCGTTCGAGCCCATCGTGCACCTGGGGGTAGCGTTGTAGGAGGTCGTAGGCCGCCTGTTCAGCCTCGTCAAGTCGTCCCGCGTCGATGAGGTCGATCGGGCGATTCGACGCCTCGTCGAGGCCATCGTTCTCCGCTACGATCTCCACCGAGGTGGCGAGGCCGGGTGCCGCCTCGCGCGCACGCGTCACGGCCCGCGCGGCGGCGGCGGCTTCCTCACGCGGCAGGCAGCACCGCTTGTACTTCAGGCCACTCCCGCAGTGACAGGGGTCGTTGCGACCGATCTTGGCCATTCCCTCGGAGACCATCGTTGTACACCAGTGTGCTCACCGCCCGAAGCTGTTCGATGCGCTGACCGAGATCGAAGGAGGTTCCGGCCGAGGCCCAGCAATCGGCGTTGAACGCCCGAGGGATTCCCCTGGTGCCCCATGACGAGCTGTATCCCGCCGGACCGGAGCGGGACGCGCTCTTGAAGCACTGCGTCTACTGCCATGGCCCCAACTTCTTCCGTCTCGCCAACTGACGGCGGCGCAGTGGAACAGCGCCATCACGCTGATGACCAGCAGAACCGCGAACCAGGCGACCATGGTTCCGCAGGGCACCGTGAGTCAGACCGACCGGGAAGCCATCCTCAGCTACCTGACGGCGAACTTCGGCCCGGGCAGCGCGCGCCGCGCGCTTCGTGTGGATGTCGATTACCCTGTCGACGAACGGGCGTTGGCCCAGGCGATGTACGTCGAGTACTACCTGCCTCTCGATCCAGAGCTCGACAAGAACAACACCTCACGCCGGGCTCAGGAGCCTTACCTGGATCGGGACGGCAACGTCTGGTACACCGACCGCAGTGTCCCGAACCGCATCGGGCGGCTCGATCCCCGGACGGGGGACATCCGGGACTACGTGCTGCCGGATCCGAAGGCGGACCCGGGCGCACGTCACGATTGTGAGATGACGGGCGGTCATGCGGCCAGCCGGTGCTGAGCGCGGCGCTCCCAGAAGTCCTCGAAGCGTCCGCTGAGCTTGCAGCAGCGGGATGATGGCGTCGGCGCCCGCCACGGTCCAGTGCATGCCGGCGCGCTTGAGGCGCGTCCCGATCGCGACCTTGCATCCCGCCTCGACGACCCCGGTCGAGGTGCACAGCCCCGCCGCCCGGAACTCGGCGTAGCGCATGCGGGCACGGTTGTCCTCGACATACCCGACGCACGTGCGCGCCTCCTCGTCTTTCGGCGCGTGCACGCGTACGGCGGTCAGGACGGCATCGATGTCGCCAGCGTCCAACTCGTCGTGGCGCGCGCGCGCCCACTGCGCGCCCCGGTCGCTGCCCGCCCCGTAGACGGACTTGCTCACGTCCGAGAGGTGCTGCTTGGCGTGGAAGCGGTCGACGATCTGGACAGCGTCAGGGTAGTGCTCGGTGGCGAGGTTCCAGATCCACGTGGCCCCATCGCCGAGCACGGCCCGGCGCGCCGCGCGGTCGAAGGCGCGCCGCGTGGTTTCGCGCTCGACGCGCGCCGCGAACTCGCTCGGCACCTCGTCGGTGTCCTTCTGGGCCGCGCTCTCGATGGCGGCCGAGTAGCTGATCGACCCCTCGTCGCGCACGGGTGTGCCGTCCTCGTCGCGGCCCTCGGCACTCCAGACCGTGCACAGCTTGACCTCGCGCGTCCTGGCGGAGCCGTCGGGCTGCTTGCCCGGACGGCCCACCAACTCCTGCTCGCGGAAATTCACGACGGCTTGAAGCACGGCTTTTTCGAGTTCACGCTGACCTGCGAAGTGATCGGCCAGGAGCGGCGTCGGCTGACGCTCCACGCCGGCAAGAGCTACCAGTTCGTCATTCCAAGAGGGGACTGCCTGCGACCCGCAGTCACCCTCACCCTCGACTCCTGCGACGGGAGCGATCCCGATGCTGCGTAACGAGACGCGTGACATCGTCGGCATGACGAGCGCGCGATCGGCCCGGTTCGGCATGCGTGCCGGATCAGCGCTGCTGGTCACACATGGCTCAGGATGGTGAACGACGAACCACCCACACGACCTCCGCACGTGCAAACAGGGAGCCGCGGCCCTCATCTCCGGAGTTGCAGCGGTTCATCGACGCCGTGATCGTGCCCGCACTGCTGGAGCGATTGTTGCGCGAGCAGCGATCGGCCGCTTGAGTGTAGACTCCCCTGCCATGCGATGCGCCTGCTACGCCCGATTCTCATCCGACCTGCAGCGGGAAACCTCGCTGGACGATCAGATCCGCAATTGCCGAGAGTACGCCGAGCGTCAGGGCTGGACTTGGCAGGCTGAGCACGTGTACAGGGACGCCGGCATGTCCGGGGCGTCCATGGAGGGCCGACGCGGCTTGCACGCCCTCCTCACGGCCGCAGCAGTCATTCCCCCGCCGTTCGACGTCCTGCTTGTCGACGACAGCAGCCGGGTCGCACGTTACCTGCCTGACGCCTTGCGCGTCGTCCAGCAACTGACGTTTGCCCGTATTCGCGTGATCTACATCTCGCAACAGATCGACAGCCACAGCGCGCAGTACGAGACGTTGCTCATCGTGCATGGCCTTGTGGACGGTCTGTATCTTCAGGAGTCCGCGGCCAAGATTCGGCGCGGCCTCAGCGGCCAGTTGACCCGTGGGTTTGCCACCGGTGGGGTTACCTACGGCTACCGCACGGTCCGAGGTCCCGATCCCACGTGTCCTGATGTGCCCCTCGGGTATCGCGTGGAGATCGAGCCGACCGAAGCAGCCTACGTGCGGCAGATCTTCGAGTGGTATGCCGAGGGCCTGACGCTGCCGGCGATCGTCGCGAAGCTGCACGAGGCAGGCGCCCCCGCCCCGCGTGGCGGGGGGAGCCTCGGCGGGTGGCGCATCGCGGCAGTCCGCCGACTGCTCGTGAACCAGCGGTACTTAGGCCGGCTGATCTGGGGGCGGACGCGCACGGAGCGGAAGCCGGGCACGCGCGCGAAGATCCAGCGCCCCGTCGCACGCAGCGAGTGGCAGATCGCGGAGCGACCCGACCTTCGCATCGTCGACGACGCCATGTGGGCGCGCGTTCAGCGTCGCCGGCAGGCATTGACACACGCCCTTTCGAGTCATCGACAGCCCGGTCGAAGCCTCCTCCGTGGTCGGTGCGGGGTGATACACGGTCGCGCTGTGTTCAGCGGATTCCTGCGGTGTGGGGAGTGCGGCCGGGCCGTGAGCATCGTCTCGCAGCACCTGTATCGCGATCGGGTGTACCGCTACTACGGCTGTAGCAACTACGCGAAGAACGGCCAAGCGGTTTGCACCAACCGGGTCACGGCGCGCGCCGAGGACGCCGAGCGCGCGCTGCTCGCTGGTGTGCAGGCGGAAATTACCCGACTGGAGACACTCGAGTACATCGCGGCTCTCCTCGGCGGTCCAGGAGGCCGTCGAGACGCGGCCCAGCCGGCGCGAGACGTTGCTCCACCAACGCGACGCGCTCGGCCAGAAGATCCGGCATTTGCTGGCCGCGATCGAAAGCGGCATGGCCAGTACGACGGTCCTGCAGGCGCTCAGAGAGCGCGAACGCGAGCTGGCCACGGTCGAGGCCGAAATCGCGGCACTCGACGTTCCTCTCGACGCCAGACGCGTCACCGTGATTCCCAGCTGGGTGACGCAGCAGGTTGCTGATATCGTCGCGCTTCTCCAGGATCGGCCGGAGCGCGTCAAGGCGGAGTTATCACGGCTGGGGGTGCGGTTCACGCTCTACCCCGTCTACGAGGAAAGCCAGAAGCCATATCTGCGCGCGGTCGGTGAGGGCGATTTCGAGGCGCTGGTGGGCACGAACGCGCCCTTTCCTCTTACCGGCCGCTTTCCCCAGCCAGCGAGCAGGCGATGGACGCGCTCGTCCGCTCGCTTCAGCGCGCCAGCGGCGACGTGGTGGTCGTCGCTGCCGTCGACACGTACGCCCCCTACGCCGACATTCGCGAGTACGCCAACGCGCTGTTCGAGAACCGGGGGCGCGGCATCGGCCAGCGCGGCAAGGACAACGGCCTGCTGATCGTGCTGGCGGTCGAGGACCGTGACGTCTGGGTGGAGGTCGGCTACGACCTCGAGGAGTTCATCACCGACGGCTTCGCGGGCGAGACGAGCCGACGGTACATGGCGCCCGAGTTCCGCCGCGGCAACTATGGAGCGGGACTGCTGGCCGGCGTCTCACGCATCGTTGAACGCGTCGCAGAGCGACGCAACGTCGCGCTGCCAGGGGTGCCCTCCCCTCAGCCGCGCGTGCCTGGTGTCGAGCCCGGAGCGGGCCTCCTGGTGATCATGTTCGTCTCCATGCTGGTGCTCAGCGCGATTGCCGCCCGCCTGCGGGGCGGCCGGCGATTCCATCGGCGGCGGCGGTGGGGCGGCGGACCATGGAGCGGCTGGCACAGCGGCGTCGGCCCGTTCGGGGGCGGCGTTGGGGGCTTTGGCGGCGGCTTTGGCGGTTTCGGGGGCGGACGGAGCGGCGGCGGCGGCGGAGCAAGGTGGTAGCCTGTAAGGTGAAAAGTCAAAAGTGGAAAGTGGAAAGTGAGTAGAAAGTGGAAACCAGCCAAGGGGCTCCGCCCCTTGATATCCCCGGAGCCCCTTGGCTGGGTGCCAGTATTTTTCTGCCGCGCTTCGCGCGGCGAGGACCGCTATGCGGAGGGCACAACGAGAACAAAATTCGCGTTCCGGGCCGCATAGCGGTCCAACGCGTTGACGGTCAAGGCGAGGCGCACACGATGAACGCGATGACTCGACCCGCCGGCGTGGCGGTGCTGGCGGCAGCGGCCGTGCTGTCGTCCGGCTGCTCGTACAACCGCTTCGTCTCCCAGTACAACACGCTGCGGCGGCAGTTCCCGTCGAACATCACGGCGGGCCTCTTCGGGTTCGAGGAGTACCCGGTCTTCAACGCGCCGCCCGAGGCCGAGCGCGTGCCGCGGGTGGACTTCGGCCGTCAACCGTCCTGACCGCAGTCGCCCCATGCCTCTGGTCGATGCGCTGCTGCCCGAGTTCGATCGCGAGATGACGACCACGCGCAAGCTGCTCGAGCGGCTGCCGGAGAAGAAGTTCGACTGGAAGCCGCACGCGAAGTCGTATTCCCTGTGCCAGCTCGCCGCGCACGTCGCCACCATTCCCATGTGGGGGGCGATGACCGTCAACCACCCCGAAGTCGACATCACGACCGGGCCGCCGCCCGGTGTCCCGCCGTCGAAGGCCGATCTCCTTGCCGCCTTCGACGCCCACGCCGCCGGTACCCGCGCCGCGCTCGTCGGCAAGACCGACGCCGAGCTGATGGCCACCTGGTCGCTGAAGCGGGACGGCCACGTGATCTTCTCGATGCCGAAGGCGGCGGTATGGCGCTCGTTCGTGCTCAACCATCTGGTGCACCATCGCGGCCAGTTGAGCGTCTACCTCCGGATGCTCGACGTGCCGATTCCGTCGATCTACGGACCGAGTGCTGACGAACGCGCGTTCTGAAGGCCCCAGGGCTCAGCCCCCTGGCCTCAGCCAGGCCCCAGGTCTGGTTCCCGAGACAGCCCTGGGCCCTGAGGCCCGGGGCCTGGGGCCTGCTGTGAAGCTGCTCTTCTTCAGTCTTGGCGCAAGCACGTTCGTTCTGCTGGCGACGGCCAACGGCGCCGGCTACCGGTACGGCGTGTCCGATCAAGCTCTGTACATTCCCGTCGTCGTGCGCGCGCTCGACGGCTCGGCCTTTCCGCGCGACGCCGCGCTGATCGACGCGCAGGGCCGTCTGATGCTCGTGGACGAGGTACTGGCCGGCCTGGTCCGCGCCAGCGGGCTGCC
This sequence comes from Acidobacteriota bacterium, assembly GCA_016210845.1. Classification (GTDB taxonomy): domain Bacteria; phylum Acidobacteriota; class Vicinamibacteria; order Vicinamibacterales; family UBA2999; genus JACQTK01. The sequence goes on along the minus strand of JACQTK010000041.1, from coordinate 26,136 downwards.
GCTCGATGCGCTGTTCCTCGCAGGCTACGTGGCGTCGCTGATGCTGACGTGGGCGGCCCTGGTGCTGATCGGCGCGCGCGTGTATCACCACGGGTGGGCGACCGCGGCGCTGGCGGCGGCATTCACGATGCGCCATCGCATCCCACGCACGAGCGCCAACTCGTTCGAGCCGTACTTCCATCCGCGCATGCTGGCCTTCGGTCTTGGCGCGCTGGCCGTGGCCGCCCTGCTTCGCCGCCGCGGGTGGACTGCCGTGGCGCTGGTGGCCGCGTCCGCCGTCGTCCACGTCACGACGGCGCTCTGGTTTGCCGTGCTCGTCGGGGTGGCGCTGGCGACGCTCGACGCCCGGATGCGGCGCCTCGCCGTGGTGGCGGCAGGGGGCGCGCTGGCTGGCCTCGTGTGGGCCGTGGCGGCGGGGCCGCTGCAGGCAGCACTGACGGGCATGGACGACACGTGGCTGCAGGCCGTCGCCAGCAAGGACTCGCTCTTTGCCACCGCGTGGCCGGTCTGGGCCTGGGCCGCCAACCTGGCCTTTCTCGGGCTGCTCTGGTGGGCGCACCGGATCCGGTCGCGTCGTGGCGACGCCACACGCGAGGATGCCGCGCTCGTCTGGGGGGCCACAGCGCTCGTGGCCCTCTTCCTCGCGACGCTCCCCGCGGTGGCGGCTGGACTCTCGCTCGCGGTGCAGTTCCAGATTTCGCGCGTGTTCTGGCTCGTCGACTTCCTGGCGACGGTCTACGTGATCGGGGTTGTGGCGGACGGCCGGCGGGAGGGGGCGGCCGCGCCCCGCCTTGCCGTTGTGACGGCCGCGCTGCTGGTGGCGTTGTCCGCGGCCCGCGGCGCCTACATCATGCTCGTCGAGCGCCCCGAGCGGGCCCTGTTCGCAGTCGGGATCGAGCAGTCGCCCTGGGAGGACGCCATGCGCTGGGTGGCCCGCCAGCCCCGCGACGTGCATCTGCTGGCCGATCCGGGCCATGCCTGGAAGTACGGCACCAGCGCGCGCGTCTCGGCCGAGCGCGACGTGCTGCTGGAAGAGGTCAAGGACTCGGCGCTGGCGATCTACTCCCGCGACGTCGCCGTCCGGTTCGTGGACCGCGTCTCGGCGCTCGGCGATTTTGCCGCCCTGACCGCCGATCGCGCCGCCACCCTCGCCGCACGCTATGATCTGGACTATCTGATTACGGAAGCCGATCTGCCGTTGCCGCTCGCGTATCGCAACGACCGGTTCCGCATCTATTCGCTTCGGCAGGCGTCACCATGAAGAGGTCGTCACCGCTCGCGCTCATCCCGGGCCTCGTCGTCGCCGCGTCGGCCGTCGGGCATGCCCAGGATCCTTCGCAAACGCAGCCCACGTTCCGATCGAGCGTGGCGCTCGTGCGGGTCGACATCTCGGTCACGGGACGCGACGACGCGCCGGTCACCGACCTCCAGGCCTCCGACTTCGAGATCGACGAAGACGGCATTCCGCAGGCAGTCGAGACCGTGCAGTTCGTCTCGCTCGACGGCACCCGAACCACCGACCTGGGAGAGTCGCTCGAGATTCGATCGCCCGAGCACGCCGCGGCCGAGGCGGCTCGAGACGATGTGCGGGTGTTCGCGATCTTCCTGGACGACTACCACGTCGACTGGAACCCCGAGATCGCGAGCCGCGCCAAGCGCGAGCTCAAGGAGCTGCTGAAGCAGATCGGCCCGAACGATCTCGTGACCATCATGGATCCGCTCACCCCGCTGAGCGCGCTGCGGTTCACGCGCTCGATCGACGATCTGCAGGTCCGCATCGACAGGTTCGAAGGGCGCCGCGGCCGATCGCTGCCGCCGCGCAACGCGGCCGAGGCCGAGCAGCAGGGACAGCGGAACGTGATCGAGATCCGGGCGGGCGTCACCATCTCCGCGCTGAGCGCCCTGGTGAGCCATCTTGGCGGGCTCCGCGAGGGCCGCAAGTCGGTGCTGTTCGTGAGTCAGGGGCCGCCCACGTTTCCCGGGAGCCCGAACGAGAAGGGGCTGCGCGAGGTGCTGCAGGCCGCCAATCGGGGCAACGTCACGATCCACGTCTACGATCCGCAGCCGTTCGGCTTCGCGGGACGAGGCGGCCGCGACGTCCTGCAGCGGCTGCGCACCGAGACCGGAGGACGCGAGTTCTTCAACGCCAACGGGACCGCTGAGCGCATGCGCCAGGTCGTCACCGACGCCAGCGCCTACTACCTGGTCGGCTACTCCCCCACGCGGGCGCTGGCCGACGGCAAGTTCCATCGGATCGACGTGCGCGTCAAGCGAGAAGGCGTCCGCGTGCTCGCGCGGAACGGGTACTGGGCGCCAACGGCTGAGGAGGTCAACGCCCCCGACCCCACGCCGGCCGAGCCAGGGCTTGCGGACGCGCTCGCCGCCCTCGCCACCCCGGTGACCGGGCGCGCGGCCGACGTCTGGATTGGCGCCACCCGAGGCCCGGAGTCGACGACCCGGCTGACGGTGTCGTGGGATCCGGCGGACGCCGCTGACGTGTCGAGGCCCGCGCGTCTTACCGTGGAGCCACTCGACAGCGCCACGCAGGAGCCCATCGGCGACCTCCAGTCGATCCTCAATGCCGCCGCGGTATCGAGCGATTCGCCATCGGCGGCGACGTTCCACCTGCGCCCTGGCACCTCCTTCCTGCTGCGGTTCTCCGCGCTGGCTGCCGACGGCGAGATCCTCGAGCGCTGGACGAAGCCGGTCACCGTACCGGCGCTTGGCGGCGGCGGCCTCGTGATGGGTACGCCCCGCGTGTTCAGGGCGCAAACCGCGTTCGAGGCGCGGGCGCTCGCGGCGGGCACGGACCGTGCGCCCTCGGCGACGCGGCGCTTCCGGACCACGGATCGCGTGGTCGTCGAGGTCGAATGCTATGCCGCGGGCGCGGACACGCCGTCCGTGGCCGCGCACCTGCTGAACGGGAAAGGCGAGACGCTCGTGGAGCTTCCCGTGCCCCCGGTCTCGGGCGGCAAGACTCGCCTCACCCTGCCGATCTCGAGCCTCGCCCCCAGCACCTACGTCCTGCGTCTCACGGCGAGCGCGGGCGATTCGGAGATCCAGCAGCGGGTGGCCTTCCAGGTCGTGCGCTGACCCGTGACGTTCGCGGTGTCTCCCTACCGCCCGCGCTTCACGGGCGGCCACACGCAAACGCTGTACGCCTGGGCGCGCCGCCGCCGGTTCCGATCGCTGCCGCCGCCAGCCGAGCGGTACTTCGACGCGGCCGCCGATGCGCGCGTGCTCGCGCATTGCCACTGGCACGTGCGGCCGCAGGACCATCCTGCGCTCATCCTGCTCCACGGCCTCGAGGGATCGAGCCAGGCCCACTACATGTGCGGCGTGGCCGACAAGGCCTGGGCGGCGGGCTGGAACGTGGTCCGGCTGAATCAGCGCAACTGCGGCGGCACCGAGCGCCTGTCCCGCGGCCTGTACCACTCCGGCCTGACGCACGATCCGCTGTTCGTCCTCCGCGAGCTCGTCGAGCGGGACGGCATTCAGTCGATAGCGGTGGCGGGCTACTCGCTGGGCGGCAATCTGGCCCTGAAGCTGGCGGGTGAGCTGAGCGATGCGGCCCCAGCGGCCCTCAACGCGGTGTGCGCCGTGTCGCCGACGCTGGATCTGGCGGGGTGCGTGCGGGCGCTCGAACGCCGCGCCAACGTCGTGTATCAGTGGAACTTCGTCCGCAACCTGAAAGCCCGGATGCGGCGGAAGGCGGCGGCGTTTCCCGCGGCGTACTCGCTGGAGCCGCTGCGGCGCGTCCGGACCGTGCGCCAGTTCGACGAGGTCTACACCGCGCCGCATCACGGGTTCCGCGACGCCGACGACTACTACCATCGGGCCAGCGCACTGCGCGTCATCGACCGCGTGCGCGTGCCGACCCTGGTGCTGACCGCCGAAGACGACCCCTTCGTGCCCGTGGCCGCCTTCCGCGACCCCCCGGTCACACGCAACCCGTTCATCACCGTGGTGGTGACGCCGCACGGCGGACACTGCGCCTACCTCGAGCGCGCCGGACGCGACTACGACGGCTACTGGGCCGAACGCGAGATCGTGAGATTCGCCAACGCCCACGCTCGGTCCGACATACGGGCCGACCTGGCCGGCACACGGGCCGACCTGAAGGTCGGCCCCTACACGCGCGGGAACGGAGTCGATGTAGGGGCCGACCTTTAAGTCGGCCCGATTCCGAGGCACTCCATCAGCATCTTCGCGAACTCCGGCCCCTTCCCCGATTCCTCGTGCTTGAAGTACACGAAGGCGTCGCCGCACGCCTTCGTTCGCTCCGCGATGGCCTCCGCCCAGCGATCGATATCCGCCGCGGTGTACCCCTCGTCACGGAGACGGAAGTACGCGTAGTCGGCGGTGATCTCCACCGGCGTCGAGAGCTTCTGGCTGTCGGCCACGCAGAGCGCCAGGTTCCGCGCGTGGAGGCGCTCGTAGATCGCCGCGTCCAGCCAGGAGGTGTGTCGGAACTCGAAGGCCGCGCAGACCCGGGGTGGGAAGGTGTCGAGGAACGCGTCGAACAGCGCGAGATCTTTTTTCAGGCTGGGCGGGAACTGGAACAGCAGGGCGCCGAGCTTGGGCCCGAGCGTGGCGGAGGTCTCGAGAAACTGCCGCACACGATCGCCGCAGTCACGGAGCCTGGCGTCGTGCGTGATCCGCCGCGGCGCCTTGAGCGTCAGCTTGAAGCGGTCGGGCGTGGCCCTGTTCCAGCCGTCGAGGATCTTCTCGTTCGGCGTCCGGTAGAACGTGTAGTTGATCTCGACCGTCGGGAAGTGCTCGGCATAGTACGGGAGCATCTTCCCCGCGGACAGCGTCTCCGGATAGAAGGCGCCCTTCCACTCCGGGTAGTTGTAGCCGGACGTCCCGATCCAGATCATCGGACCGCTATGCGGCTCCATATGACGGACATCGGACCGGATACGGCCTCGTGGGGAGCCGCATAGCGGTCCCAGGCGCGCGGAGCGCGCCAAGCAGATACTGGTCTACCAGCCAAGGGTGCCACCAGGGGTATCACGGGCAGCCCTTGGCTGGTAGAGTTAATCACATGGGGCGAATCGCTGGAATCGCGCTCGTGGCGGCGCTGGCGGCGGGCGCCTGCAGCCGTGCGCCCGAGCCGCGGCAGTACGAGGTGAAGGGCCAGATCCTCCGCATCGACCCCGAGCGGCGGGAAGTGCTCGTCAGTCACGAGGACATCCCTGGCTTCATGGCGGCCATGACGATGCCCTATCGGGTGCGGGATGCGGCGCTGCTGGAGGGGAAGGAGCCGGGCGACCTGTTCACGGCCACGCTCGTGGTCGAGGAAGTCGACGCGTACCTGTCGACGCTCACGCGAACGGGACACGCCCCCATCGAGACGCCGCCCGCTGGGCCGATCCTGACGGCGGCGGATCTGCTCGAGGAAGGCGACACGGTACCCGACCACGTCCTCGTCGACCAGGATCGGATCCCGCGTCTGATGGTATCGCTGCGGGGCCACCGCGTGGCGCTCACGTTCATGTATACGCGCTGTCCGCTGCCCGACTTCTGCCCCCGGATGGATCGAAACTTCGTGGAGGTCCAGAAGGCCGTCGCGGAGGCTCCCGAGCTGGCTGACGTGCGGCTCGTCTCCGTGACCCTCGATCCGGAGGTCGACACACCTGACGTGCTGAAGGCGCACGCGCAGCGCGTGGGGGCCGATCCTCGGCGCTGGCACTTCGTCACGGGGGACCGTGAGGAGGTCTTGAGCTTCGCAAAGCGATTCGGCGTGACCGCCGAGCCTCCAGGTGCGCCGGGCGACATGCTCGTGCACAACCTGCGGACGGCGGTGATCGATCCCGACGGGCGCCTCGTCTCCGTCCGCTCCGGCAACATGTGGACGCCGGCCGAACTCGTTGCCGACCTCCAAGCGGCTCCCGCTCCCGCGAACTGATCCGGCGGACCCGCCGGCGCTGCCATTCACGGCGAGGGAGCGGCGCCTCATCGCCAGGCTGCGCACGCCCACCGCGGTGCAGCGATGGCTCAACGCGCTCCCGTACAACATGGAGACGGCCGGTGAAACGCTCCGCAGCTTTCGGGGCGTGGTGCGCACGGGCACGGTGCACTGCCTGGAGGCGGCGCTGGCCGCCGCCGTGATCCTGGAGCAGCACCGCTATCCGCCGCTCGTGCTGAGCTTCGAGTCGATCGATCTGCTGGACCACGTGATCTTCGTGTACCGCGGGTCGCAGGGATGGGGATCGGTGGCCCGGTCGCGGGATCCCGGGCTGCACGGCCGCAAGCCGCGCTTCGCCACCCCGCGGGCGCTCGCGCTCAGTTACTTCGAGGGCTACATCGACCTCACGGGGCGCATCAAGGCGTACGCGGTGGTCGATCTCCGCGGGCTGGGCGGCTACGACTGGCGGCTGGCGAGGGGCAACATGTGGAAGGTGGAGCGGGTGCTGCTGGATTGGCCGCATCGCCCGATCGTCTCGTCCGATCGGCGTGCCGACCGGCTCCGGCGGCGGTATCGCGCGTTTCGCGAGCTCCATGGCTACAAGCCATGGACGTCCTATGCGGGGCGGGAGCGCTGGACCGAGCTCCCTGAGCAGTTCAGGCGCCGAGGATGACGCCCACTCAATCGAGGTCGAAATCGCGCGTGGGCCTCGTGATCGGCTCTTCCTTGGCCTGGCGCAGCGCCTCCTCGAAGCGCTTGGCCAGCGCATCGCCGCGGCCCTTTTCCGCCTCGACCGACTGCTGGAACAAGGCCTCGCGGCGCGCCGCCTCGGCCGCCAGGATGCGGGCCGCCTCGTCCAGCTCCGGCTTGTCGCCGCGCTCCGGCTCACGGTGCGAGACGACGCGACCCAGGTTGAGGTCGATGACCAGCGCGCTGCGGCAGCAGGGGCAGGTCACCTCGATCTCGCTCTTCAGTTTGGCCATACGAGTATTCTACCCACCAACCAGCCAAGGGCTCGCCGTTGATATCCCCTTGCTCATAGAATCGAGCCCTTGGCTGGTTGCCAGTATCTGCTTGGCGCGCTCCGCGCGCCGAGGACCGCTATGCGGACCGGCCACGCGTACAGGATTTTCGTTCGGAGCCGCATAGCGGTCCAATGACCACCGAGGCCCGCTGGCGGACGCTCCGAGTCGCCACCTACAACGTCCACCGCTGCCGCGGGCTGGACGGCCGAACCAACCCCGCGCGGGTCGCCGCGGTCATCCGCGCCATCGATCCCGACGTGATGGCGCTGCAGGAGGTCGTCGGCGCAGGCCCGAGCACGCCGGGCCATGCGGAGGAACTGGGGGCGCTGCTGGGGATGGGGTGGGTCATGGCGCCGGCCCGCCACTTGCGGCGGGCCCTGTTCGGCAACGTGGTGCTGAGCCGTTTTCCGATCCTCCAGCACGCGCAGTACGACCTGTCGTGGAAGACGTGCGAGCCGCGGTGCTGCCAGCGCGTCGACATCGCCGTCGGCAACGACACGCTGCACCTGTACAACGTGCACCTCGGCACGGCGTTTCTCGAGCGGCGCCACCAGGCCGAGCGCCTGGGGGCCATCGTCCACGACCGGCGTGTCGGCCAGCCGAAGATCGTGCTGGGCGACTTCAACGAGTGGATGCGGGGGCTGGCCACGCAGATGCTCAGCGAGCGGCTGAAGAGCATCGACCTGCGGGCGCACCTGCGCCGCCGCCGGACGTACCCGGGCGTCTTCCCGGTGCTGCACCTCGATCACATCTATTACGACGGCAAGGTGGAGGTCTCGAAGCTGGAACTGCCGCGCACGCGGCTGTCGCTGATGGCGTCGGACCATCTGCCGCTCGTGGCGGAGTTGAAGGTGCAATTTCAGTAGGCAGTAGGCAGTAGGCAGCGGGCAGTCCCAAAAAACGAAAAGGCGCTGCAACACAGCGCCTTCGGAACGACCGACTGCCGACTGCCGACTGCCTACTGCCTACTGCCTACTAAGATCAGCCTTCTTCCTCGAATCCTTCTTCTTCCAGGGGCAGGAACCGCGTCGGAGGACGCAGGGCCTCGCGGAAATCGAACACGGGCAGGTGGCGGACGTGCAGCGGCATCACGCAGTGGGCGCCCTTCTCCTCGATGACCACCGTCACGGGACTGCCTTCGACGCCCTCGCGGAACGTCAGCCTGCAGCCGCAGGCGAGGCGGGCGTGCGTGAAGCCCTTCAGCATAGGCCGATCATACTACAGCGCGGCGACGATCTCGCGCTCGAACTGCTCCTTGGATGCGATGCCCGAGTGCTTCTTCACGATCTTCCCGTCGCGCCCCACGAACACCGACACCGGAATCCCCCACAGCGGCCCGTACGCGTCCTGCACGTCGTCGCGTCCAAGACCGACGAGCAGAGGATAGTTGATCTGCATGGCCTCGGCATACGGCTGCATCTTCTCGGGCGTGTCGTCCACCGAGATGCCGAGCACGACGAGATCGTCGGCGTACTGCTTTTGCAGCTCGATCAGGTAGGGAATCTCCACGCGGCACGGACCGCACCAGGTCGCCCAGAAGTTGATCAGGATGACCTTACCCATGAAGGATCGCAGGTTCACGTCGACGCCGTTGGCGTCCTTCAGCGTGTAATTGAGCGGCGCGTCCTTGCCGGCCACGGAGGCGTCGCCTTCGCCGTCGGGGGCCAGCACTCCGGGATCGGCGGGAGGCGGCGGCGCATTGGGATCGACGGCGCCAGGCTCGGGAATCATCATGAGCATCACGAGCGCCAGGGCCACCGCCCCCATCCCGATCCAGGCCCTCCGGCGGCTCACGCCGCCAGGCGGCTCGACAGGAGGCACCGATCCGGCCGCCGCATCCGGGGTCGTATTCGGGACGTCGGGGCTGTCGTTGTTCATCGCTCGCCTCATTCTACTGTAGGGGCCGACCTGAAGGTCGGCCCCTACACTGGGGCCCGAGGCCTGGGGCCTGGGCCCCGGGGCCTTCTTATCGGGCTTGCTGCCTCACATACCGGACAAGGCTCGCCAGTTCGCCAGCGCCCTCGGAGGCCACGAGCACGAAGGTCGTGCCGCCGCGCGTCCAGATGCGCGACCGGTGGCCGAACGCCGTCACCTCGGCCTCTCCGCGCGCCACGCCCTCGATCATGAACAGGGACACGTCGTGCCCGTTCACGCGGTAGAGGATATGCGGAATCCTTCCGTCCGCGTACAGGCATCGTCTCGCATGGACCAGGCGCACGCCCTCGGCGTCCACACCGGGCGGTACGTGGAGGTCCCAGCCGAACCGATTGGCCAGGTCCGCCTCCACCTCGCGGGCGTCGAGCCCCCGGGCGTCGGGCGTCACGAACTGGCTGAAGCATCTGGAGTGGTCGGCGGTCAACTGGGCGGCCAGCAGCGTGTTCGAGCGCCGCGTGGCCAGCGACAGGATCGCCGTCCCCGCGAAGACGAGCACGATCGCGGTCGCCGCAACCGGGACCAGGCGGGCGCGCCATCGAGAGACCGGATTGCGGGCGTGCTCGCGCGCCAGCGCCTCGCAGCGCGAGCGCAGGCCAGGCGGCAGCGGCTGCGCGCGGAGCTCCGCTGCCCGGGCGCGGACGAGGGAGCAAGCCCCATGCTCCTGCGATGCCGCCTTGCGGCAGGGAGGGCAGGCCTGCAGGTGCCGGTCGACGTCGGCCCACTCGGGCGGCGGCAGGCTCCCGTCGGCGTAGGCAGCAAGGCGCTCGGCAGTGCGATCGCAGTCGGTCATGGCCATTTCCTACCCCGTCCTGGACCGCTATACGGCCCGAACGAGATTCTCGTGTGTCGTGCGGAGCCGTATAGCGGTCCCAGGCGCGCGGAGCGCGCCCAGCAGAGACTGGTTAACCAGCCAAGGGGTGCTGCCAGGGGTGTCAACGGGCAGCCCCTTGGCTGGTTTCCAGCCGCTTCTCGGCGAGCCGCTCGTGCAACAGGCGTCGGCCTCTGGAGATGCGCGACATGACCGTGCCCAGCGGCACGGCGAGCACGCTGCTGATCTCCGCGTACGACAGCTCCTCGACGTCGCGCAGCCAGACCGCCTCGCGAAAGGCCTCCGGGAGGCTGTCGAGCGCCGCTTGCAGGTCGGCGTCCAGCGTGTCGCGCAGCAGAACGGCCTCCGGCGTGTCCGGCGCCGCAGCGCTTCCCGCAAGGGCAGCATCCTCGACCCGCGAGCTGTCCACGTCCAGCCGGCCGCGCGCGCGTCCGCGCACGCGATTCCTCCAGCTGTTGTGGAGGATGGTCAACAGCCACGCTTTCAGGTTGGTCCCGGGCGTGTACCGATGACCGAACCGGAGCGCCTTGACGAACGTGTCCTGCACCAGATCCTCGGCATCGGCGCGGTTGCGCGTCAGGCGCAGCGCCGCGGCATACATCGGCTCGAGAAGGCCCAGCGCCTCGTCAGCCACGCTGCGAGCACCGTCCGGGCCGTCCCCCGCTCCAAGGCCTGACCGCGACTGGCGTCCGAACATCGTCTTTCAGGCCCTCCTGTGAAACCCCGAAGCCTGGCTTGTTTATTCCGTGCGCTCTCCAGGGGGCAGTGTAGCGTGCCGACTTCGCCCGCGCGACGCGAACCTGAGACTTCCGCCGGAGATGGCCTCCGACCTCATCGGTACGTCCTTTGCTGCCGCGGCGTCGGACGTGGATTGCGAGTTCCAAACCGTCGGCAGTAAGATGCGAGCATACTTCTGGTCGTCGAGACCGCTCTACGGCTCCGATCTGTACTCGTGAGGGAGCCGTAGAGCGGTCTTCGGCGCGCGGAGCGCGCCAAGCCGATGCTGGCTGACCAGCCAAGGGGTGCTGCCAGCGATATCGAGCGGTTAGCCCCTTGGCTGGTCCAGTAGATGCGGGGCACGCCCCTGCGAGGAGAATTTCCATGAGCAACCGCACCCGGTGCGGGGCGCTGCTCCCGGCTGCAGCAGTCTTCCTGGCCTTCGTGTCCGCGCCGCTCGTGGCGTGGGCGCAGGGCACACCGTTCATTCCGTACTTCGGCAAGAACCAGATCCGCTACGACAACTTCCGCTGGTTCATCTACGAGACCGACCACTTCGAGATCTACTACTACCCCGAGATCGAGCAGCATCTCGAGCGGGTGGCCAGCTACGCGGAGAGCGCCTACCAGCACGTCAGCGGGGAGCTGAAATACGACCTGGCACCCAAGGTCCAGCTCATCCTCTTCAAGACGAGCAGCGAGTTCCAGCAGCAGAACGTGATCCCGGGCGCCGCCCAGGAGGGCGTCGGCGCCTTCGCGGAACCGATGCGGGGCCGCATCGTGATGCCGCTCGACGACCCGCCCGACCTGCTGTACCGGCTGATCGTCCACGAGCTGACCCACCAGTTCGAGTTCGACATGATCCCCACGTCGCTCGTCCGCCGCAGCGTGCCGCTGTGGGTCAACGAGGGGCTGTCCGACTACATGACGGGTGTGTGGCGTCCGATCGACCTGATGACCGTCCGCGACGCGGCGGTGGCCGACATCATCCCGAAGATGACCGAGCTCGAGGGCTACACGAACGTCGGCAGCGTGCGGATGATCTACAACCTGGGCCACGCCGTGTTCGAGTTCATCGAGTCGCGGTGGGGCAAGGAGGGCATCCGGCAGTACCTCTTCGCGCTGCGCAAGGCGGTGATCGGCGGCGGCGACGACGCCTACATGGAGGCGTTCCGCATCTCGGCCGAGGAGTTCGACCAGCAGTTCGACAAGTACCTGAAGGACCGCTTCAAGCCGTTCCGCGACAAGGAGCGGCCGGCGGACTACGGCCGGAACCTGGCGCCGGATCCGGAGAAGACGCGGTTCAACGGCGCGGCGTCGATCGAGCCGTCGCCCTCCGGCGACCTGATCGCGATGGTCACGGGCAACCGGCGCGACCGCGAGCTGGACATCGTGCTGGTCTCCTCGAAGGACGGGTCGATCATCCGCAACCTGACGCCAGGCTTCGATCAGGACCACGGCTTCGAGTTCATCATCCAGCCCGGCATGCGGTTCAACACCGTGCCGTGGCTCTCGTGGTCGCCGTCGGGCGATCGGCTTGCCTACTTCGTCCGGCGCGAGAAGTCGCGCACGCTGATCCTGCAGAACGTGCTCAACCGCGACATCGAGCAGCGGGTCGACATGGCCACGGTGGACGACCCCGAGTCGCCCGACATCTCGCCGGACGGACGGCGGGTGGCGTTCGCGGCGCTGCAGGGCGGCGTCGGCGACATCTTCGTCCTCGACCTCCAGACCGATCAGGTCACCAACCTGACGAAGGACGACTTCGCGGACTCGGGCCCCACGTGGTCGCCTGACGGCCGCTCGATCGTCTACGTGGCCCGCATCAGCGGCAACGAGAAGCTCTTCCGCCTCGACCTGGCCACGGGCGCCAAGACGCAGCTCACCTTCGGCACGCACGACGACTCGTCCGCCCAGTTCCTGGACGACGACACGATCGTCTTCTCGTCGACGGCCACCGACCCCGCGCAGCCGATCGACGCCGAGGTGGCGCGCAACGGGAACATCTACAACATCTGGACGCTCAGCCTGAAGACCGGCGAGCTGCGGCAGTACACCGACGCGCTCGGCGGCAACACGTCGGCCGTCGCGCTCCGCGACGGGACGGCGAACCCGCGGATCGCCTTCGTCAGCTATTACAAGGCCGAGTACGAGCTGCACGCCCTCGATCGGCGCGACCCGATCGTCACGGCGGCCACGTCCGACTTCGGCGAGCCGGGTCCGATCATCGATTTCCAGGCGCCCCTCTCGCACACGCTCATCGCGGAAAAGAAGCGCGAGAAGGGCGCGTTCGAGAAGATGTTCCTGGACGGCCGTCCGCCGGTGAACGTCGGGGTGACGAGCGGCGGCGACGTGTTCGGCGGATCGGCGGTGACGTTCAGCGACGTGCTGGGCGACAAGCAGTTCAGCCTCTACGCGGCGTCGGTCTCACAGTACCGGACGCTGGCGTTCTCGTACCTGAACATCGCGCGCCGCTTCAACTACGCGGTCCAGGCGTACTCCGCGACGCAGTTCTACTACGGCGCGCTCGAGAACGTCTTCTACCCCTCGGAGGTCGCGGGCCTGATCAGCCGCGATCTCGCGGTGGCCACGCGCACGGTGCGGGGGGGCAGCGTCTTCGGCATCTGGCCGTTCGACCGGTACCGGCGGCTCGAGCTCTTCGGCGGCGTGCTCCAGTACTCCCAGTCGTTCAACGACCCGGGGCTGCAGGCGTTCTCCGAGCAGTTCCAGCAGGAGCAGTTCGGCCGCCGGCTCTTCCAGAACGGCACGTACGTGCCGCTCGGCGTCAACTACGTCCAGGAGACGACGGTGTTCCGCGAGTTCGGCCCGCTGGCGGGGAACACCATGCGGCTCTCCTACGAGGTGTCGCCCGGCATCGGCGACACGCTGTCGCGCCAGACGGCGGACCTCGACGCGCGCTACTACCTGCGTCTCGGCGGCACGGGGCTGCTGGCGCTGCGCGCGCGGGGGTTCAAGAGCTGGGGCGATGCGCCCGACTTCATGTACTTCGGCGGCAACTCGGAGATGCGGGGCTACGAGTACCTCGAGTTCATCGGCTCCGAGTCGGCCTTCCTGAACGCCGAGCTGCGGTTCCCCTTCATCGAGGCGATGCTCACGCCGATCGGCGTGCTCGGCGGCATCCGGGGGGTGCTCTTCGCCAACATGGGAGGCGGCCGCTTCGAGGGTCAGCCGTTCAAGTGGTGGTCGAACAGCGCCGAGTCCTTCACGCCCGTCGTCGACTACGTCGTGAATCCGTTCACGGGCATCCGCTCCGAGATCCTCGGGACCCCGGTCCGCGTGGACGGCTTCCGGCTGGTGGACGCGCGCGCCTCGTACGGCATCGGCCTCGAGACCTTTGCGCTCGGCTTTCCGGTGCACTTCGACTGGGCGTGGCGGACCCTCTTCAACAAGGAGTGGGAGGACCTGCGATTCGCCGCCCAGGGCGGCAGCGCCGCGTTCCGCAAGCCGCGGTTCGCGATGTGGATCGGGTACGACTTCTGATCGCTGATCTGATCGCGTCTGATCGCGCACGCTGAAGCGTGCGCTCTACAGGTAACGGCGCAACGTTCGCGCGCCACACGGAATGGTGTAGCGCGGCGGCTTCAGCCGCCGCGCCTTCACGGCTTCTCCAGCCGCAGCTCGCTTCGCCCCACGTCCATCGACACGCGGTAGTCGCTCAGGAACTCGTGGCCGACGATGCCGCCGAGCTGGAAGCCCAGGAACACGCTCGGCGCGCGGAGGTTGAGCACCGCCAGCCCCACCTTGCGATACTCGATCGCGTCGAAGTCGAGATCGACGCCTGGCAGCAGGAACGCCTCGCTGTCCCACCCCGACATGCCGTACACGCGGAGCGGGATCCGCCGTACCGGCATCATCGCCAGCGCGCGGGCCGTCTCCGCACTGATCGAGATCACCTCGCCGCCCGTGTCGACCACGAAGTACGCGGGACGCGTGGAGTTGAGCAGCCCGCGCACCATCGGCAGCCGGTTCACGCGCATCGGCAGGCGGACGTCGGCGGACGAAGCCGGCAAGGTCTTGGCGAGCGCCACTTCCTGCCGCTGATAGTCGATCAGGACCGAGAGCCCGAGCGAGATGGGCGAGAAGCTCTCGCTCTGCCACCGCGGCATGGCGTTGGGCGCAGGGTTGCGAATCGACACCGGCACGTTGCGAATCTTGAAGCTGCCGATCTCGAGGCTGTCGGCGCGCGCGAGATCCAGGCGCCGAACACTGGCGCCGACGCCCGCGGTGAGGGTGGTGGTCACGGGCCTCACACCCGCGCGGCGCGCGGTGGCGCGCGAGATGCCCGTGCGCTCGGCTCCGGTGTCGAGCACGAGCTCCACCGCCGTGCCGTTCAGACGGCCCTGCAGCACGATCTTCTTGTTGACGAGCTTGAAGCGCGCGCGGTGGACCCGGCCCGCGGTCTGGGGATCGATCGACAGCGGCGTGCGCCCGGCGAAGCTCCGCAGGAGCTGAACCTTCGCCAGGAAGACGGCCGCCATCGTATCCTCGCGGATCGGCAGCAGCGCCGTGTAGCGCTCGTAGGCATCCGCAGCCTCGTCGAACCGCCCCAGACGCTCGGACACGTGGCCGAGCAGCGCGTGCACTTCGGCGTCGTCGGGCGAGGCCGCCAGGGCGGAGGACGCCTCGGCCAGCGCGTCCTCGAGCCTGCTGCGTGTGGCCAGCGACCGCGCGAGGCCGAACCGGGCGCGCGCCGAGCCAGGGGCGGCCTCCAGCGCCGTGCGATATGCGGCATCGGCCTCGTCGAAGAGTCCGGTCGCCCACAGCGCGTCGGCATGCAGCGTCCGCGCCTCGGCGTCGGCCGCCGGGGCCGCCACGAGCGTCTCGGCTTCGCGCCGCGCCAGCTCGAATTCGGCCACTCGGAGCGCCGCGCGCACCTTGCCCCGGCGGGCCCGCCCGGCCAACGCGGCGTCGCCGCCACGGGTCGCCAGGTCGTACGCCTCCAGCGCCTCTCGATACCGGCCAGCGTCGTACAACTGCGCGGCGAGCTGGAAGCTCGCCGCCGGATCAAGGGCGTCCTGGCCGGCGGCAGACAGAGTGAGCGCTGCCACGATCGCCGTGAACAGCGTGAAACAAGGAATCGCGCGCATATGCACACGCGGGGGCTGAAGCCCCCGCGCTACACGGGAAGGGGGTTCCCCGTGCCACCTGTAGCGCGGCGGCTTCAGCCGCCGCGCGTCAGAACTCCTCCAGCTTCAGCTCGCTGCCCGCCATGTCCATCGTCACGCGGTAGCTGCCGAGGAACTTGTGCCCGACGATGCCCCCGACCTGGAAGCCGAGCAGCACGCTCGGCGCGCGCAGGTTGAGGACGACGAGCGGAAAGTTGCGAAAGGCGATGCTCTCGAAATCGAGGTCGACGCCAGGCAGCAGGAACGCGTCGGGATCCCATCCCGACGTCCCGTAGACGCGCAGCGGGATGCGGCGGAAGGGCGACGGCGCCAGCGAGTCGGCAGTCGCCGCGCTGATCGAGATCACTTCGCCCCCCGTGTCGACCACGAAGTACGCGGGGCGCGTCGCGTTCAGCAGGCCGCGCACCATCGCCAGGCGGTGCACGCGCATGGGCAGACGGATGTCGGCCTCGGCGTCCGGCAGCTTCCGGCCGATCGTCAGCAGCCGCTGCTGGTAGTCGATCGTCATCGACATGCCGAGCGACAGCGGCGAGAAGCTCTCGCCCTCGCGCGTCGGAATGCCGCGCAGCGCCGGATTCTTGATCATCACCGGCAGGTTGCGGATCTGCAGCGTGCCGATCTCGAGCCGGTCGAGACGGGCCAGCTCCAGGCCCCGGAGGCCGATCTCGCCGACGCCTGCGCTGAGGGTGTACGTAATCGGACGCACGCCGACCCGCCGCGCGGTCGCCGCCGAGAGCACCGTCTCCTCCGCGCCGGTGTCGAGCACGAAGTCCTGAGGGTTGCCGCCGTTCACGCGCGCCTGCACCACCACCTTGTCCCGCACCAGCCGGAACGGCACGGTGTGCAGCATGCCGTTGTCCTGCTCGTCGATCTCCACCGGCGTGCGGCCCGCGAACGCCTCGAGGAACCGGACCTGCGCGCGCGACCATGCCGCCTTCTCGCTGCGGTCGCGGTTGGGCAGCAGGTTGATGTAGTTGTTGTAGGCCGCCACCGCCTCGTCGAAGCGGTGCAGGCGCTCGTAGATGTCGCCGACCGCGTGATGGATCTCGCCGTCGCGCGGCGCGGCCGCGACCGCCCGGAGCGCGGTGTCGAGCGCTTCCTCGAGGCGGTTGCGCGTGGCGAGCGAGCGCGCGATGCCGAACTGCGCGCGGGACGAGGAGGGTTCGAGCGCGATGGCGCGTTCGTAGAGACGGTCGGACTCGAGGAACAGCCCCGCGGACCACAGCGCGTCGCCGTGCAGCGTCAGCGACTCGGCGTCCTGACGCGCGTCGGTCGTCAGACGCTCCGCCTCGGACAGGGCCAGGTCGAACTCGGCGATCCGCAGCGCCATTTTCACCTTGCCCTTGCGGGCGCGCTGCGCGAGCTCCGGATCGGTCGTCCGGGTGGCCCGGTCGAAGGCGTCCAGCGCCTCGTGGTACCGCGTTTCCTCGATCAGCAGGTTGCCGAGCTGGTACTGCAGCTCCGCATCATCGACGGAAATCTGGCCCGCCCTCAGCCCCAGCGTACAGACCGCCACGAGCCCCGCCGCACCCACGGCCAACCGGAACGTCCTGCGCGTGGTCCCCATGTCACCATCCTTGCTGGGCGCGGCGGCGCCGTGCCCTACTGTTGTTGACAGTACTGGGCGTTGACCGGAATGAAGTGCTTCCACTTCTCCGGCGTCTCGTCGAGCGCGAAGATCGCTTCCACCGGACACGCGGGTACGCAGGCCCCGCAGTCGATGCACTCGTCCGGGTGAATATAGAGCATTTCGGCCGATTCGTATCCCGGTTCGTCCTTGCGCGGGTGGATACAGTCCACCGGACACACATCGACACAGGCGCTGTCCTTCGTGCCGATGCAGGGTTCGCAGATGATATACGCCACGAGCGTCTCCCGCTACTCCTTTGGACCGCTATGCGGCCCAGAACGTGAAGTTTGTACTCGCTTGCGTCGACCGCATAGCGGTCCTAGCCGCGCGGAGCGCGGCCAGAGATACTGGCAACCAGCCAAGGGGCTCCGCGGGGATATCAAGGGGCGGAGCCCCTTGGCTGGTCGTCGAGGCGGACCTGCAGGTCCGCCTTCCTATAGCCGGCAAGTATAACCCGCACCTGCGCGGAGGTTCCGTGAGCCGCATGCCAGTCGGCGTCGCCCTCCTGCTGTTCCTGCTGAGCGGCCTCCAGACCGCCGCTCAGCCTGGCGGGGAATGGCGAGAAGCGCCCGCATTCCTGCCACTGTTCGCGCCGCCTGGCGCTCGGGCGGAGGCCTATCGGGCGTACGTCACCCCGCTCGATCTCGCAACGATTCTGGCTCGGCTGACCGACGACCCCTCCTTGCTGCGGCCGCCAGGTGCCTGGGAGCCGCGGGCGCTGCTGCCACTCGACGCCTTCGGTCAGACCGGTTCGTACAGCCGATGGAGCCTCGTGAGGCTGTACGGGCCGCTGCGGGCCAGGGTGGCCCGCGGTCCCCGGGTGGTCGACGGCCGCGTCGTGGAATCGTGGACGCTCGTGTCCCCGTATCCGGACGCAACTTTGCAGCGCCTCGAGCCAGGCACCTTGCTGATCGTGCTCACACTGGGTAGCTAGGTGGCTGGGTAGCTTGGTGGCTTGGGAATCACGTTGGGAAGCCGCGCCAACGACCCAGCTACCCAGCTACCGAGCTACCCAGCTACCCAGCTACCCAGAACCCCGGGTTACGATCCACGAAACTCGATGACACATCGGGTAAGGCTGTCCGTGTCCATCATCTCGTCGCTGACCAATCGCGTCTTCCTGGCGTGCACGGTGCTCGCCATGCTGTCGCTCGGCGTCGCGTTCTCCTTCGTCAACGCGCGCGCGACGACCGAAGCGGAGGCGGAGCTGCGGCGGGGCCTCGCGGAGGCGGCCACGCTGGTGGATCAGCACCGGGCCACGCTGACCGACACACTCACGCGGATGGCGCGAGTCGTCGCAGATCTCCCCAAGCTGAAAGCGGTGGTGGACATCGGCGATCCGCCCACGGCGCAGCCGCTGGCCGAAGAGTACCTGCAACACATGAAGGTGGACCTGCTGCTGTTGACGGGCAGGCGGGAGGCGATCCTGGGTCTGGCCGGTGCCGACGCGTCGGCGCTCGCCTCGGCCGTGCGGGGCGCTCCGCCGTTGGAGGAGGTCGCCACGTTCGAACCTCACGCGCGTGGAGTGCTCCAGGTCGTCAGCGTCCCCATCCTGATCGACGGCATCCTGCCGGATATCCTCGGCCGCCTCACGGTCGGCGTCTTCCTGGACGACCGCCTCGCCGCGCAGTTCAAGGACCTCACGGGCAGCGAGATCGCGTTCGGGGCGCAGGGTCGGATCCTCGCATCGACGCTGCCGGCGGCGTCGCGCGAGCCACTGGCCCTCGCCATCGGCGCGTCGGGCATGACCTCCGTGGCGATCGGCGAGGAAGAGTTCCTGGCCTTGGCACGTCCGCTCGTTGCGCCGTTGGGCCGACCTGAAGGTCGGCCCCTACAAGTCGATGATGCCCGACAACCCGATGATGCAGGGGCCGACCTTCAGGTCGGCCCGGACGCGCCTGTCTCGCTGGTGCTTCGCTCGCGCACCGAGCGTCTGCGCTTTCTGACCGCGATTCGCACGGGCCTGACCGGCGTGCTCGTGGTGACGCTCGTGCTCGCCACGATCCTCAGCTACGGCGTGGCGCGCACGATGACCCGCCCGCTCGCCGCGATCACGACGGCCATGCGGGACGTCGCGGCCACGGGCGATCTCACCCGCAAGGTCACGCTCGAGAGCCGCCCCTGGGACGACGAGGACGCGCGGCTGCTGGCCTCGACGTTCAACACGCTGACGGATTCGATCGCACGCTTTCAGCGGGAGGCGGCGCACAAGGATCGGCTGTCGTCGCTCGGGCGGCTCTCGACCGTCATCGCGCACGAGATCCGGAACCCCCTGATGATCATCCGGGCCTCGCTGTCCAGCCTGCGGCGCGAAGGGCTCTCCGCCACGGAGCTGCGCGAGGCCGTGGCGGACATCGACGAGGAGACGCTGCGCCTGAACCGCATCGTCACCGAGGTGCTCGATTTCGCCAGGCCCATCCGCTTCGAGCTGGGAGAGGCCGACATCAACGACATCTGCCGCAGCTCCGCTGAAGCGGCGTGGACGGGCGATCCTGGATCGATCGTGGCGCTCGACCTGGATCGCACGACGCCGCCCATCATCACCGATGCGGAGCGGCTGCGCACGGCGCTGGTCAACATCCTGACCAACGCCCGACACGCGCTCCGGGGCATCCGCCGCGACGCACCGCTTCCGGCCGACGCCGGAGGCCATGCTGGCGCGGCCGGACCACAGACCGGCGCACGCGGGCGTCCGCCGGCCGCCGTCGGTCGGGTCGCTGTGCGACCCGACGAGCCAGCGCTGGCTGCGCGGTCCGCTGACGCGGACCGCGTCGAGCCCGGCGTTCGCGTGACGACGACGCACGGTGACGGCCGCGTGACGATCTCGGTCCGCGACCGCGGCGTGGGCATTGCGCCAGAGGACATGCCCCACATCTTCGACCCGTACTTCACCACGCGGCGGGCGGGCACGGGTCTCGGCCTCCCCATCGCCAAGAACATCATCGAGGGACTCGGCGGCACGATCGCGGTGTCGAGTCGCCGCGGGGAGGGCACCGAGATCCGGATCGAGCTGCCGAAGCAGCCGCCCGTCGGGACGGAGGCCCGCGCATGACGGCGATGGCCGGTTCCATCCTCCTCGCCGACGACGAGGAGAAGATCCTCAAGCGGCTCGGCCGGGCGCTCCGGGACGAGGGGCACGACGTCGTGGAGGTGACGACGACGCGGGAGGCGCAGCGGCTGCTGGGCGAGCGGGCGTTCGACCTGCTGGTGGTCGACAACGTCATGCCCGGCATGACGGGCCTGGATCTGGTCCGCGAGATGGCCCACACGACGGCCCCGTCCGAAAGGCCGCAGGTGGTGATGATGACCGCGCACGGATCGACGCAGATCGTGCGCGAGGCCTTCAAGCTCGGCGTCGAGGACTTCCTCGAGAAGCCGTTCGAGATCGACGAGCTGCTCGCGCTGGCCCGCCGCGCCGTCAAGAGCCTTCGCCTCCAGACCGAGCGTCAGTACCTGATCAGCGAGCGCGACGCCGAGTTCAACCACTACGGCATCGTCGGACGGAGCCGCGCGATGCAGGAGGTCATCCAGCGCGCGGAGCTCGTGGCGCAGACCCGGAGCACGGTGCTCATCACCGGCGAGACGGGGACGGGCAAGGAGATGGTGGCACGGCTGATCCACCACCGGAGCGCACAGCGCGAGATGCCGCTCATCAAGGTGAACTGCGCCGCGATTCCCGAAACGCTCCTCGAGTCGGAGCTGTTCGGCCACGTGCGCGGCGCCTTCACCGGCGCCACGATGACCAAGCGCGGCAAGTTCGCCCTGGCCGACGGCGGCTCGATCTTCCTCGACGAGATCGGCACGCTGAGCACCACCCTCCAGTCGAAGCTGCTGCGGGTGCTGCAGGAGCGCGAGTTCGAGCCGCTCGGCGCCGAGCGCACCCAGCGCGTGGAGGTGCGGGTCATCGCCGCCACCAATCGCGACCTCAAGCAGATGGTCACCGAGGGCCGCTTCCAGGAGGACCTGTACTACCGGTTGAACGTCATTCCGATTCCGATTCCGGCCCTGCGCGAGCGGCGCGACGACATTCCAGTGCTCATCGATCATTTCGTGCAGAAGCACCGGCAGCGCACGGGCAAGCGGATCGATCGGGTGGACGAAGAGGTGCTGCAGTCGCTGCAGCGCTACGACTGGCCGGGCAACGTGCGCGAGCTCGAGAACACGATCGAGCGCGCCGTGGTTCTGGCTACTGGAACCACGCTCACAATGGGATCGATCTCGCTGCTGGGTGCCTCGTCGGCGCCGCCGGCCGGATTGCCGTCGCTGCGCCTGCACCAGAACATCGAGTGGGTGGAGCGCGAGACGATCCGCCGCGCCCTCGAGCAGTCGGGCGGCATCAAGAAGGATGCGGCGGAGCAGATGGGCATCAGCCAGCGGGCCCTGAGCTACTATCTGGCGAAGTACCGCATCGATTGATGGGCGACCACGACGGTCACCATGTCTGTTTCGCTTTTCGTGCGCGATTACCGACCCTGTAATGTCCGAGCCTCTGGCTCCCCACGTTTCGTGAGCGTTCGGGTCACCCGTCTGGGCATCGGCCTTGCTCAGGGGGCATGCGCATGAGGCGATCTGTCACCCAGCATGTACGCGCCGTGTGGCCGATGGTCGTGATCGGCTGCTCGGCGGCGGCGGTCCTGGTGGCGGGGACAGCTGGCGGCAGCGGCCTGGCTGGTCAGTCTCCCGAGCCGCGCACGATCGAGGTGCTGGCCAGGCGGTACAGCTTCGAGCCAGCCGAGATCGCCGTCACCGCAGGCGAGGCCGTCCGGCTCGTGGTGCGATCGGGCGACGGCCTCCACGGTTTCGAGATCAAGCCGCTCAACATCTCGAAGGAGGTTCCGCGTGGCAGCGCGCCCGTCATCATCGACTTCGTCGCCGGCGAGGCGGGACGCTTTCCCATCGTGTGCTCGGTGTACTGTGGCGAGGGCCACGAGGACATGAACGGCGTGCTGGTCGTCCAGGCACGCGAGCAGGACCAGCCACGGGCTCAGCCCTTCATGCCCTCCGAGCCCGTGGCCGGTCGGCCAGTGTTTCTTGGCGCGCTCCGCGCGCGTGGGACCGCTATGCGACGTTCACAACCGGTACACGTTCTCGAAAGGAGCCGCATAGCGGTCCCATGAGACTGTTTGCTGTCATGACGTGTGTTGCACTGCTGGCACCGCAGGGCGCGCTGGCGCAGGCCCCGGACGACGATCCCGATCTCGACCTGAGCGTCGAGCAGCCCGATTTCACCGTCGTCACGCTGCCGACGACGCTGCGCGTCCCGCGCTTCAAGAGCGCCTTCCGGGTGACGCACCGCTTCGGGCGGCCGCTCGGCGCGGGAGACTTCGGCGACCTCGTCGGCGACCTCTTTGGCCTGGATTCGGGAGCGCTCATCGGGCTCGAGTACCGCTTCGGGCTGCTGCGGGGCGTGCAGGCGGGCATCCACCGGACGAGCAACAAGACGATCGACTTCTTCGGGCAGTACAACCTCCTGCAGCAGAGCGGCGGTTCTCCGGTGGGGCTCGGCGTGCTCGCCTCGATCGAGGGGACCAACAACTTCCGCGACCGCTATTCGCCGGCGCTGGGCGTGGCCGTCTCGCGCACCATCAGCGGCCTGGCGGCGCTGTACGTGGAGCCGCTCTGGGTCGGCAGCACCAACCCCGCGCCCGCGGCGTTCGCCGAGGACGAGGATACGCTCCTCGTGGGGTTGGCGGCGCGCCTGCGCATCCGGCCGACCGTGTACCTGGTGGGCGAGATTGCGCCACGCGTGGCGGGCCACGATCCGGGCGTCACGCATGGATCGTTCGGCATCGAGAAGCGCGCGGGGGGACACTCGTTCCAGCTCAACGTCTCGAACGGGTTCGGCACCACGCCCGCGCAGGTCGCGCGCGGCGGATTCACCAACGACGACTGGTATCTGGGCTTCAACATCTCGAGGAAGTTTTTCTGATGAACACTCTTTCTGTCTTGAACAGGGCGACAGTGCCGCGGCGGCTGAAGCCGCCGCTCTACAGGCGGCAGGGGTCCTCCACCTGTAGAGCGCACGCTTTAGCGTGCGCGGTCGCTTTGGCGTGCTCGATCGCGATCACCGTGGCGGCGTGCGGCGGCGCCGACGGCGGCGGAAGCAGCACGACCCCGACTTCTCCCACCACGCCGGACCCTGGCAGCGGCGGCGGCGGGAGCTCGAGCGGCACGACGATTACCATCACCTCGAGCGGCGTGTCTCCCCGCGCCCTCACGGTGCCCGTGGGATCCCGCGTGACGTTCGTCAACAACGACAGCCGCGTGCACGACATGAACTCCGATCCGCATCCCGAGCACACGGACTGCCCGGAGATCAACGCCGTGGGGTTCCTCACTCCTGGCCAGAGCCGGCAGACGAGCAACCTCAACACGCGGCGCACGTGCGCGTACCACGATCACAACCAGGAGACGAACACGTCGCTGCAGGGCACGATCACGATTCAGTGAACCTGAACCTCGAATGCATCGTTCGCGCGTCTACCCGATTCACGCTGATGTAGCGCGGGCTCGCGCACGCTGAAGCGCGGGCTCGCGCACGCTGAAGCGTGCGCTCTACAGGTGGAGGATCCACGCCACCTGTAGAGCGGCGGCTTTAGCCGCCGCGAGCCGCCGCGATACCCCGCGTAGCGACCCCGCGCTCCGGACCTGGCACCCTCGCGCCTGCCCTTGTCACTCCTCCGTGCGGACGTACTCGAAGTCGATCGGCCTCTGATTGATGCCGCGCAGCGGCGGCGCGATGTAGTTGGCGAACCGGCCCGGCTCGTACACCGCCGCGGCCTGCAGGCTCTTGAGATATGCGGTGTCGGCGGACGACGGCAGCCACTCGTGGCGGCGGCGCTCCCACTCCTCCGCGGCGAGCGGCCGTCCGGACGGATCGAAGCGGCGGCCCGCGAACGTCCCGATGTGGCGGTGGAACTTCCGGTCCGGCAGCGCGATCCGGAAGTCGATGCCGTGGCTCGCGATCTTCGTGTTCCAGCGCTCGACGCTGTGCAGACAGTCCTTCTCGTACCAGTCCCGCAGCGCCTCGTTGAGCGCGTTCCGCAGCGGCACCTCGCGCGGCCGCGGACGCCCCGTCTCGTCGACGGCGCCGAGCAGGTACACCGCGTCGGCCAGCACGTGATCGTCCTGGTGCTTGCCCTCCTCGGCGCGTCCCTTCAGGCCGTTGGTGAAATAGGTGGCGGCGTTGCTCGACACCTCGCTGCCGTGCAGGTCCAGGCTCTGGCTGAACCAGAAGTTGACGTGCCGCTGAATCATCGGCAGGTCGATGCCGCCCAGCCGGCGCACGTCCTCGGAGAAGCCGCTCTGCTTCATCAGCTGGCAGGTCCGCTCGATGATGCGGCCGATGCCCGTGTCGCCGACGAAGAGATGGTGTGACTCCTCGGTGAGCATGAACCGCGTCGTCCGCGAGAGCGGGTCGAGCGCGCTCTCCGACAGCGACAACAGCTGCGACTTGCCGTCGCGGTCGGTGAACATGGTGAACGCGAACAGATCGAGCCACGTCTCGACCGGCGTGTTGAACGCCTCGAGCATCCGCGGCTTGTCCCGATGGCCGCTGTGCCGCTCCAGCAGCTCCTCCGCCTCGTCTCGACCGTCGCGCCCGAAGTACGAGTGCAGGAGGAACACCATGGCCCACAGGTGACGCCCTTCCTCGACGTTCACTTGAAAGAGGTTCCGCAGGTCGTACAGGCTTGGACAGCTTTGTCCGAGCAGCCGCTGCTGCTCCACGCTGGCGGGCTCGGTGTCGCCCTGCGTCACGATGAGGCGCCGCAGCGGGGTGCGGAACTCTCCGGGGACCTCCTGCCACACGGGCCGCCCCTTGAACTGGCCGAACCCGATGCGGCGGTCGGCGACCGGCTCGGCCAGGAAGATGCCCCATCGGTAGTCGGGCAGCTTGACGTACTCGAAGTGGGCCCAGCCTCGGGGGTCGACGCTCGTCGCCGTGCGCAGGTAGACCTGGTGGGAGTCCTGAAACCCCTGCGGCCCCATGTCGCGCCACCACTGGAGGAACTTCGGGTGCCAGTGGTCAAGCGCGCGCTGCAGGCGCTTGTCGCTCGAGAGCCCGACGTTGTTCGGAATGCGTTCGCTCGAAATCATGGTTGTCTGCGGGTATCGCGGCGGCTGAAGCCGCCGCTCTACAGGTGGCAGGGACCCTCCCCACCTGTAGAGCGCAGGCTTCAGCCTGCGCGGCCTAGCATCGCCTCCAATCGAACTCGGGACGCCCTTCGCGGCCGTACGTCGTGAGCGCGCCGCGCTCCCCCACGGCGTTCGGCCGCTGGAACACCCAGTTCTGCCAGGCCGTCAGCCGCCCGAAGATCTTCGTCTCCAGCGTCTCGGGCCCCGCGAAGCGCAGGTTCGCTTCCATCGCCGTCAGCGCATCGGGCGAGAGCGCCGCCCGCTCTTCGATCGCCAGCCGCACCTCATCGTCCCAGTCGAGCGCATCGGGCGCGAAGGAGACGAGACCGGCCTCCAGCGCCTCCTGGGGGTCGAACGGGCCCTCACGCCGCAGCGCCTCGGCCACCCTCTCCGGCGCGCCCAGGAAGCGGACCTCGAGCCTGGAGAGGCCGTTGCTCATCGGGTAGGCCCCTGCGTTCATCTCCGACAGCGCAATCGCGTTGGGGCGGTCGTCGTCGTCCAGCATGTAGGAGCGATCGCAGGCGAGCGCCAGCTCGAAGAGCGTCCCCGCAAAGGCGTGCCCTGGCTCGATGAGGGCATAGAAGCTGCGCGACGTCAGATCGAGACGTCTGAGCGTCCGGGCGATGAACAGCGCGATCTCACGGACCAGCCAGTGATCGCGGTGCGCGGCCAGCGCACGATCGGAAGCGAGCACGGCAGCGGGATCACCGACGGTCCGGACGAGCACCGTCCCGACCTCGGGTTCGTTGAACCGGAGCCGCAACAGCGCGTCGTCCAGCTCGCGAAAGGCGCGGAGCGCCCAGAAT
>JACQTK010000044.1 GCA_016210845.1 Acidobacteriota bacterium | reverse complement strand
TTCTATGCGGTGAGGGGCGTACTTCCCCGGATGAGGCCGCCCGTCCATCCAGATGACCTGCGGCTTGAAATCCTGGTAGCCCCCGATGACCCAGGCCACTGGCGAGCCCATGCGGTACTCGTCTTCCCGCCAGATGTTCAGGGCGCCAAATCCCCAGGGGTGATACACGGGCGTATAGAACGCACACTGCCGTTCGGGCTCCGAGAGTTGCGCCTCATCGTGACTCAGGGTCCAGGCCTTCCCAGCCTCGCTGAGCGGGATGCCGAGAAAATCGAAGGGCCTCCGATCATTGGCGCCACCCGGCCCTCCGCCTTCCGTGAACTGCGCGCTGACCCAATTGCCCGAGAGGTCAACCCCCTCCGGCGCGCCGAGATTCCGGATCTGCGCGATCTCACCGCCGGGGGCCTGGGAAAATGTCACCATGCCCGATGCGAGGATTGCGATTGCCGTGCCTGCCACTCGCCACATGCTCTTGCCTCCGTCAGAATTCGCACTCATGTCGGGCTCACCATCTCGCCGAGCACGGCGAGGGATCCCACCGGGACGCGTCCGACTCCTTCTTGAAGTGCGCCACCACGATATATTTCCGGTTCAGGAACACTGGATCCTCCACGGCGATGGTGACGATCATCATCGTCGTACCGTCCCGCTCGCGGAACAGATCGAAGTACTCGGTCAGGACGGCGCGCTCACTGTACGGGACGCCGTTCTTGCGCAGGTACCCGGGCAGCATATTGGTCGTCGTGACCTTGAGATATCTCGCAGCCGGAGAAGCTCCACGGCCGGTTCGCCGTGCCTCCGACACCGCGACCGAGCTCCCCTGCCAGGTCCGCCTGCCCGGCGCAGCCGTTGCGTTCTCGAACCGGAAGAGACGAGTCTGGGTCCCGGAGTCGATGTCCATGCGCAGCGTCTGGTCGTCCTGCCAGGTGACATGAAGGCGTGCCGGCTGAAACATGATCGACGCCGCGCCGTAGTACTTGCATTCGTTGTTAGCCGCTTCGTCTTTCGCCGGATCCCAGGCATCGGCGACCTTCATGCCGGCATCCGTCAGCGGAATGTCGCGATAGTCCCCGAGCGGCGGGGGCACCATGCGCGTGCGCCAGTTGTTGGTGATCACGGACACCCAGTAGCCCGTCGGATCGAATGGCGCCGCCACCCTGGCCGTCGGCGGTGGCTGGGTGCCCGGCACGGCTCCCTGGCCCGCCTGAGCCTGCACAGGGCGCTGCATCCCCAGCAGCGTGACCGCCAGTCCGACCGTACCGCACAGGACGAGGAGATCCTTCAGCGGATCACTCACGGCGTTCTACCTTTCTCGGCGTGCCTGACTGTCTTCATTCATCAGGCTCTTGTACACGGCCTCCACGAACTGTCGCGTGGTCCAGGGGCCCGACGTCGCCCCGAACCGTGGTTCCCACGCCTTCGCGGGACCTGCGGCTTGAATCTGCTCGAGGGTCATCTTCTGGTCGATCAGGTACTTGATGGTGTCGCGGATGATCACCACCATGTCGCGGTACTCCACGACATCGAGCTGACGGTACACCCGGCCACGCCCCGGCAGGACTTCGGTTCCTCCGGGCATCTCCGACGCGGCGATCGCCGCCCGCGGCGTCCCGACGAATGGACCCGGCGGAATCGCCAGTTCGATCAAGCGGTTCAAGGCGTTGATCTCCCCCTGAATGCTGCCGCCCCGTTCCAGATCGATCACCGGAAACCGGGTGTCATCGAGAATATGACCCGCCACCACGACATCAGAGCGCCGAAAAAACACGACGAGGTCCCCGTCCGAGTGGGCGGCGGGCTGGTGGAGAATCTCGATCCCCTCGTCATTGAAAAACAGATACCGTCGAGATTCGAAGAAGGCTTCAGTCGGCCATGCCTCGGTGGGAAACGCTGCTGCCTGGCCGGTCGGCGCACTCATCGCATTCAGGACATTCTCGTGTGCCGCAATGGCCAGGACGCTCGGGAACTTCGAAAGCGCCGCGTTGCCGCCCACCACGTCCGCATCCGCGCTTGTGTTGATGACGTACCGGATGGGCTCCTTGGTTAAGTTCCGGATCGCCGCCAGCACCTGGCCGGATGCCTCTCGTGTGCCGGTGTTCACGAGCACAACTCCATCCGGCCCAATCTGTACGCCGATGTTACCGCCCGCGCCGGCGATCATGTAGAAGTTCGGCCGAAGCTGAAGGACCTCGAGTCCCGCCCCGTCCTGCTGGGCGCTGCCGGTACCGGCCGACAGGAAGACAATCGCGCCAAGGATGGCGCCGATCCACGCGCCGATCCTCGCCGTCACGCTGTTGAGAACTGAAGGCACGGTTTTTCTCCCTCCAACACGTTCTGGACTGGGAACTCCACTTCCCGCAGCCGCGCTAGACGACGACGACGGCGGCGACCGTCGTGCGGTCGGCGACGACCCGGAACGCCTCCCGCGTCCGATCGAGCGGATAGGTCGCCGTGGCCAGCGCCTTGGCGTTGTACTGGCCAGTGGCCGTCAGCCGGGCGAATCGCGACATGTCCCGCAGCGTGCTCACGCCGTTCATGTTGCCGGGGTGGTGGTTCTTCGCGCCGTTCGACCACTGATTGCCGGGCAGCGTGAAGTTGCCCTGGTGCCCGATGGCCACCGTCATCAGATGCCCGGCCGCCGAGCAGAGATCCCACGCCTGCTGCAGCGACAGCAGGCCGGTGGGGTCGGGGCCCGCCTCGGCGTTGCCCATCGGCGGCACGATGTTGCCTCCGACCGCTTCGATCACGTAGTCGGGCCCGAGTGCGTTCGGGTTGACCGTTGTGTCCCGGCCACCGGCAAATCTCCGGTCCGTGGGCCCGCTGCAGAGATCCTTGATTCGGGCGACCAGGTTCATGCCCTCGACGTTCGGATCCAGCGCGATTGTGGCGCCGAGCTTCAGGGCCAGCTCACGCCGAGCCCGGATCGGATCGACGGCGATGATCTGCGACGCGCCCTTGATCCGCGCGCCCTGAACCGCGCTCAAGCCGAGCGGCCCGCACCCGAGCACGGCAACGTCCGATCCCGGCTCCACCGGCGCCACGCCGAAGGTCGTCCCCAGCCCACACGCACCGACGCAGCCCAGGATCGAGAGCTCGACCGGCGACACGTCGTAGAAAATTGGCATGCAGTACCACTCGTACGGGATCATCAGCTCGGCAAAGCCGCCCTCGTTGTTGTGCTGGACGACGCGCGTGCCGTCGGCCAGCTCGCCGATCGGGACGAGCGCGTTGCCGTAGCCCGGGAGCATCTGGCAGCGATCCGCGCGGCCGCGCAGGCACATGTAGCACTGGCCGCAGTACGGCGTGTTGGCCACCACGACGCGGTCGCCCACCTGCACGCGCCGCACCTTGGCGCCAATCGCCTCCACGACCCCCACGCCGCCGTGCCCCAGAATCCTGGTGTCGGGTGACTGCGTCGTGCCAAGCGCCTGGCCCACGATTGAGTAGCAACACTGGCTCGCCTCGGTCCGCACGACGACCCGGTTCTCGTCGAGCGCGAACATCCGAACCTCTTCCACCGACGAGCGCGGGCTGTTCGCGAAGCGCATGAACGCCCGGAACCGGCGGCCAGTCTGGGTGCCCGTCTGCACCGCCGATGCCTGGCCGAACGCGGATTCGCCGGCCAGCAAGCCGGCCGCCCCGCCGAGCACGGCCGCACTGTTCCTGATTGCCCGGCGGCGCGAGATGCGGCGCCGGCCGGACTCACCCCCTACGTCTCCAACGGGCCTCGAGGGCTGGTCACGCCGTGGCATATGAGATCTCCTTTCTCACGACCGTCGTGCGGAGGGCGAGATCCGCGGAACACATCCGTGTACCGCGTGCCCTCGGGAATTATTGGACCGTACAGGGCGCCGAGTGCCACTTGGAGTCGTCGGGCTCCTTCTTGAAGTTGCTGCTCGTGATGAAATCCCGCAGGAGATACGTCGGGTCGCTGACAACTGTCGTGACGACGAACCAGGGCGTACCCCGCGGATCGGCCACCAGCTCGAAGTACTCGGTGACCGTGGCCTGCCCGCTGTAGGGCACCCCGTTCTTCCTCAGGTAGCCCGGCGCCAGATTCGTCGTGACGACCTTGAGGGTTCCCCCGGCCGCGCGCGCCACGTCCTCCAGGCGCTCGTTGGCGGCGGGCGGCACGAGCGGATTGAAGCCGCTGCCGTACACCCAGCTCGCGACAGAATATCCTTGCCGTCCCGCCTGTCCCCTCGGCGGTACTCCAGCGAAATGGAGCCGCCGCGTCTGCTGCCCCGCGTCGGTCTGAATCTGCAGAGTGTTGCCGCGATCCTGCCATGAGATCCTCACGCGCCCCGGCACGCGCATAATCGCGGGGGCGCCATACGCCTTGCAGGCGTTCCCGGAGGCGGCGTCACGCTCCGGATCCCACAGGCTGGCGACGCGGATCCCCTGCTCATTGAGCGGCAACCCCTCGAAGTCTCCCATTTGCGGCGTGATCATCCGCAGATGCCAGTCCTCGGTGACGACCGACACCCACGTGCCCGTCAGGTCGATGGGGGCCAGCCGCTCGAAGGGGGTCTGGGCGGCCGCCTGTCGGGCCGCGACCAGCGTCACGGCGATCAGCGCTGCGCCCACGCCGCGCCTTACCCGGCCGAACCGATGTCCGCCCCGCATGGCCGCGTCCTCCACCCTACCTGACGGCGCCGCCGCCGTCGTTCGAGGTGCCCCGAGCCAATTCCGCATAGAGCGCGTCGATGAACATCGAGGCCGTCCACTCAGGGACGCTGTACCGCCCGTCGTAGTCGATCAGCGGGCGCGCGGCCTTCACCTGTTCCAGGCTGCGCTGCTTCGCCACCAGGTCCGCCACCCGGTCGCGCACGATGTGCACCATGTCGCGATACTCGACGACATCGTCCTGATCGCTCAGCCGGCCGCTGCCTGGAATGATCAGCGTGCCGCCTTCCGCAAAGCTGTTGACGACCACATCCGGCACCGCGATGTCCACGATGCGGTTCAGCCCCGCGAGCACCCCTTCGACGGTGCCGCCGTGCTCCCGAGCCACCAGCGGGAAGCGCTTCGTCGAGTAGACCTCGCCCGCCACGACGACATCGGACCGGCGGAAGTACACGATGCTGTCCCCATCGCTGTACGCCGAGGGCACATGGATGATGTCGATCGGCTCGCCGTTGAAGCGGAGGCTGCGCTCCCGCTCCAGGTAGGCATCGGTCGGCCAGCCGGCCACGGGATAGCCCGCCGCGTGCATGCGAAGGAGCACGCCTTCCCGCGCGATGATCTCGGGCTCTCCCCCCGAGCCCGGCTGGTCCAGCACGCCGCCCGGCGAGGTGCGGAACGCCGCATTGTTGCCATTCTGCGCGGGCCCGGCCGACGTGTTCACGATGTAGCGCAGCGGCTGCGAGGTGACGCCGCGAATCACCGCGCGCACGGCGTCACTGGTGCCGCTGCGGCCCGTGTCGACCAGCAGCGCGCCTTCCTCCCCGACCTGCAACGCCAGATTGCCGTCGGGGGTGACGAGCATCCAGACCTGCTCCCGCACGTGGACGGCCTGGATGCCGCCGGGATCGGCACCCGCCTGCGCCGTCAGCACGGGCCGCGCGGGGGCGCTCCCCACGACAATCCCCAGCAGACCCGCGGCGGTGGCGGCGAGCCTGATCCCTCGGGTCCGCCGCGCGCTACCGTCCACCGGAGTCTCGCTCCAGAACCGCCGTCGGAGGCGTCTCGATCGGGTTCTGTTCGCGCCAGGCCCTGATCTGGTCGATGAATTCGGGATATGCGGACTCCGCATGCCCGAGTGTCGCCTCGACCGGGACGTGCAGCGCTTTGGCACGATCGCCAACGCCCGGGTTCTGGCCGGGCAACCAGTGCGGCACGGGGTGCTCATCGGAGAACACCACCGTCGTATGCCCATAGCACGTTCCAGGGGTCCCGGCGTCATCGAACGACGCGGTCGGGACGGTCGGCGCCAGCCGGTAGTCGGTGCTCTTGATGTAGGGTTCGGTGTAGTACAGCGGGTCGTCCACGAACACGGTGACGGTCAGCACGTCGCCGTGACGAGTGAAGTACGTGAGCAGCGTCGCCTGATCGCTCGTCGGCGCGCCGTTGCGGCGCACCCACCCCTTCTTCAGGTGCGTTGTCCTGGCCACGAGGGTGTTTCCGCGCCACTCACCCGTGGTGAATCCCGCCCACGTGTGCCGGGCATAGTCCGGGGGGTGCGGCCGGCCGTCCATCCAGATCTCGCGCGGCATCCTCCGGTACGTCCCCTCGACGCGGTAGGCCACCAACCGCCCCGCATCGTTCAACACGGCATTGATCGTCGGGGCGCCGACGCCCCAGTACGCGTACGCCGCGTGGTGAGGCTGGCACTGATGTTCCGGCACCTCCCAGAGCGAGTCGTCATGGGCCATCGCCCGGGCGCGGCCGGCCTCGTTCAGCGGGATGCCGATGAAATCAGCGGCCACGGGCCCGCCGCGACCGGCGCCGCCGCCGCAGCAGCGCTCCCACATGTCCTCGTACTGGCCACCCCGGAACTCGAACCTCGAGCCGGGCCGCACGTCGACGAGCGTGACGAGGCCGTTGCCCGGCTGCTGCCAGACACCCACGATGTCGACCTGCGCGGCGGCGGGCGCGGTCCACATCAGCAGCGCCCCGCACGCCGCGATTCCCGCTCGTAGCCACACTGAAAACCTGCCCATACCACTCCTCTCGTATCAGCTGAACACGATCGCGGCACCCACCGTCGTGCGGTCCGCCACCACCTGCAGCGCGTCCTTCGTGCGATCGAGCGGGAAGGTGTCGGGCCCGAGCGCCCGGGCATTGAACTGCCCCTTCTCGATGAGGCGCGCGAACAGCTGCACGTCGCGCAGCGTGCTCACGCCGTTGAAGTTGCCGGGATGGTGGTTCTTCGATCCGTTCGACCACTGGCCGGCCGGCACGCTGAAGGTCCCCCGCTGGCTGACAGCCACCGTGGTGACATGGCCCGCCGACGAACACAACTGCCAGGCCCACTGCAGCGACAGCACTCCCGTCGGGTCCGGCCCGGCCACCTCCTTTGGCGGAAAGATGTCGCCGCCGACCGCCTCCACCACGAAGTCCGGACCCGGCTGCGCGGCCGGACGTCCCCCCGCCCACGTCCGGGCGCTCGGCCCCCGACACAGGTCCCTGATCCGGGCGACTACGTTGTCGGTATCGACGTTGGGATCGATCACGGTCGTCGCGCCCAGCTGCTGGGCGACGGCACGACGGGCCGCGATCGGCTCCACGGCGATGATCTGCGACGCGCCCTTGATCCGCGCGCCCTGCACCGCCGCGAGCCCGAGCGGTCCGCACCCGAGGACGACGACGTCGGCTCCCACCTCCACCGGCGCGACGCCGATCGTGGTGCCCAGTCCGCACGCCCCGCTGCAGCCGAGCATCGAGAGCTCCACCGGCGGCACGTCGTAGAAGATCGGGATCGCGTACTGCTCGGGCGTGACGATCAGCTCGGCGAAGCCGCCGCGGTCGTGCTGCTGGATCACCTCGGTGCCATCTGCGAGGGTGCCGATCACGTCCGGTTCGATCCGCGTGTTCATGCAGCGGTCCGACCGGCCGCGCAGGCAGTTGTAGCAGACCCCGCACTGAGGCGTGTTGGCCAGGAGCACGCGGTCGCCCACCTCGACGCGCCGCACCCTCGACCCGATCGCCTCCACGATCCCGACCGCGCTGTGGCCCAGGATCGCCGGCGGGGTGTAGTTCCCGACCACCTGGCCGACGATCGTGTAGCAGACCTGCGCGGCTTCGGTGCGGACGACGATGCGGTCGGGGTGAAGCGCTCGCATCGTGACAGTCTCGACCGACGATCGCGCGTCCTGGATGGACGTGTTGGGGGGATTCTGGAAGCACATGAAGGCGCGAAACCGCCTTCCCGCCTGGGTTCCCGTGAGCACCGCCGGCGCCTGCGCCTGCGCCGCCGTCGGGTCGCCGCCGAGCAGGCCCGCCGCGGCGCCGCCGCCGACTGCCGCCGCCGCTTTCTTCAGCACACTCCGCCGTGAGACCGCTTTTCTCACTGCCATGATCACCTCCAGGCGCGAATGTTGCGCCGCTGGTTCGTTACGGGAGCGGCGGCGCGGCGGCCGTGTAGCCCTCGGGATAGAAGTGCACCCCGACCGTGGTCGGCACGCCGCGCGTGCCGAACCATAACGTGTTGTTCGCCTCCACCTCCATCTTGGGCACGCTCTGGTGTGGCTGCGGCATCGGATAGAACGTGAAC
>JACQTK010000039.1 GCA_016210845.1 Acidobacteriota bacterium | reverse complement strand
GATCTGATCGGCTGCATCGAGCCAACGAGCACGTGGGACTAGCGATGCGCGCGCCGTGGCGCGCGCCTATGAACGACTACCGCGTCGGGCTGCGACACCCGCGCGCGGAGTCTACCGCCTTTCAGGCGGTAGTCGTTCAAGAACCGCGATATATTACTCGCACGAGCTGTCCAGGCGGATCTGAGAGTTCGCCGCTACGCGTCAGGATCCCTGATGAAGACATCCCTGGTCATCCTGCTCGTTGCCGTTGGCTACCTGATCGGCCGCGCCCGGGCCCAGCGCTCACGGCCCGCGGCGCCGACCGTGAGCGTCCAGCCGGGCCACCCTGCTGCGATCCTGCCCGTCCGGGGGATGTGAGCCGCCAGATCCGTCCGTAGGATGGATCCGTGGCTGTGAACCAGCCGAATCCTCTACAGAGCGACGCTGCGCTTCTGGATGCGTACTCGGAGCCCGTCGTCGCCGCCGTCGAGACGGTGGCTCCCTCCGTCGTACGGATCGAGCTCTCGCGCGGCGGCGGTTCCGGCGTCATCGTCACACCGGACGGACTGGCCGTCACCAACTGCCACGTCGTGCAGCGCGACCAGCGCATGTCGGTCACGCTTCCCGACGGGCGGTCGGTGCGAGTCGACCTGGTAGGCGCGGCGCCGATACCGACCTTGCGGTGGTGCGGATCGAAGGGAGCTCGCTGCCGTGGGCGCGCTTCGACCCCTTTTCATGCGGGTGTTCCTTCCGGCACAGGGCCTGTGCTTCGCAATCGCCAGCAACACGGCCCGGCTCGTGGCGTCGCTGCCAGTTAGGCAATCAGGAATTGAGGATTCAGGCTCGAAATCGTTGATGGCGTGAACGATACACAGATTGTTATTTCCAGCTGTCTATCGCCTGCCGCTGTAGCGAATCGGCCGTGAT
Source organism: Acidobacteriota bacterium (assembly GCA_016210845.1). Taxonomy (GTDB): domain Bacteria; phylum Acidobacteriota; class Vicinamibacteria; order Vicinamibacterales; family UBA2999; genus JACQTK01. The sequence goes on along the minus strand of JACQTK010000039.1, from coordinate 5,607 downwards.
CTCGACGAGCTCGATGCGGCCCATGTACGGATCCGTGATGTTGGCCAGGAGCGCCTTGGTGTTCCTGCTGACGTTCGGGTCGGTGACTGTTACGCCGCGCTGCTTGAACACTCCGACGGCGTCCTTGATGTTCTCGACGTGGACCCCGTAATGCGTGAAGCCGGCCGGCCGCTGCTCGTTCGCCTGTCCGAGCTCGAGGAACGTGTTGCGGCTGATGTGCATGTACACCAGGGTCGGCTGTCCGTCCGGACCGTTGGCCCTAAACGCTTCCCGGTACCCCATTTTCTGCGTGTAGTAGGCGATCGCTTCGGGAATGTTCGGCACGTTGACGCCGACGTGGTTCATCATTACGACGCCCTGGTTCTGGGTCTGGGCGACAGCCGCCTGGACGGCGAGGCCGACGGCAAGTCCCGCGATAAACAGCATCACACCGCGCATAGCTCCTCCCTGGCAGGTACTCTGCGAATAGTGTCCCGGCTACGGCCGGACACTCTAGTGTACGTTCCGCACCATAGATCGACAAGTGTTCCTCACAGGCATGTTCCTCACAGGCACGGCCTTCGTCGGCAACTTGCCGTAGGTGACGCCGGGGAAGCGCGCCGCGTGCTGCTCGCCCGGGCGCTCATCACGCCCCGCGCGCGTTGATCCTCGACGAGCGAACGACCGTACCATCGGTCAGTTCCAGAACCGGAGGCGGCTGACAGTGTGCGATGGTCACAAGGACGATGAGGACGTCCTGTGGTATAGCATCGAATCATGAGTCCAGCCAGCATCAGACAGGTCACCGTGGTTGTGCGGGCTGCTGTCACCGACAAGGTGTTGCCCGTGTGGGATGAGAACGGCGGCATGTACATGACGGAGGTGCTCGGGCGTCGTCGGTTCGTCAAGAGCATCGACGTTCCTTCCGATCAGACCGGAACTCCACTGAGAATCGAAATCAACGGGCACGGCTATACCGCTGGCTCGCAAGCGACCTGGAGCGACACGGGCCAGGGATCGCGACTCGAGATCCCGCTGCCTGAGAGGGACAACGGGCCACTGGAGGACTGTCTGAAGGACGTTACCAGGAAGGAAATCCCGCCTATCGAAACCGGATCGTGAGGCCCAACGGGAGAAATTACCTGCGGGCGCAGTTTTGAGCGGCAGCCTTACCCCTGTGCACCGCTTGTCGAGGTTGCGAGCCCCCGCTCTCTACTTGACGGAGTTCACGTGTCAATCGCTTGACGGGAGCGCTGGTTCAGCGGGCCTGCTGCCGCGCCGTCGCCACGCCCCGACAAGCGGCCAGGCCAGCGACGCAGCAAGGACGACGAGTAGCACGGCCGAAACCGGCCGCTCGACGAAGATGCGCGGGCTGCCCTGCGAGAGGATCAGGCTTTGGCGCAGCGACGATTCCGTAATCGGCGCGAGCGCCAGCGCGAGCACGAGTGGGGCACGCGGCAGATCCGCCTTGATCATGTAGTAACCGATCGCGCCGAACACGATCGTCACCCCGACGACGAAGAAGTCGCGCATCGCCGCATACGCGCCCACCAGTGACAGGAGCAGGATGATCGGCGCCAGGTACGCGTAGGGCACGCGCAGCACCGACGCGAACATCGGCGCGAGCGGTGGGTTGAGAATCAGCAGGAACACGTTCCCGACGAACATGCTCGCAATCAACCCCCACACCTGGTCCGGCTGCTCGGTCATCAGCAGTGGACCGGGACGGATGCCGTGCAGCGTTAGCGCCGCCAGCAGGACGGCGGTCAGGCCCGAGCCCGGGATGCCGAGCGTCAGCATCGGCACCAGCCGTCGTCGGCTGACGGTCGTGCCGCGCGAACGGACCTAGAGCTCCCAGCTACAGCGCGATCAGCCCTCGGCGCACCGCCCGCCGGACGACGTCGGTCCGGTTGACGGCGCCGAGCTTGCCCGCGATCGACGCGACGTGGAACTTGACGGTCTGATTGCTGATCTGCAGCCTGGCCGCAATCGCCTTGTTGGGGAGGCCTTCGGCGAGCAGCTCGAGGACCTCCCTCTCTCGCGGCGTCAGCGGCTCGGCAAAGACCTCGTCTCCATCCCCGTCGTCAGCGGTCGCCATGACGACGGCCTCGGCGTCCACGCCCGCGCGGCGCGCCGCCCCGAGCGTCGGGTACTCGCCGACCACATCCATGCCATCGAGGCGGGCGCGCAGCCGTGCGCGCTCCTCCGGAGATCCGACGAGAATGACTCGCATCCCTACGTGGTTGGCCGCTCACCCACCGCCACGGCGACGTCCTTGACGCTGCCGCCGCGCAGCACACGAAGGGTCACGGTCCGCCCGATCGTGTCGCCGCCGAGCAAGTCGAGCAGGTCCTCGGGCGACTCCACGGTGCGGCCGTCGAGGGCGACGAGCACGTCGCCGACCAGGAGGCCGGCTTTCGATGCGGGACTGCCGCTCGTCACGCCGACGACGAGCAGCGCTTCTTCGCCAGTCTCGGCGCCGCGCTGCGCCTCGGGCAGCCGGACGGGTTGTCCGGCAATTCCAAGGTACCCACGCTTCAGACTTCCGTGCTCGAGCAGCGCTGCGGCGGCCTTCCAGGCGATCCCCGCTGGAACGATCACACCGAGACCGCGAATCTGAGCGGCGGTGGCCACGCCGAGCAGGCTTCCGCCGACATCGAGGAACGCGCCGCCCGCAAAACCGTCGTGCATCGGCGCCGTGGTTCGAATGACCTGTTCGATGGCCCGCCGTCGGCCGGTGGGCAGCGGCCCGCCAATCACCGACACGAGGCCAGCGCTGGCGGTGACCGCGTTGCTCCAGGAGCGAGCCACGGCGATGGCCAGATGTCCCACACGTGCCGTCTGGCTCGACGGCGCGAGGGGACGGGCCCGGAGCTCGCTCACGCGCAGGAGCGCAAGGCTGCTGGCCGGATCCCAGCCCGCAAGCTCCGCATCGAGCGTCCGGCCGTCCGATGGCCGGACCTGCAGCCCGTCCTCGCGGCCGATCGCGTGCATCGTGGTGAGCACGGCGTCCGCGGCGTACACGATGCCGCTGGCCGGGCGACGGCGCCCCTGAACCTGGACGACCGACGGAGCCGCCGCCGCGACGATGTCCGCCAGTTGGTTGGAGATTTCATTCAGCATGCGGACATCGTGGCAGACGCCGCTGAGGGATACATCACCCTAACGGGTTGGTCATTCAACCCACTGAACCCAAACGTTCAAAGCAGCAACGCCTCCACCCGATAGGCGTGGACTGCGTTCTCGCACGGAGACCAGGCGAAGATCGTGAACCGGCCGTCCTGGGACGCGACCAGCGCCAGCGCGTCGGGCTGGTCCATGGCGAACTGCGCCGCCGACAGGTGGCGCGTGCCTCCCAGGGAACCCGGATCGACGCGCACGGCCACGCTCCCCTCGACCGGCTCGGTGACCACGAGCTCGGCGACAGGGGCGCCGCCGTCGCGCGGCCGGATCTTCACCCCGAACGCGAGCAGCTCGTACTTGTTCGTGATGACGGTGGCGCCGTCCACGGCCGTGAGGCCGGCCAGCGCATCCACGGCGCGGCTCAACGCGTCGAGCCAGTCATGATCCGGGCGCGCGGCACGATGGTCGCACACCAGGTCCGCCAGCCCCGTGAACGGAGGCTGCACGGCGTACGCGATGGGATGCACGATCGAGTGCTGCCAGGCCGACGTCTCCGACGGCACGACGAGCAAGGTTCCACCGCGCCCGTGCCTGCGCATCGACAGGGCGAGCTGGACGAGCACGTTCAGCGCGCCGTCCTCGGCGCGCGTGTCGAACCCGATCATCGACGTGACGAGCTCGGGGCAGTCGGGCACGAGCGACGCGCGTTCGTCGACGATCTTCACCCGGTCGCCCTCGAGCACCGCCACGTTGACGAACTTTCGGGACTCGTGTCTTGGCCGGTGCTTGAGCACGAGCAGTCCGGGCGCCACGACCTCGACGACGAAGCAGAACGGCGGGATGGTGTGGGTCGTGCCCCACACCTGCAGCCCGTTGCCGTCAGGCCAGACGCCGAGGTGGATGCCCGGACGCTCGACCGCCGCCGCCAGGCGGGTCAGCGCGTCCGGCTGGAGCGGCAGGGCCCGCGCGAAGACGAGCGGCTGCACCTCCGCGAGCGGAGGAAGGAACGCGAGCGAGATCTTCGGGACGTAGCCTTCCTCGCGGCGCACGCTGGCCCAGAACGCGGCGTCGACGATCGCCTCGACCGCGTGGCGTCGGGCAGCAGGGCCGCCGTCGACGGTTCGGCGGCGGGCACGGTCTCCCTGTGCAGGCGGAGGTGCTCGGCGACTTTCGGCGCGGCCACCCTGGCGACGGCATAGGCGGGCTGGGTCAACGTGCGATTCAGTGCACGCCGTCGACGGGCGGCAGGGGAGTGGCCTCGGGCTGCGGATCGTGCGGCGCGGGCGGTGCTCCGAGGATGGTGCGCAGCTCGTCCCCTTCCATGACCTCCCGATCGAGCAACCGCCGCGTGACCGTCTCGAGCAGGTCCCGCTTCTCGGCGAGGATGCGCCGTGCCTCGCCGTGCGCCTCGGTCATGATGCGCTTCACCTCGGCGTCGATGAGGCGCGCGGTGTCCTCGGCGTACGCGCCGCGCTCGGGGCCGATCGGGATGTCGAGGAACTTGCTCCGCTTGTGGCCGTCGTAGTTGATGGCGCCGAGCGCGTCGCTCATCCCCCACTCGGTCACCATGGCGCGCGCGATGTCGGTGGCGCGCTGCAGATCGTTTTGGGCGCCGGTCGAGATCTCCCCGAGCGCAATCTCCTCGGCCGTCCGCCCGCCCAGCAGCACGGCGAGCTGGTTGCGCAGGTCCCGCTGCTGCATCAAGTACCGGTCCTCGAGCGGCAGCTGCATCGTGTAGCCGAGCGCGCCGAAGCCGCGCTGCACGATCGAGATCTTGTGGACCGGATCCATGCCTGGAATCGATGTCGCGACGATCGCGTGCCCCGACTCGAGGTACGCGACGATCTCGCGCTCCTTCTGGCTCATCACGCGCTTCTTCTCGAGGCCCGCAATGAGGCGGTCGATCGCCTCGTCGACGTCGGCCATCTCGACGGCGGTCTTGTCCTTGCGTGCTGCCAGCAGCGCCGCTTCGTTGACCAGGTTGGCCAGATCGGCGCCCGCGAAGCCGGCCGTGCGCGCCGCGACCACCTTGAGATCGACGGCCGGGTGGAGCTTCACCTGCTTCGTGTGGATGCGCAGCACCTCCTCGCGTCCCTTGACGTCCGGCTTGTCGACGAGCACCTGCCGATCGAACCGGCCCGGGCGGAGCAGCGCCGGATCGAGCACCTCCGGACGGTTGGTGGCGGCCATGATGATGATCGCCTTGCGGGAGTCGAAGCCGTCCATCTCGGCGAGGAGCTGGTTGAGCGTCTGCTCGCGCTCCTCGTGCGAGCCCATCGGGCTCTGCACGCGCGCCCGGCCCAGCGCGTCGAGCTCGTCGATGAAGATGATGCACGGCGCCTTCTTGCGCGCCTGCTCGAACAGGTCGCGCACGCGCGCGGCGCCGAGGCCGACGAACATCTCGACGAACTCCGAGCCGCCGATCGAGAAGAACGGCACCCCGGCCTCGCCGGCGACGGCGCGGGCGAGCAGGGTCTTGCCGGTGCCGGGCGGGCCCACCAGCAG
>JACQTK010000035.1 GCA_016210845.1 Acidobacteriota bacterium | reverse complement strand
GGACGGGATGGCCACCTTGAGCCCGGGCACATGGCTCGGCCACGCGTGCAGCGACTGCGAGTGCTGCGCCGCCGACCGCCGCGTCGCGCCCATCGTCGCCCGGACGACCAGCGGGCAGCGCCATTTGCCGCCCGACATGTAATGAATCTTGGCCGCCTGGTTCACGACTTGATCCATCACGAGCGCCAGGAAGTCGCCGAACATGATGTCGACGACCGGCCGCATGCCGGTCATCGCCGCACCGACACAGATTCCCGTGAAGCCCGGCTCGGAAATGGGCGTGTCGATGATCCGGTGCGTCCCGAATTCGTCGACCAGCCCCTTGAGGACCTTGAAGGTCCCGCCCGCTTCCGCGACGTCCTCCCCCATCAGGACCACGGTCGGATCGCGGCGCATCTCCTCGGCGATCGCTTCGCGGATGGCGTCGCCAAAGCCAAGCTCTCGCGCCGGCGGGGCGTAAAGCCCTGCCCTCCCTGTCTCAGGCATACACGTCTTCCTCTACCCTGCTTGCATCCGGATACGGCGCGTTGACCGCGAATTGCACGGCAGCGTCCATGATGGCCACGAGATCTGTCTCGATGCGTTCGAGCGTCGGCCGGTCGGCCACGCCATCCGCCAGCAGCCGTTCGGCGTGGAGGACGATCGGGTCGCGGAGCGCCCAGCGCTGCTCCTCCTGCTTCGGCCGGTAGTACTCCCGTGCGATGTCGCCCACGTGATGGCCGCGATACCGGTAGGTGTTGAGCAGGAGAAACGCCGGGCCCTCACCCTCCCGCGCCCGCTCCACGTACTTGCTGGCGGCCGCATGGACGGCCCGCACGTCCTGCCCGTCGACACTCTCGGCGGCCATGCCAAAGGCGGCAGGCCGCGCCATGATGTCGCCTGCCGTCGCCTCGCTGAAATGCGTGTACTCGTTGTACAGATTGTTCTCGCACGCGTAGATCACCGGCAGCTTCCAGAGCTGTGCGAGATTCATCACCTCGTAGACCACGCCCTGTCCGAGCGCCCCCTCGCCGAAGAAGCAGACCGTCACCCGTCCGGTCTCGAGGTATTTCGACGAAAACGCGGCACCGGTCGCGATGCCGGCGCTGCCGGCCACGATGGCGTTGGCCCCCAGATTCCCTGTCGCCGGGTCGGCGATGTGCATCGAGCCGCCCTTCCCCTTGCAGTAGCCGGCCTGCTTTCCGAGCAGTTCGGCGAACATCAGGCGTGGCCTCGCGCCTTTGGCCAGACAGTGGCCGTGGCCGCGATGCGTGCTGGTGATGTAGTCATCCTGGCGCAGCGCCTCGCACACGCCCACGGCCACCGCCTCCTCCCCGATATAGAGGTGCGCGAGGCCGGGCATCAGCGCGCGGGTATAGAGGTCGTTGACGCGCTCCTCGAACAGCCGGATGGCGAGCATCCGTCGGTGCATTCGCAGCAGCGTCTCGACGCTGATGTCGGCAGCCGGAAGCGTTGAGGTGTTGGCAACAGTGGTCATGTCGGGGACTCCTGACAACGAGCCCACACGCCGACGCGCGGGCCCGACCGCACGCGAGAGTCCAACCAGCCAAGGGCTCCGCCCCTTGATATCCCCGCGGAGCCCCTTGGCTGGTTGCCAGTATCTCTGGCCGCGCTCCGCGCGGCTAGGACCGCTACGGCACCCCAGCGCGCAGGCGTGCGCGCCGGGGACCCCGCTATGCGGTCGACGCAAGCGAGTACAAAATTCACGTTCTGGGCCGCACTAGCGGTCCACTATAGCAGTCCATCTGCATGCAACGCAACTGTATTGTCTACTGTTGCACATACGACATCTATCGTCGGGTACCCCGGAGATGGGAAGACAAGAGCAGGTGTAGAAATCGCCCTGGCGAACGCATGAGCGAGTCGTCGGGGGAGGCACCTGATCGATCGCAGCCGGCGCGGTCGCTGGCGTGGTCTCTCGATTGATTCCAACGGCTTGGTATGACCATGCCGCCAAGCTCGTCGTGGCTACGCGATCAGCGCATCATTGACCTTCGACGCGTCGAACGTTTCCTGCCCAGGTTCAATCTGCCGGGAAGCTCGCGCCAACGTCGCCGGTGCGCTGTCATCCTGAAGGGCACTGTCCGTGACTTACCGACCCGTCCCTTGCCTGATGGCGTCCTGTTCCGCCTGCTGCCTCTCTCGTTCCTCCAAGATCTGCTCGAGTGGTGGATTGAGCGGCAGGGTCTTCATGTAGTCCTGATACTCGGGAAACATCGTCTGCTCACCCCCACGCGCTGCCTCGAGCGGGATACCGTGGCTCATGAACGTGCGATTGTAGACGCGCGTGTAGAAGGGCAGGCGCATCGGCACGTGCCCCTCGGGCATCGGCACGTGGTTGTACGCTTGACACGGGTAGGGATCCATGGCGCCCTGGGGCAGGTGGACGTACAACTTGCTATAGACGAACGGCTGTGACAGGTACGCCGGATCGGAGATCATCATGATGTTGACGAGGATGTCTCCATACCGGAACATGCGCTCGTCCATGGTTGTCCTGTCTGAGAGGATCAGGCCCTGAGAGCGCTGCAGGTAGTGCTCCTTGAGATGGGAGGTATGCACCCACAGCTCGTCGCCCACCCACCGGCCGGTGGAGTACCCCTGCCAGCTGTGCGGCGCCCACGCTGGCGGAGGCGTCTGACCGGAGTCGGGCATCCAGATGGTCCGGTGCTGCGCCGCAAATGCCATCCACATCTCGATCTTGGTCTGCCGCTGGGTCACGGGATCCAGCGTCTCCCAGAGGCGCATGGTGCTCAGCGTCCTGGGGCCGTAGGTCGCGGAAAACGGCCGACACTGCAGCTCCCGAATCATCATCTCATTCTCGTCGTACGTCGACGCGGCCTTTCGCATCGCGTCCGTAATCGGCAGGCCAGGGAACTCTCCCGGATCCGGACCACCGGCGTAATTGTGCGAATCCTGGTCGCCCAGCGGCTGCCAGTAGCCGGTGATCATCGACTGGGCCGACAGTTGAACGGCCAGAAGTGCGGCAACGCTGATGACAGCGGCCGCCAGGCGCAGAAGACGTGACTTGATCGGCATGATGTTCATCTCTCAACGTAGCGAGGCTTCGCCTGACACCACCAGCTTCGCCTCGCTACGTGGCAGTGTTGGCTTGCCCGCCTTCGGCGGGCCAAGCCGGCTTGACCGAGGAACACTTGACGCATTTTTCAGCAATCCAGCCGGTCACGCCGGCTGGGGAATCAGTTCCCGCCGATCTGCGCGCACGGGTGCGGCGCCCACTTCGAGCCATCCGGCTCCTTCCGAAAATCCGCGGTGGTATTGAACGGGCGGTTGAGGTGCTCGGGGTCGATGACCTGGATGGTCACGTTGAACCATTGCGCGCCGGTCGGATCCTGGAACGTCCGATAGTGCTCGATCACGCGTGTCCGCGAGCCGTAAGGCACCCCATTGCGCCGCAGCCAGCCCGGCGCAAGGCTGGTCGTCACCACCGCCAGGCTCCCGCCCGGCTGGCGCTCGCCCTGCCTCTCCGTCCCCAGCCCGCCGCCCCTGCCCGTGGGGCCGCGCTGCCAGACGGCGGCGTTGATCTGATAGGGGCGCTCCCTAACCGCGGCCTAATTGCACTGCATCGACGGTGGTTGGTTGCTCGTGCCAACCACGCCCATCACGAGATCCTGCTGAATGTCCCCGTACAGGCGGTTGGCGTCGAAACGGATCAGGCGCGTCTGCTGGCCCCAGTCGGTCTCGATCTTCAGCACGTTCGGCGAGTCCCACGTGATGCGCAGGCGGGTCGGCATGCGCATCACGTTGGCGGCCCCATAGGCGCGGCAGTCGACGATCCCCGAGGTCTGGTAATTCGCCCCGCCGTACCGCGCGGGATCGAACGAGTCGGCAACCTTGCGAGCGGCAGCAGTGAGGGGAACTTGAGCGTAGTCACCCTTGGGCGGCGTCATCATGCGAAAACGCCAGTCCTGGTTCACGACCGACACCCAATTTCCCGTCAGATCGACGAGAGCCGCCTGCTGGGCAGTCTGCGGTGCAGCCGGCTGCTGCGCCGGGGGTTGAGCCTGACCCGCAGGTGCCTGCGCGGCGGCTGGAGCCTGCGCGACGAGTCCCCCTTGAACGATCGTGAGCGTGCCTGCCAGCGCGACGAAGACCAGCATCAGACGAAGCTTCATGGCGTATCTCCAGACGCTCGTTAGTTCGCGATCGAGAAGAAGACGGGCCCGTTGGCGGGCAGCGTGGTGTAGACCGCGGTGATGAAGTCGCGCGTCGTCCACGGTCCGCTCGTTCTGCCCCAGCGCTGGTCGTAACCCTCACTGGGCTTGAGCGCCAACACCTCCTCGAGCGTCTTTCCCTGATTCTTGTAGTACTGAACGAGGTTGCGGATGATGGTGAGCGTGTTCTTGTAGAGCACCACATCGGTCTGAGTGGCCAACCGGCCATGCCCCGGGACGATCAGCGTACCGCCGTCCGCCTGCCTGTCGGGCACCGCCATGTCGATCACCTTGTTGAGCGCGACCAGCAGGCCGTCGATGGTGCCGCCACGCGCCACGTCGATGAGCGGGTAGCTGGTCATGTCGACCACGTCGCCGGCGACGAGCACGTCCGATTCGCGGAACAAGACGATCAACTGGCCATCGGTATTGGCACTGCGGGGGTGGTAAATCTCCACGGCCTCGCCGTTGAAGCGGCGGCTGTCGCTCTCGAAGCCTTCCAAATCGGTGGGCCACAGTTCCGAGTTGACGCCCTCGGCCACCAGACGTTCCAGCACCTTCTCATGGGCAAACACCTCGGCGCCCGGGGTCCCGAAGTTGGCTTGCGGCCCGCGTTCTTCACCGGAGATGATCTGGCTGCCGGCCTTGCGAATGATCTCGTTGCCACCAATATGGTCGGCACGCCCGTTGGTGTTTATCACCATGCGGATCGCCTTGTGAGCACCGCCCTGTTCCCGTGCGAGCCGCTGGATCTGCGCGAGCAGCTTCGGCGCCATCGCCTGCGTGCCCGTATCGACCACGTACACGCCGTTGTCGCCGACCTGCACGGTCACGTTTGACTCCCCGCCTACCATGAGCCAGACCCGCCCGCGCGCATGCCACGGATGAATCTCCCCATCTCCCTGCGGCGGCGCATAGGGATCGGCGCCGCGCGCGTAGAGGTTCACAGGAGCACCAAACGCCGACTCTGGCGCCTGAGGCGGCGTCCCGCCCGCCCTCTGCTGACCAGCAACGGCGACGGTCAGGCTCGCCGCCACTAGGCCGAGCCCCGCCCACCAGGCGCGGCGAGAAGCACGCGATCCGGCGCGAGCGGCGCCTCGTTCCGAGCTGAATGTGTGCATGGCTTATTCCGTCGTCATATCACGTGAAAGCGCCGAAGGTCGATCGTGACGGGCCTGCGCAGTCGCCGCCCGTCTTCCGGGGCGCATTATATAGGGAGCGCCGTTACTCTTGTCAATCACGACTTTGTCTTCGATTGTTATTTCATCCTACGCAATACAAGCGGGGCCGCGCCCGTCGCGGCAGGCGAACTCTTGCCATCAACGCATCTATCGCATGGTTCATTGACACGGAATGACACCCGCGCTACATTGCGCGTCCGGACCGCGAACCGGCCACGGACTCCGCCTTGATATCCCGCGGAGCCCGCGGCTGGTTGCCAGTATCTGCCTGGCGCGCTCCGCGCGCTCAGGACCGCATAGCGGTCCAAGGAGAGATCCTCAGATGTCACGACAACCTGCGCTCCTGTGCGGCTTCGTGCTCTTCGTCCTGATGGCGGCGATGCCTCGCGCCGCAGATGCCCAGGTGGACCCGAGCGGCGGCTGGGCCACGCGTCAACACGAGGACCAGCCGGAGCGCGGCGGAGGGCCGCACATCGGGGAGTTTCAGGGACTGCCCATCAACGACGCCAATCGCGCGCGGGGAGAGGCCTGGAGCTCGAGCCTGTGGACCGTGCCGGAGCACCAGTGCATCCCGCACCCCGCCGATTACGGGCCGAGCTTTTCCAACTTGAAGATCTGGCACGACGTCGATCCGGTCACGCAGGCGATCGTCGCATATCACACGCAGATGGCCTGGATGACGCCCGTCCGCACGATCTGGATGGACGGCCGGCCGCACCCGTCCGAGTGGGCGCCCCACACGTGGCAGGGCTTTTCGACCGGGCGGTGGGAAGGCGACATGCTCGTGGTGACCACCACGCATCTCAAGCCTGCGTACGTTCGACGCAACGGGATCGCGCGCAGCGAAAAGGCCGTCCTGCACGAGCGGTTCACCCGCGCCGGGGACGTCCTCACGTGGATCTCCATCGTCGACGATCCCGCGTACCTCACCGAGCCGCTGATCCGGAGCCGGAACTTCGTCTACGAGCCCGGCTACCAGGCGGCGCCGTACCCGTGCACCGTCGAAGTCGAGATCCCCGGCGACCAGACCGCGATTCCGCACTATCTGCCCGGGACCAACCCGTATTTGAACGAGTTTGCCGCCAGGTATCGGATCCCGGAGGCGGCACGATCGGGCGGCGCGGAGACGATGTATCCCGAGTACATGGACAAACTGCGGACGCTGCCGCCAGCCGTGCACGAACCGCCGGCGGCGGCCACTGCCGGCGTGTCCGCGTCTGGAGGGGCGCGGTGACCAGGCAGCGCACCGCGTTGGACCGCTATGCGGCTCGTTGCGTGAATTGGACCGCTATGCGGCCCCTAACGAGAATTTTGTGCTCGTTTGCCGGTCCGCATAGCGGTCCTAGGCGCGCGGAGCGCGCCAAACAGATACTGGCAACCAGCCAAGGGGCTCCGCGGGGATATCAAGGGGCGGAGCCCCTTGGCTGGTTACTCGTCGCGACTCGCATAGCGGTCCTGGTCGTGATGATCGTGGGTGCCATCGCGGTCAGCGCACAGGGGCGGGGACAGGGACAAGGACAGAACACGACGGCACGCGCCGCTGCGCCGTTCGATATGACGGGGTTCTGGGTGTCAATCGTCATCGAAGACTGGCGATGGCGGATGCTGACGCCGCCAAAGGGCGATTTCGCGAGCGTCCCGCTGAACGCGGAGGGGCGCCGTGTCGCAGACGGGTGGGACTACTCGCGGGACGCCGCCGGCGACAACCAGTGCCGCGCCTTCGGCGCCGCCGCGGTCATGCGGCGGCCGGGGCGCGTGCGAATCGAGTGGCAGGACGACGAGACGCTGAGAATCGACACATCCGCGGGCAGCCAGGCCCGCCTGCTTCGCTTTCGTGCAGGCGGTGGCGCGCCCGGAGCACGGACGTGGCAGGGACGCTCGATGGCCGAATGGCAGAAGCAGTCGCAGGTTCGCGGGCTCGGATTCGGCGGCGGAGGCAGGGGAGGATTCGCCGGCGGGTATTTGAAGGTCGTGACGACCAACCTCCGCGCAGGCTACCTGCGCCCCAACGGCGTGCCTTACAGCGAGGACGCCGTCGTGACCGAGTACTACTACCGTCACGCGGGTCCGAGGGATCTCGAGTGGCTGACGGTGACGACGATCGTCGACGACCCGAGATACCTGACGCAGCCGTTCATCACGTCGACGGATTTCCGGAAGGAGGCGGACGGGTCGCGGTTCGCGGCGAGTCCGTGCACGATCGACCCGCCGCGGCTCGCGGTCGCACCCTGAGAGGCAGGTGTCGCATCACTTGAACGGTCTCTTCTGCCGCGCTCCGCGCGGCTAGGACCGCTATGCAGTCTGGCAACGAGTACGAAATTCACGTTCCGGGCCGCATAGCGGTCC
>JACQTK010000005.1 GCA_016210845.1 Acidobacteriota bacterium | reverse complement strand
GTTGAAGGGCGAGATCGTCATCCGCGGCGCGCGCGCCAACAACCTCAAGCACATCGACGTCGCCATCCCGCTGGGCACGCTCACGGCCGTCACCGGGGTGAGCGGGTCGGGCAAGTCGACGCTCGTCAACGACATCCTGTACCGATCTCTCGCGCGGACGATCTACCGGGCGGCCGCCGATCCGGGACCGCACGACCGCATCGAGGGGATCGAGCTGATCGACAAGGTGATCGAGATCGACCAGTCACCCATCGGGCGGACGCCGCGCTCGAATCCGGCCACGTATACGGGCATGTTCACGTTCATCCGCGACCTGTTCGCCATGATGCCGGAAGCCAGGGCCCGCGGGTTCCGGCCCGGACGCTTCTCGTTCAACGTCAAGGGAGGCCGCTGCGAGGCGTGCCAGGGCGATGGCGTCATCGCGATCGAGATGCACTTCCTGCCCGACGTCTACGTCACGTGCGAGCAGTGCAAGGGGCGCCGCTACAACCGCGAGACGCTCGAGATCCAGTACCGCGGCAAGTCGATCGCCGAGGTGCTCGACCTCACCGTGGATCAGGCGCTGCCGCTGCTCGAGAACTTTCCGCCGATCGCCAACAAGCTGCGCACGCTGCAGGACGTCGGGCTTGGCTACATCGAGCTGGGGCAGTCGGCCACCACGCTGAGCGGCGGCGAGGCGCAGCGCGTCAAGCTCTCGCGCGAGCTGTCGCGCCGCAGCACGGGCCGCACGCTGTACATCCTCGACGAGCCGACGACGGGGCTGCACTTCGAGGACACGCGCAAGCTGCTCGACGTCTTGAACAAGCTCGTCGACCAAGGCAACACGGTCGTCGTCATCGAGCACAACCTCGACGTGATTCGATCGGCGGACTACCTGATCGATCTCGGACCGGAAGGCGGCGAGGGCGGCGGCCGCGTGGTGGCCACCGGGACGCCGGAGGAGGTCGCGGCGAATCGTGTCTCGGCAACCGGCCAATTCCTAGTAAAGAAACCGCATTAATGCGGTTTCTTTACTGTGGTAAATTCGCCACAGCCGTCGGCGTATTCGTTGTGGCCACGCTGCAACAAAACGCAACGAGGTCGAATACCTTAGATTTGAGCTCGTAACAGGAAGGGTTTCACTGGCAAGTAGTTAAGAGGGATCCCCCAATACGGTGCAGCTCGGCACTGTGATTGCTTCCAGCAGGTAGTCCCCGCGACTGGCCAGGGAGCCTGATGCACGCTCAACGGACACTTCGACGCCCCATCTCCTGCGCAGGAATCGGACTCCATTCGGGCAATAAAGTCACCCTCTCCCTCAAGCCAGCGGCCGCCGGCTCCGGGATTCGCTTTCGGCGATCCGACCTGGGCGGCCTCGAGGTGCCCGCCACGCTCGAGCACGTGGGCGGCATCAACCTGGCCACGGGCCTGGCACGGGACACCGTCCGGGTCGACACGGTGGAGCACCTGCTGGCCGCCTTCGTCAGCCTGGGCATCGACAACGCGATCGTGGAGCTGAACTCGCCCGAGGTGCCGATCATGGACGGCAGCGCCGCGCCGTTCATCTATCTGCTGCACGAGGCGGGCGTGAAGCAGTTGACGGCCCCGCGCCGCTACCTCAAGGTGCTGCGGCCGATCTCGGTGGCGCGCGGCGACAAGCGCATCGCCATGTACCCGTCGGACCACTTCAAGGTCACCTACAGCATTGCCTTCGATCATCCGCTGCTCCGGCACCAGTCCCGCACCATCCGGATCACCGAGGAGTCGTTCGCCGAGGAGATCGCGCCCGCTCGGACCTTCGGCTTCCTGAACGAGGTGGAGATGATGCGCCAGCACGGCCTGGCGCTCGGCGGCTCGCTCGAGAATGCCATCGTGATCGGGGAGACGGGCGTGCTCAACAACGCCCTGCGGTTCGAGGACGAGTTCGTGCGGCACAAGATTCTGGATGTGATCGGCGACATGGCGCTGCTCGGCCATCCCCTCATCGGCCACCTCGTCGCGCATCGCGGGGGGCATGCGCTGCACACGGCGTTCGCGGCGCGGGTGCTCGAGGAGCGCGATGCGTGGACGCTGGTGGAAGCCACGACGGGTCCCGTGGCGGCGGCCGCTGCGTCCGCCCTGCCGGTCGGCGACGCCGCACGGGCGATCAATTAGTAGGCAGTAGGCAGTAGGCAGTAGGCAGTAGGCGGTGGCGATCTGCCTACTGCCTACTTCGTGATCTTCCGCATATACGCCTCGAGCTTGTCGTTCTCGTACTTCACGGTGTTCAGGAACAGGCTCTCCAGCAGGTAGGCGCGGCGCTCCTCGTCGGTCATCTGGTCGATGAGGTGTCTGATCTCGCGCACCATGTCCTCGAACGACCGCTCCAGCTCGCGCTTGGCGGTCACCTCGCGATAGAGGGTCTCCATCACGGCGAGCAGATCGCCGTCGAGGGGGACGTCGGCGCCGGTGGTGGTCTTGATCGTCCTCATACTAGTGGTCCGTTCGAACTGATGGAGTAGATATCACAACACGCCTTCGACCGCGATCTGCGGGCCGCGGCAGCGACGCGGCCCGTTCCTGTTGGAACGGCATACCACTACGATCCAAAGCTCTTGATCGCCGACGGCTCGTCGGGATGGATCTCCAGGAAGTTCTGCGCCCCGGTCATCGAGAGCATCGTTTCGACGCGCTTCTGCACGCCGGCCAGCTTGAGCGAGCCGCCGGCGGCCGTGGCCTGACGGAACAGATCCATGAGGCAGCCGATCGTGGCGCTGTCGACGTAGCTCACGCTGGAGAGGTCGAGCAGGACCTTGTGCTCGCCGGCGCCGATGAGCGAGGTGACGTGCCCGGCGAATTCCGAGAGGAGCGGGTACATCAGGCGCGGTTCGTGCACGCGCACGATGGAGACCCCCTGGGTGCGGTCGGTGGTGAGGTTCATCCTGTCACTCCGGGGCGCAGAACAGCATCCTGCTGCTCGCGCAGCTTCTGAATCTGGCGGGCGAGCTCCGTGCGCCCGCGGTTAATGCGGGACTTCACCGTGCCCTCGGGCAGCCCCAGGCGATCGGCGATCTCCTGGTAGGTGAGCTCCTGGATATCGCGCAGCATGACGGCGGTGCGCAGCGTGGGAGCGAGCCGGTCGAGCGCGGCGCGGAGCAGCCGCACACAGTCGCGCTGCTCGAGCTCCGCGTGCGGGCTCCGCGTCGTCGCGGCAGGCGTCAGATTGGCGGGGTCGACGTCGCGGTTGATCGTCTCGCGCTCCTTGCGGACGCTGCGATAGTGATCGATGCACAGGTTGCGGCTGACGCTGATGAGCCACGTCTGGAAGTTCGCGCGGCGATCGAAGGTGTCGAGCGACTTGAACAGCTTGAGGAAGATGTCCTGCGTGAGGTCCTCGGCCTGATCGTGCCGGCCCACGAACTTGTACGCGATGTTGAAGACGCGGCGCCGGTAGAGGCGCACGACCTCGTTCCACGCGGCCTGGTCGCCGTCGAGGCACCGCTGAATGATGTCGTCGATGGCGTGCGGCGCGGACGAGGCCTCAGCGGACATGCCGGATGCAGGTGACGGGAATGTAGGTGCCGATTCGCGCATGATAACATGCAGGCGCTCGTGTACCAGCCGTTTCAGCCCACCGATCGCGGCCTCGCCTGCGACGGCGTCAGCATCGAGTCGATCGTCGAGCACGTCGGGACACCGGTCTACGTGTACAGCGCGCATGCGATCCGCGCGGCCTATCGAACGCTGGACGAAGCGTTCGCCGCACACCCGCACGCCATTCACTACGCGCTGAAGGCCAACTCCACGCTGGCGATCGTCCGCCTGCTGCGATCGCTGGGCAGCAGAGCCGACGCCAATTCCGGCGGCGAGATCCGGGTGGCGCTCCGCGCGGGCCTCCTCCCCGCCGAGATCGTCTTCACGGGCGTCGGCAAGACGCGCGACGAGCTCGAGTACGCGATGGCGATCGGCGTCGGCACGATCAACGCGGAGTCGGCCGGCGAGCTGGACCGGATCGCGGCGATTGCGGGCGCGCTGGGCCGCGAGGCGCGCGTCGCGTTGCGCGTGAACCCCGACATCGACGCCCGGAGCCATCCGAACATCTCTACGGGACTGCGGATCAACAAGTTCGGCGTGCCGCTGCAGGAGGCGCGCGGCATCTACCGCGAGCGGCGCGGGCGGGCGGGCCTCCGCTTCGTCGGCGTGCACGTCCACGTCGGATCCCAGATCACCATCGCCGATCCGTTGCGCAGCGCCGCCGAGGCACTGGTGTCGCTGGCGCTCGCGCTGCGAGACGACGGGTTTGCGCTGGAGCACGTGGATCTGGGCGGCGGCCTGGGCATCGCCTACGAGGGGCGGCCGATCGTGACGGCCGACGAGTACGCGGCGGCGGTCATCCCCGCGTTGAGGCGCAGCGGCCTGCCCGTGGTGCTGGAGCCGGGCCGCGCCGTGATCGGCCACGCGGGGGCGCTCGTCGCGCGCGTTGTCGACACCAAGCGATATCCCGACGGCCGGCAGTTCGCGGTGCTCGACGCGGGCATGAGCGAGCTCATGCGCCCCGCCCTCTACGGCTCGTACCATCGCATCCTCCCCTGCAGGCCGCGTCATGGCCCCGAGAGCCCCTGGGACGTCGTCGGGCCCATATGCGAGAGCAGCGACGTGTTCGCGTGCGATCGCCAGCTCCCGCCGCTCGAGGTGGCCGACCTGGTCGCCATCGTCGACGCTGGTGCGTACGGGTCGGTCATGGCGTCCAACTACAACCGGCACCTGCTGCCGCCGGAAGTGCTCGTCGACGAGGACACGTGGGACGTGATCCGGCGCCGCCAGACGCTGGACGATGTGCTGGCGCTCGAACTCTGAACCATGTCAGGGCCTGGTGCTTCGTGCTTGGTGTTTGGGTGTTCGTGGTTCTTGGTGCCTCGCTGTGTCACGCACCAGGCACCAACCAGCGTGCCACGGGTCTCTGACCCACCCTCGTATCCATGAAACGGACGTACATTTGCTCGACGGCGCGATACAGAAGTCGGCCTTGACGTGGTGCCATGAGCCCGATAACCAGCGTGACTGGGAGTCCCGCGAGCACCCGGTATTGCGACCCCGGCTCGGCCGGTGAGCGCGGCTTGGAGATTTCAGTTGTCTGGGGACTCCACATCGTCGCCGCCTGAGGAGGCAGGCATGGATCTGCTCTATTCGCGGTGCGCCGGTCTGGATGTCCACAGTCGGACGGTGGTGGCCTGTGCCCGGCTGGGCAGCGGCGGCGAAGTGCGGTACGAACACTTGACGGTGTCGACGACGACACGGGGCCTGTTGCAGCTGGCGGACTGGTTGGCGGCTCACGGTGTCACCCATGCGGTCATGGAGGCAACGGGCGTTTACTGGAAGCCCGTCTGGCATGTCTTGGAGGACCAAGTCAACCTGACCTTGGCCAATCCGCAACATGTCCGCAATGTGCCGGGTCGCAAGAGCGACAAGAACGATGCGACCTGGCTTGCCGATTTGCTGGCCGTGGGCCTGATCCGCGGCAGCTTTGTGCCCCCGGCGCCTATTCTGGAGCTGCGCGACTTGACTCGGACTCGGAAGCAACTGGTCCGCGAGATCGCTCGGCATACCCAGCGCGTGCAGAAAACGCTGGAAGACGCCAACCTCAAGATCACCGAAGCCATCAGTGACATCCTCGGCGTCAGTGGGCGAGCGGTCGTGCGCGCGCTCATCGCCGGAGAGACCGACCCCGAGCGGCTGGCCGCGCTGACCTCGGGGCGACTGAAGGCCTCGCGCCAGCAGTTGGTGGAGGTGCTTCAGGGACGGGTCACTGACCACCATCGGTTCATGCTGCGGCTTCATCTGCAGCAGATCGAAGGGCTCGAGGAGGCGGTTGAGGTGCTGGAGCGCCGGATTGAGGAACAGCTCAAACCCTTTCGCGCCGCCATCGACCTCCTCGTGACCATGCCCGGGCTGAGCAAGACTGCGGCCGCGGTCATCGTGGCAGAAATCGGGACCGACATGACTGTCTTCCCCAACGCGGCACACCTGGTCTCGTGGGCGGGGCTCTGTCCGCGCCTTGATGAGAGTGCTGGCAAGCGGCGTTCGACCCGGACCCGGCCGACGGCGCCCTGGCTCAAGCCGGTCATGGTCCAGGCAGCGTGGGCCGCCACCCGCAAGAAGGACGGGTATTTGCGCGCGCAGTTTCTGCGACTCAAGACCCGGCGCGGACCCAAGAAGGCAATCGTCGCCGTCGCGGCCTCCATGCTGACCTCCGCCTATCACATGCTTCGTGACGGCGTGGAGTTTCAAGACTTGGGCAGCCAGTACTTCGAACGCCAGCACAAGGCGCAGATCGCTCAGCGCCTCGTCCGCCGACTCCGCGGTCTTGGCGTCGAAGTCGAGATCAAGCAGCCGGCAGCGTGAGACCCGGGTCATTCGCGGCAGTTTCTTTGGAGCCAAGGGGCTCCGCCCCTTGATATCCCGGCGGAGCCCCTTGGCTGGTTGCCAGTATCTCTGGCCGCGCACCGCGCGGCTAGGACCGCTATGCGGTCGATGCAAGCGAGTACAAAATTCACGTTCTGGACCGCATAGCGGTCCAATGG
>JACQTK010000033.1 GCA_016210845.1 Acidobacteriota bacterium | reverse complement strand
TCCCTGGAGGGCGTCGCGGAGGTCGCCAGCATCGGCGGGTTCGTGAAGCAGTACCAGGTCAATCTCGATCCGAACAAGCTGGCCGCGTACGACCTCGGGATCAAGGACGTCGTTCGGGCCATTCAGGCGAGCAACAACGACGTCGAGGGGCGGCTGCTCGAGTTCGCGGGCCGTGAGTACATGGTGCGCGGCCGCGGCTACCTCCGGTCCGCCGCCGACATCGCGGGCGTCTCCCTCGGCGCGACGGAGGCGGGCACGCCGATCCGCGTGTCCGATGTGGCGCAGGTGCGCATCGGGCCCGACATCCGCCGCGGCGTCGCCGAGCTCGACGGCCGCGGCGAGGTCGTGGGCGGCATCGTCGTGATGCGCTTCGGCGAGAACGCGCTCGACGTGATCGACCGCGTCAAGGCGAAGCTCCGCGAGGTGCAGAGCGCGCTGCCGGAAGGTGTGCAGATCGTGCCCACCTACGACCGATCCTGGCTGATCGGCGAGTCGATCGATACGCTCCGCCGCACGCTGATCGAGGAGTCGATCGTCGTCTCGATCGTCATCGTGCTGTTCCTGTTCCACTTCCGGTCGGCGCTCATTCCGATCCTGGCATTGCCGATCGCGGTGGTGGCGTCGTTCGTCCCCATGTACTACCTCGGGGTGTCGTCGAACATCATGTCGCTCGGCGGCATTGCCCTGGCCATCGGCGTGCTCGTGGACGCGGCGATCGTGATGGTGGAGAACGCTTACCGCCGCATCTCGGAGCCCGGCGACTGGGACGGCTCGTCATCGGTGCCGGCCTATGCCGATCAGCCGAAGATGGTCATCGGCGCCGCCAAGCAGGTCGGCCGGGCGATCTTCTTCTCCCTGGTGATCATCGTCGTCTCGTTCGTGCCCGTCTTCCTGCTGGAGGCGCAGGAAGGCCGCATGTTCCGGCCGCTGGCGTTCACCAAGACGTTTGCCATGGTGTTCGCGTCGATCCTCTCGATCACGCTCGTACCGGTGCTGATGACGATCTTCATGCGCGGCCGGAAGCTGAAGCCCGAGTCGGCGAATCCCGTGTCGCGGTTCTTCAACTGGCTGTACGCCCCGGCGCTGCGGCTCGCGCTGCGGTGGCGCTGGGCGCTGCTCGCGGCGAATGTCGTGGTGGTGGCGTTGACGGTGCCGCTTGGGCTGCGGCTCGGCAGCGAGTTCATGCCGCCGCTCTACGAGGGCTCGTTCCTCTACATGCCGACCGCGCCTCCGGGGATGTCGATTGCCGAGGCCACACGGCTCGTGCAGGTGCAGGACAAGCTCCTGCGGCAGTTCCCCGAGGTCGAGCAGGTATTCGGCACCGTCGGGCGCGGGACCACCCCGACGGACAACTCGCCGATGGGGATGGTGAACACGACGGTCACCTTGAAGCCGAAGGCGCAGTGGCGGCCCGGGATGACCACCGAGCAGCTCCAGGGCGAGATGGACGCCGCGCTCCAGTTCGCGGGCTTCCCGAACACGTGGACGCAGCCGATTCGCAACCGGCTCGACATGCTCCTGACGGGGATCAAGACGCCGATCGGCATCAAGGTCTTCGGCCCCGACCTCGACGAGATCCAGCGCATTGGCCGCGAGATCGAGCGGGCGCTGCAGGGCGTGGACGGCACGCGCAGCGTGTACGCCGAGCGGGTAGCGCAGGGGTATTTCACCGATATCCGCATCGACCGCGAGGCGATCGCCCGGTACGGGCTGACGATCGAGGACGTGCAGGACGTCATCCAGTCCGCCATCGGCGGACAGAACGTCACGCGGACCGTGGAGGGCCGCGAGCGCTACCCGGTCAACGTGCGGTACAACCGCGACTTCCGCGAGGACATCCCCGCGCTCGAGAGGGTGCTCGTCAAGACGCCGAGGGGGCCCCAGGTGCCGCTCGGCCAGCTGGCCGAGATCACGCTGACCCTTGGACCGGCCATGATTCGCGACGAGGACGGGCAGCTGGCTGGCTACGTATACGTGGACACCGCCTCGCGCGACATCGGCGGATATGTCGGGCGCGCGAGGCAGGCCGTCGAGGCGGGCGTGGCGCTGCCGCCTGGCTATACGCTGCTCTGGACCGGCCAGTACGAGTTTCAGGTCAGGGCGCGCGAGCGGCTCCAGATTCTGGTCCCCATTGTCCTGTTCACCATTTTCGTCCTGCTCCAGATGACCTTCGGATCGGTCGGCGAGGCGCTCATGGTGCTGCTGTCGGTCGTCTTCGCCATGACCGGCGGCATCGTGCTGCAGTGGTGGCTCGGCTACAACTTCTCGGTGGCCGTGTGGGTGGGCTACATCGCGCTCTACGGTATCGCCGTGCAGACGGGGGTGATCATGATGATCTACCTGCACGAGGCGCTCGACCGGCGGCTCAGGCGGGGCGGCGAGATCACCAGACAGGACATCTGGGACGCCGTCGTCGCGGGCTCGGTGCTCCGCCTTCGGCCGAAGCTGATGACCGTGAGCGTCGTGATGGCGTCGCTCGTGCCGATCATGTGGAGCACCGGCGTGGGAGCGGACATCATGCAGCCGATTGCCGCGCCGATCGTCGGCGGCATGGTGACCTCCACGATCCACGTGCTGATCAACCTGCCGGCGATGTTCTACGTGATGAAGGTCCGCGCGCTGCGCAGGGGGACGCTGAAGGCGTCGGCGCTGGCGACGTAGCGGATGTATCCAGTCCTTTTCCGCATCGGCGAGTTCGAGATCACCAGCTTCGGCGGGATGGTCGCCGTGGCGGCGCTCGTCGGCATCTGGCTGTTCCGGCGGGAGCTGCGGCGCGCGCGCCTGCCGGTGGAGGCGTCGGATGCGGCGTGGTGGGGCGTGCTGGGCGGGCTGCTCGGGGCGAAGCTGCTGTGGGTGGCCGAGCACGCGGGCGAGGAGCCGTTCGGCGCGCTGCTGCTGGCGCGCGGCGGGCTGAGCTGGTACGGCGGCCTCGTCGGCGGAGTCGGCATTGGCCTGCTGATCATCGCCGTGCGGGGGTTCCCGTTGACGGCCACGCTGGCAGCCGCCACGCCAGCCCTCGCCTTCGGGCACCTGCTCGGACGCATCGGCTGCTTCCTGGTGGGCGACGACTACGGCCGCCCGAGCGGCCTGCCGTGGGCCATCGCGTTTCCCGAAGGTTTGCCGCCGACCACGGTCCCCGTGCATCCCACGCAGCTCTACGAAGCGGCGTTCCTGGGCTGGCTGGGCTGGATGCTGCTGCGCTGGCGCCGACAGGGTGTGGGCGACGCCCTCGTGCTTGGCCGCTACCTGGTGCTCGCCGCGACCGCGCGGTTCCTCATCGAGTTTATCCGCGTCAACGTGCGCGTGGCGCTCGGGATGACCGTGGCCCAATGGGCGTCGCTGGCGCTGATCCTCGCGGGCATCTGGCTGATCGCCTCGGCGCGGGCCGTGCGGCAGCCCGCCGATTGACGGTCCCTTTGACCCCTCGTCATAATTGAATCTCAACAGTGGTAGGGGCGCCGCTTGTGGGCGTCCACGGCGGTGGAGTCCGCCGTGAACCGTCACGTCCTTCGCGTGGCCAATGACTCCTGCACGGGAGCAGGTGCATGTCCGAATTGGCCACCGCCACGATCCTCGCGGCGCTCATCCTCGTTGCATCCATCATCTCGGTCGAGTTCGGCATCTCGGTGGCGATCGTCGAGATCGCCCTCGGCGTGCTCGGCGCGAGCGTCTTCGGGCTCCAGCCCACCGCCTGGGTCGACTTCGTCGGCAGCTTCGCGGGCATCGCCCTCACGTTTCTGGCGGGCGCGGAGGTCGACCGCGCGCTGCTTCGTCGTGAGTGGAAGCCGGCGCTGCTGATCGGCGGGCTGTCGTTCCTGCTGCCGTTCATCGGCGTTGGTCTGTTCGCCTATTCCGTCGCGGGCTGGGACGTCCGCCAGTCGGAGATCGCTGGCATCGCCCTATCGACGACGTCGCTGACGGTCGTGTACGCGGTGCTCATCGAGACCGGCCTGGCGTCGAGCGAGCTGGGCAAGATCCTCATGGCCGCCACGTTCGTCACCGATCTCGGCACGGCCCTCGCGCTGTCCGTGTTGTTCGTCCGGCCCACGCCGTACCTCGGGCTTTTCGTGGCCGTGTCCGTCCTGGTCACTGCCGTGATGGTCGTCCTGCAGCGCCCCTTCTTCGCACGGTACGGGTCGCGCGTGATCGAGCCGGAGATCAAGGGGGCGTTCCTGGCGCTGTTCGTGTTCATGTGGACGGCGGATCTTGCCGAGTCGCACGCCGTGCTGCCGGCGTTCCTGCTCGGCCTGGCGGTGTCGGACGTGTTCAAGCGGTACCCAGAGGAGCAGCGGCGTTTCCGTGTGGTGTCGTTCGCCTTCCTGACGCCGGTCTTCTTCCTGAAGGGCGGCCTCAACGTCGACGTGCGACAGCTGGCCGCCGGGGCGTGGTTGCTCGCGGCCTTCCTGGCCGTCAAGATCGCCACGAAGTTCCTGGGCGTGCTGCCCCCGGCGATCCGCTACGTCCGGCCGCACGCCGTGTTCACGACGCTGTTGATGAGCACCGGGCTGACGTTCGGCACCATCTCGTCGCTCTACGGCCTGAACGCTGGCATCATCGACCGGCAGCAGTTCACGATCATCCTCGGGGCCGTGATCGGCTCGGCCATCGCGCCCACCTTCATCGCGCAACGCTGGTTCGCGCCGCCCGTGCACGAGCTGACGCAGGAGGAGGTCGCGCAGGTCGAAGACGAGGAGTTCGAGCCTCCGCGCCCGCGGCAGCCCTGACGGATGACGATACTGACGTAAGACGGTATCCTTCGTGAGGAACACCATGCCGGACCTTCCAGTCGTTTGTTCGCTGACCCTGGCGGCGCTGGAGGCGCGCCGGGCGGGTCTGCTCGCCAGCCTCGTGCGCCGCGCGGAACGCCTGGACCCGCTCGAGGACGGATGGCGCCTGCGGTTCTCTTCCGAGGCGGACGTGCTCCCGACCATCGCCAGTGCGGTAAACGCTGAACGGCAGTGCTGCCGCTTTCTTCGCTACACCGTGACGGTACAGCCGGACGGCGGGCCAATCTGGCTGGATATGCAGGGGCCACCAGGAACGCGGGCGTTCCTCGCGGCGATGTTCGAGGAATAGGACGCGGCGCCTTCAGACGCCGCGTCTCAGAAGAATGGACAGATCGCGCAGAGCCAGCACGTGCTGCCGTCGGCGTGGCCCGTGGCCGCGTGGAGCGAGACGCCCAGAACCGCCAGGCCGACGACCGTCAGAACGGCAAGTCGAACTCTCATAGGCGCGCCTTTCAGGGTGGAGTTTATCACGAGCGGGGCCAGACCGGTCTCCCAGTCTGGCTCCGCCAAGCGACTCAGGTCACTCGCCGACGCCAGCAAGTCCCCTGTGCATCGCCGCCGCTGCAGTCGCCTCCTGCGCGGACTCGCGCGACAGCTTGACCATCCGGGTGCAGTGGCTGCCTGCCTGGGCGATGCGAGTGCCCCGGTACGCGTGCGCCATCCTAGATGCGGAGGACCTTCGAAGATATAGGCTGGGTGACGGGTGGAACGCCCAGGGCGGCGAGGTACACCAGGCCGTGTCCCGCGGTCGCGGAGGCGGCGGGGATGAGGCAACGGCGTGATCCGGGACTGAACCTCCTCCCACTGGCTGTGGATCCCCTCTCACGAACAGAGGCGCCTGGAGGAGCTTGTCGCACTCGTGAGCGTTGAGTGCGACGCGCGGCTTGCCGTCCGCGTCACTCCCTGCACGGTGACAGCGGGCCGCGTCGACGCCCGGAACCACCCGCGCCCCGCACCCGGTAATGCACAGTGCTGTTGCGGTGGGCGTTCCCGCCAAGCTAGGCACGATCAAGAACGTCGTCGCTCGAATCACGCCGTTTGCCTGCGCTCCTCCGGAGCGCACAGGCCGGACCAACGGCTCGCGCGCCCGATCTCACGGATTTCGAGCCCTCGTGGCCATCGCGCTTGGGCACGTGCCGCGCGGCGCGCGATTTCCATCGGAGGCGCGTGAGAAATCACCCGGCTGTCACGCGCGAGCTTTAGCCTGCGCGACGGCTCGGAGTACGATGACGCCGGACAGGACACGCTCGTGAAACAGGAATTCATCGACCCGGTCTGCGGGATGAGGGTCTCGCCCGAGCGGGCGGCAGGCCGGTTCGAGCACGCCGGACAAACCTATTACTTCTGCGGACGCAGCTGCCTGGAGCGGTTCCGGGCGGATCCGGAGCGATTCCTCGGGCCGAAGGAGGTCAAGGTCGTTCCGTTGGCTGGCCTCGGCCGCGCCGCGACGCCGCGCCCCGCGGCCCCGCCGCCCCAGGCGGGCGCCGAGTTCACGTGCCCCATGCACCCGGAGGTGCGGCAGAAGACGCACGGGGCGTGCCCGAGCTGTGGCATGGCGCTCGAGCCCGTGGCCCCCGCCGCTCCGATCACGAAGACGGAGTGGACGTGTCCCATGCACCCCGAGATCGTCCGCGACGCGCCTGGCTCCTGCCCGATCTGCGGCATGGCGCTCGAGCCTCGGACCGTCACGCTCGAGGAAGGCCCGAACCCGGAGCTGGTCGACATGTCGCGGCGCTTCTGGACGAGCGCCGTGCTGACGGCCCCCTTGCTCGTCGGCGCGATGGCGGGGTTCATACCACGCTGGATGGAGCTCGCCCTGGCGACGCCCGTGTGCCTGTGGGGCGGCTGGCCGTTCTTCGTCCGCGCCTGGCAGTCGCTGGTCAACCGCAGCCTCAACATGTTCACGCTGATCGGCCTGGGCGTGGCCGTAGCCTACGGCTACAGCACGGTGGCCACGCTCCTTCCCGACCTGTTTCCAGCGGGGTTCAGAGGTGAGTCCGGCGAGGTTGGCGTCTACTTCGAGGTCGCCTCCGTCATCGTCACGCTGATTCTGCTGGGCCAGGTGCTCGAGCTTCGCGCCCGGGGCCAGACGAGCGCGGCGATCAGGAAGCTGCTTGGCATGGCGGCCAGATCCGCCCGCCGCCTGCGCGACGACGGCACCGAGGAAGACGTGCCGCTCGAGGCGGTGCAGGTGGGCGACCGGCTGCGCATTCGGCCTGGCGAGAAGGTGCCCGTCGACGGCGTGGTCCTCGAAGGATCGAGCGCCGTGGACGAGTCGATGGTGACCGGGGAGCCCATTCCTGTCGAGAAGCACGAGGGCGACCGCGTGGTGGGCGCCACGATCAACGGCACCGGCACCCTCGTGATGCGCGCCGAGAAGGTCGGCGCCGACACGCTGCTCGCGCGCATCGTCGCCATGGTGGCCGAGGCGCAGCGCAGCCGCGCCCCCATCCAGAAGCTCGCGGACGTCGTCTCTGGCTATTTTGTGCCCGCCGTCGTCGCCGTGGCGATCGTCACCTTCATCGTCTGGGCGCTGGTGGGCCCGGAGCCGCGCCTCGGGCACGCGCTGGTCAACGCCGTGGCCGTGCTGATCATCGCGTGCCCGTGCGCGCTCGGCCTGGCGACGCCGCTCTCCATCATGGTCGCCACCGGCAAGGGAGCGACGATGGGGATCCTCTTTCGGAACGCGGAAGCGATCGAGGTGCTCCGCAAGGTGGACACGCTCGTCGTCGACAAGACGGGCACGTTGACCGAGGGGAGGCCTCGTCTGGTGAGCGTCCTGGCGGCGGCGGGCACAGACGAGGCGGGGCTGCTGCGCGCCGCGGCCAGCCTCGAGCGGGGCAGCGAGCACCCGCTCGCGGCTGCCATCGTGCAGGGAGCCGAACAGCGTGGCGTGGCGCTCGCGGAGGCCCGAGACTTCGCGAGCGTGACGGGCAAGGGTGTACAGGGCGTGGTCGAGGGTCGTCGCGTGGCGCTCGGCAACAGGGCGCTGATGGCGGACCTCGGCGTCGACGTGGGCGTGCTGGGCGAGAAGGCCGAAGCGCTGCGCGGCGAGGGGCAGACGGTGATGTTCGTCGCGATCGACGGCGCGCTCGCGGGCCTGGTCGGCGTGGCGGATCCGATCAAAGAGAGCACGCCCGACGCGATCAGGGCCCTGCACGAAGAGGGCATCCGCCTCGTCATGCTCACCGGCGACAGCAAGACGACGGCGCAGGCCGTGGCGGGCAAGCTCGGCCTGGACGAGGTGATCGCGGAGGTGCTGCCCGATCAGAAGGTGGAAGTTGTCAAGCGGCTGCAGGCAGAGGGGCGGGTCGTGGCCATGGCGGGCGACGGCATCAACGACGCGCCAGCGCTCGCGCAGGCGCAGGTGGGGATTGCGATGGGCACGGGCCCCGACGTCGCGAGGGAGAGCGCGCCGGTGACGCTGGTGAAGGGGGACCTGCGCGGCATCGCGCGCGCGCGCCGGTTGAGCCACGGCACGATGCGGAACATCAAGCAGAATCTGTTCTTCGCGTTCGTCTACAACGCGTCGGGGCTGCCCATCGCCGCCGGCGTGCTGTATCCATTCGTCGGCCTGCTGCTGTCGCCGATGATCGCCGCGGCGGCCATGAGCTTCAGCTCGGTGTCGGTGATCGGCAACGCGCTGCGGCTTCGCCGCGCCGAGCTGTAAGGAAATCTCAGATGCAGGGCTCGCACGGGTCTCCGTCCCGGCCTTCCAGGCGGTCGTACTCGACGTACAGCGGTGCCGGCGGGTGCAGCAGGCACCGAGTGGACCGTGGCATCCCTCTACGTGACGACCCGTGGTGCGCGGGGGCAGGAGTCCGATCGATCGGTTGTGACGGGTTGTGACATGGATACGCGTGAGGCTCGCGCGTATCCCGCGGCCACGCGCCAGCGACGGCTGGCGGGAAACCGAGGACCATGAATTGCTTGCTGGAAAGGGGCCCGTCCCTGCAGCGCATGGTTACGCGCCAGAGGCGGCGCGTAACCATGCGAGTGGGCCGTCTGGCCAAGGGTTTCCGCGATCGCCCTCGCGCGTAACCACCCCGAGACGCATCCACGATTCTTGCTAGAATCCCCTGCGTTTCTGTGAATTGCGAGAGCGCGCCCATTGGCCGCGCGGCGGCGGTTACACGCCGCTTCGCGGTCGACTAATAGTTGAACGAAACCGCTGAACGCGGTAGGAAAGACCGCTCGTCCGGGCACCGGTGATCGTCACGCCCGCCTGACTCCATCGCAGACCATCCCCCTCATCGTGTTGCCGCCGATCGCTCACCATCTCCGTTGCTGAACGCCGATGACGACGTTCGAGTCAACGGAGGTGTGTCATGACGGAGCTGCGACAGCGGATGGTGAACGACATGATCCTGCGAGGGATGGCCGAGAAGACGCGGACCTCTTACACGCAGGCGGTGGCGGGC
>JACQTK010000031.1 GCA_016210845.1 Acidobacteriota bacterium | reverse complement strand
TGGTTACACTGCTCGTGGTCCTTGGAACGTTGAGAGCCGGCCGCGTGATCCTGTCTCTCCGCTGGGCACCGTCCGCGCTGTTGGCGCTTCTAGGGTTGATTGCAACCGTCTCATTGCTGTTCGCGTTTCGAACCTATTGGCCTCCGCGTCCGGCCACTGTGACGATTACCTCACCGCGTGAGGGCCGACAAGTCGGTGGCACACAGTTGCTCGTCAGCGGCACTGTGCAACCTGCGGACGCGAGGGTCATTCTCTTAGTGAGATCTGAAACAGATGTCCAGTGGTGGCCGCAACTGCCACCGACGCGCGTGTTGCGAGACGACGGCGTGAGAACGTGGTCAGTTGACGCCACCCTGGGTACTGACGACACGGGAATAGGCCAGAACTTCATGATCCTTGCCGTCGCATCAGCCGACAGTTGGCTGTTCAACCTTTTGGCCGATCGATGGGCTGACGACACACGCGCGCACACAACAGTCCCGCGCTGGTCGCTATCCAACCTCGTGGTGGCGAGGCGAACGAAATGAAAAGGCGCGCTCGACTGCCCGTTCTTCTGTTCCTTACCACGTATGCCGCTCTGACGATTCCGTTCGCGCTGTGGCCGTCGCAGAGCCTTTTTCTTGGCATCCTAACGCTCGCTCTCTACTGCGTGCTGGCCGCTGTCCTCGCGATCGAGATCGCGGAACTCGTTCTGGCTTTTCTCTGGGCGCCCTACTCGCTGGCACAGTGCTCCGGCATGCCGGCTCGGCACAAGGTAGCGGTCGCAATGACCGTTTGCGACGACGGCGATGCCGAGAGTCTTTCACATCTCTTCAAGCTTACGGGCGCCGGATACGACACGTTCGTCCTCGATGATTCAGTGGAGCGGGTGGAGCTGTCCGCCTGGTGTGATGGGCACGTGAGACACCTCTGGCGTTCTCATCGTCGTGGCGCGAAGGCCGGGAATCTGAATCATTGGCTCGCCCATTTCGGCGGCTGCTATGAGTTCCTCGTCGTTATGGACGCCGACAGCATCATCACGATCTCCACAATGGATACGCTCCTCCGTACCGCCGAGCACCCGGACAATGCCCAAGTTGCGATATTCCAATCGAAGATCCAGCCGCGCTCGGATCGTCAGTCGGTGTTCGGACGGGGCTTGTCGGCGGGCGTGCGCGCAAGGGCACGGGTTTTGGAGCGTGTCCATTCGCCGTTGGGGCTGCTTCTCTCGTTCGGTCATAACCAGCTTCTTCGACTCGAACCCATCAGAAGGCTCGGGGGGTTTCCCGAGTTCCTGAGCTGCGAGGACACCGCGCTGAGCCTGTTGCTCGCCGTCGCCGGATGGCGCACCGAACTCGTCGACGTTTGGAGTTGCGACGGTGATCCGCAGGATGTACGCAGCTTCAATCGGCGGACGATTCGGTGGGCGCGGCAAACCGTAGAGGTTTTTCGATACGGTTGGCATGAAGTCCCACTGCGACTCAAGCTCCTAATGTCGTGGCACCTAATGGCGCACGCCTCGCCTCTCGTCGGCATAGTCTTGCTCGGCTTCTCGTTGTGGTGCGGTCCAGCGGCCACGGGCGATGTTGCGGCCTTCGTCGCGGCATCTCTGACGCTTCGAGTGGGTTCGCACTCTATGGACTTGCCATGTGGAGCGGCCTGCTGCTCGTGACCCTCGCAGTGACGCTGCGTATGATACTCGCGCGGCGGGAGGGCACTTCGTGGTCCGCTTTGGCGTTAGCGACCGCGCTAGGGTCCGCTCATTACCTGACGTTGGTCCTGCCACTCGGATTCGCGATGCTCGCTTCTGCACTTGGCCACTCCGTTCGATTCGATCCCACGAACAATCGATTCGCCCGCGAACGCGACCGTCACAAAAGCCAGCGCCTCGGACGTGGCGTTGCGGCAGGGGTGATGCTGTCGGTTCTGCTTGCCGGGGCCATGAGACGTCCTGGCAGCGTCCTCGTGGGTTTCAACGCCCTCTGGTTGATCGCCCTGATTCTTTCTCCTTTTTTCCTTCGAGTGCTCGAACGACTCGGTGGAGGACGATCCGTAGTTCGATGACGCGACTCTTCCAGTTCGTATTTCGGCTACTCTTTCGGTACGATGTTTTCGTCTCGTACAGCCATGCCGACGCTCATTTTGTCGCCTGGCTGGAGCAGCGCCTGCGTGAGGTGGGCTTTGACGTTGTGCGAGATGTCGGATTCCTCGCCGGCTTGGGACTGCGATCTCAAATCAAGAGCGCGATTCGGCGAAGCCACAGCGCGATCGTTGTGGAAAGCCCGGAGTCTCAGGCATCTCAATCGGTCACCGAGGAGGTCGTCTACCTCGGCCGCGTTCGATTACGCGCGTTCCGCCCCCTTATACCATTGCTGCTGCGCGGCGCTGTCAGACCAGCGTTCCAGGCGTTGTTGTGGGTTGACTTTCGTGGGATCGACATCGATGACCCGAGCCATGTCGGGCGAAGGGACGCCAAGTTCTGGGAGATCGTTCATGGTCTTCGGCCTGAAGACCCGAAGACAGCCGGACCGATGGTCCTCGGGCCTCGGTGGCCCATCCGCGGCTTCTCTATGAGGTTAGTTTTCTTCCTGGCGCTGATGGCCCTCTTGAGTGTGGTGACACTCCGGACCTTCGGATCGGGTATCGGGATCATCCTCGGTGCGACTGACATCGAACGTGCACAACAAGCCGTTATTAGGCTTGAGGAAACCGTCAACGCGCTAGGAGATGACCAAGTGGCACCGCAGTTCACAGGATCGACGAGGCACATCGAGTCGCGGACGTCAGCCTTGCTGGCCATCGACACCTGGGCAAATGGTCGCCTCATCCGGCGTGACTTCTTCGATCAAGCACGGTTGATTGCGCACGACAATTTCGAGTACGAGGCCGGGATCCCAACGGGCAAGCTTCGCACGTACGTTGATGGAACGGGGCGTGAGTTCTTATTCGACAGCTTTTCGCAGGATGGGCTGCTCATTCACAGTCGTTACTGTCCGACAGGCCCCAACGATGTGTGCGCGACGGAGGGGGGTTTATTACGCTCGCCGCTGCCACCGGCTGCCGTCTACTTTTATCGTTGACGTGTTACGCGAGAACGAAACAGTAGGCGAATCTTCGCTACTGCACGGTTGGGGGCGAACCAGCAATATGCCTCCACCCGCGATCTCACATGCCGGACAACACTAGATTGAGGCCAGACGGAGGGTCCCTGGATTCGGAATCGCCGGGACGCTGAACCTCCATTTCGGATCGCTACGCGCAGTCGCAACAACCAGGACTCGGTGCCCAACTATCACCGGCTTGCGGTTGCGGCCGCTGCGGGACTCTTCGCCTGGGCGGCGTTCGTTCGCGCCGCAAGTGATTCGAGAGCCGTCGTCGTCAGCGCGGTGAACTCCTTGGCGGCGGGGTCATAGCTTCCGATCTTGCGCCCCATCCGAACCTGTTCCGCTGCGAAATGCAGAAGCGCGAGCGCGTCTAGCACGAGATCCTTCTGGCTGCTCTTCAACTCCTTTGCAAGATTGTTGAAGATTTCCTCCGCGTGCCCCGACAACCGCAGTTGTAGCCTGATCATCCCTGTTCTCCTGAACGGACAACCGACGCTTCAGCGAGGTTGCTACCGCTCCTTTTCGGTGCAAATGTTAGCCCACTTCAGACTCATCTTTGACTTAACTTGACTGCTAAAATAGT
Organism: Acidobacteriota bacterium; assembly: GCA_016210845.1. GTDB lineage: Bacteria > Acidobacteriota > Vicinamibacteria > Vicinamibacterales > UBA2999 > JACQTK01. Next base: position 35,180 of record JACQTK010000031.1, on the reverse strand, counting down.
AATATTTAAGTCATCCAGTGTCAATCTACAGATGGGACCAGAGCCGTAAGTGCCATTGATACAAGTGTGTATATCCTCTGGCCAGGATCCAATCCAGATTGAGATCGTTATGGAGGAGCGCCGGAGGCGCCAACGTTCTCGCGACGTGCGCGACCCGCTCAACCTCGCATAAGGCTTGCCCTCGGCCTGCTCGCACGTGATACTCGGCACCGCTTTGTGGAAACGGGATCAAAGCTCGCCGCCACCCCATGAGGATGTCAGTGACGACTTTCGCGGGCGAGTCTATCCAGCGGAGAACGATGCCGACAGCGTTGAAGTGCAGGTCGAAACTGACGAGGACTTCACCGGCAGAGTGCGGACCGGCGAGCGATTCACGGTGACGGAGCGGTGAGTGGCGAACCGAACCAGCCGGATTCGCCGCGTACACCTACGGCAGGGCAGGCGCCAAGCGGCTCGGTCGCGATCGAGGTGGAGGTCGAGTTCAGCGGCGACATCCGCCAGCGGGTGCGCATGGAAGGTCTACCTGAACAAGTTCTCAAAGTCGCTCCCGCAGCATTCGAACTAGTGAGGGACACGATGAAAGAAGTAGAGCGCGCGCGAATCAGAAAACGATTCGTAGCCGCCGCGCACGTCGTCGTCTTCGGTGTGGCGGCGCTTTCAATCGTTGGATTGGTGCTGGACTTCGCGAATGTCCGCGACTTCAATACAACGGCGCTCTTCACCATGGGCGGCTGGGTGCTGGGTTCGATCATCTATTTCTATCTCGCGATCATCAAGGACGTGTTCGGCCTGAAAGTTACAGTCCCGAAGCCCCCGACACTGCCATCCAGCAGACCCGACTGAGGCTCTCCGCTGCGGCGTTATCAAAGGCGACTTACGTCAATCGCACCGCGAATGGGCCTCAGTGTCGGTTCATCGCACCCTGGGTTCAATCACTCCTGTGTTACGCCGATTGCGTTCACGACGCCTTGTTCTCCGCGCAGGCCTGCTGCTCGCGAAACTTCTTGACGAGCTCCGCCCACGGATCCGGGGCATTCGAGTCGGCAGGGGTGAAGTCGTTGTGCTCTTGCGAGAAATCGGCGACATCGGAGGTCGACGCGCAGCCTTTGTGCGGCGACACGACCTTCCCGGCGTAACCAAGCCGGATGAGCACGCGCCGGAACAGGAACAATCTCCATTTGTCGAACAGGAGCCGGAATTCGGCATTGTCCGCCGTCGGGGGCGTGCCGCCATGGATGACGGCATTCCTGAGCAGCCGGGTGGTCTCTTTCGTCGTGTAGTGTTTCGGGACCTGCCAGCCGAGGTGCTTCCGGCCGGCGCCGATCAGGCCCGCGAAGTCGAGCGCCGTCACCCGGTCCTCCGGCTGACCCGCCTCGACCAGGCAGTTGCGGATGAAGAATTCGATCGCCATGACCATGGAGGCGAATTTCTGCTCAAGGAACGGCGCGTCCTCGAGCGAGGCGCAGTAGCTGGCGAGCCTGGCCCAGGACGCCTGCGCCTGCTTCATCCGTCTGTACTCCGCAAATGCTTCCGAAAACAGCCGCCGCAGGTGAAAGTCGGCGACGATTTCCCTGTCCCGGTAGCGCGCAGTCACGGGCTGCGGGACAACGCGGCGGACGGCGGCGCCATCTCCATCAAGGAGATCGAGCATAGCCACGCTCACGCCCGTGCCGGCGGCGAAGGTGCAGAGCGCGGTCACATCCGCGCTGAAAGCCAGCAGATCGTCGTCGGACTCGCCGTCGCGCATATCGAACGCGATCTCGACCAGCGAGGTCGAATGCAGGAGGCCGGCTTTCACCAGCGGCAGGAGCTGCGGCCGGTCCGCGCGCTGGCGGAAGGTGATGGTCCGGCCGCCGGCGTCCACGCTCAGCGGGGTGTCGATGGTCGTCCAGCCTCCGTCACGGGTCACGGGGTCGCCGCAACTGAAGTCAAAGTTGTTCAGCAAGGCGACCGCGCGCCGCACGGGCCGGTCGTTTCCGTAGCGGATGCGCGCCGGGCCGTTGACTGGCGAGATCAGGCTCCAGGAGCCGCCGTCCGCGGAGCGGCTTGGCTTTCGGACATAGATCTGGGCGCACTCGATGCGAAAAGCGCCGGACTCGGCCGCGGCCTCGATCACGAGGTCGCGCCCGAAATCCTGCGAGGTGAGGTCTGCCGGCGCATGGAAGGCAATGATGGCCTGACCGCCCGGAGGCAGCAGGAACTCGGCGGCGCCGGAAAATGCCTCGTCTCCGAGCCTGAAGGATGCCGTTCCGCGATGCGCCGGCACACGGGCGAGCGCGCGGTACGGCGTCAGGAGATCGAAGGTCGGCGGATCGGGGGTCATGACTGCGACTTTCATCGGCTTACCGGAACGCGGTCAGTGGGTGTTGAAATCATTGTAGGGCGTCGCAAGGACGACGGCGCCGTAGATCTCCAGCAAGGCTTGGCGCAGCGGGTCAGTCTCCTGCACGTACCGAACCTCCATGGAGCGCACGCGCGTCTTCGCGGTGTCGAAGGCGGCGGCGAAGATCGGGTCGTCTGTTGCGAGCGCGGCGCGGCGGCCCTCACCGCTGTACGCGGCTTCGAGTCGGAGTGCGCGTCGTGCACGAACGCGTCGGCGAGCGTACCTTGCCGGAGAGAACAGCTTGAAAACGAAACCGGCGGCGCACTTCGAATGCCGAACGAAGTCGGCGGCGTCACGATGATGAAGCCGGGAGATTATCGATGCTGCGTTGCACATCTCGAATGGCGCGGCATGCTGAGGGCGACGGACCAAGGAGGCCGTCGCCCATGCCACACGCGAGATCCCATAAGCGCAAGAAGACGCCGAAACGTGTGCTCGCCCTGCCCGACCTGGAGCACGCGAAGTCGGCGGTCCTCAGCAGCCTGACCTCACGGAGCGGGCAGCAGACCTACGATCACGCGATTCGTGAGTTCGTCGCGTGGTACTGCTCGGAGCCACGTCTCGCGTTCAACCGCACCGTCGTCCTCCGCTATCGGATTCACCTCGAGCAGCGGCAGGATGCACCCGCCACCATTAATCTGCGGCTCGCGGCTGTTCGGCGGGTCGCCTACGAGGCGGCCGACGCTGGCCTCCTGAGCCCCGAGATGGCCGCGGGCATCCGCCGTGTGAAAGGCGTCCGCCGTCTCGGCGTCCGGCTCGGGAACTGGTTGACGCCCGAGCAGGGCCGGCGGCTGCTGGATCATCCGCAGCCAGCCACCCCGCGAGAACTGCGCGACCATGCGATGCTGGCCATGCTCATCGGCTGTGGCTTACGCCGAGGCGAACTCTTGGCGCTCACCCTGGAGTCGGTCCAGCAGCGAGAGGAGCACTGGGTCATCGCCAATCTCGTCGGCAAGGGCGGTCATGTTCGGACCGTGCCCATACCGCAGTGGGTGAAGTCTGCGGTCGACGCATGGACGACGGCCGCCGCGATCACGGAGGGCCGCGTGTTCCGAGCCATCAACAAGGCAGGGCGGATCTGGGGTGACGGGATGTCGCCGAAAGTGCTCTGGGATGTCGTCCGGGTGGCGGCGACGCACGCGGGCGTCGAGAAGCTGGCACCGCACGACCTTCGCCGCACCTGCGCGCGATTGTGTCACCTGGCGGGTGGCGAACTCGAGCAGATCCAGTTCCTCCTGGGCCACGTCTCCGTCCAGACGACGGAGCGGTACCTTGGATGCAAACAGAAGCTCCGATGCGCTGTCAACGACCGCTTGGGAATCGAACCGGATGCCGCGTGACGGAAGGGCTGCCCGGGGCGGATGCTGAATCCGCCCTGGGCGACCAGTCAGGAGTAATCCCGCGGCGGGCCATTCAACGGTGTCTGAGCGCAATTGGTGCCCGCGGCCTAAGCGAGGAATCCCGGCTTATGACGCCAGCGCCGATTCAGGGGTCGAGTGCGCGTCTGTCTGTTCAAACGCGTGGACCAAGGGCTGCTGACGCCGCGCACAGCGCGGTAGAATGGCCGCACGTCGACGCGTCGCTCGGGGTGGGCGCGGAGACCGAGTGCAGCCGAGCGCCACGAAATGGCGCCGTACACCCATACAACGTTAGCCCGACGAAACAGATACTGATGATGTGAGGTGTACCCGACAACGCTTCGGTCATCCGGCGTCGCGGCCGCATGCTTGGAGACACAATGAGTTGGCTCTCTCGACTCTTCTCTGGCTCAACGACACCGAAAGCAATGACTTCTCCGCTTCCAAACGTGGACTCGCCGGCCGAACGGCGCAAGTACATCCTCAGCGGCACTGTACCGTGTGCGACGTTCACATCCGACTACGACAGTTACCCGGTGGCTGTCACGACCGATCCTGATCAGTACGACGCGCTTGTAACATCATGGGTCGCTGATCGTCCAGAGCGGTGCCAGACCGTCTACTTGCGGCCAGATCCACGAGACCAGATCGGCGTCCTTGTCCAACGCTCGCCGGCCACGACGATTGGCTGTCTCTCGTCAATCGATGCCTCACTCTATCGGAGCCTCATTGAAGCCATCGCCGATCTCGGTCTTGCTTGCACGGCCGGCGCGAAGACAGGCGGTGGTACCGGCGCGCGGCAGCGCCTCCGATTGGCGCTGAGTCTCGACTCTCCTGAGCAAATCGCTGCTGACTTCGCGATTCCGCCCGAGAGAGTCGTCAGGCGGAGCCCCTCCGATGACACCGCTCAAACCCCACAATCACGAGTAACGACAACACTCAGCGAATCGATACAGTCTCTGCCAAGCGATCACCCTCGATTCATTGGCGTCGTGGGCGAATCTCACTACCAAACCACGTTGAAACTGATGCTGGCGACGGCCCCGAGCGCTCGCGTGACAATTGAAGGCGAACCCGAGAACCCATACGACAAGAATGCTGTTCGAATTGCCAATGAGGCCGGCGAGACGATCGGCTATCTCGCAAGGGGCCGGTACACGCGTCTCAAGAAGGTGGCGCATGTGGCACCGGTCGCATGTTCGGCTGAATTGCGAGGCGGGACGTCGGACAAGCCGAGTATTGGTATCGTGATCGACCTCGGAGAGTCATTCGCGGATAATCGTGATCGCGACGAAGATGATACAGCGGGCTAACGGCTTGCAGCCGACGGCGGCTGGTGCGACCATGAGCCGCCGCGGCTGAAGCCTGCCGTTAGGCCCCCGTTAGGCCCACGTAGAAGGAAACGAGTGCCGATCATCCAGAAGCGAGCTAACGGAGGTGCCGTGCACCGCAGCACCAAGTGGCTCATTGGACTGATCGCCCTCCAGGCGTCCATCCTGATCCCGCTGGTCTTGGGACACCAATACCGCCTCTTCCTCCCTTACAACTGGTACAAGATGCTCCACATCGCGGGCACCGTGCTCTTCCTGGGGAACATCATTGTTACGGCCGTCTGGATGGTGAGCGCCGAGCGCACCCGAAGCACGGCGGTCCTCCGGTTCGGCGCTCAGGCGGTGAACTGGCTGGACGTCTTCTTTACCGCCCCCGGCGTGATCCTCCTGCTCGCCACCGGCTTGCCGCTCGCCAGTCAGTGGGGTGGCGTCGCGCACACCCCTTGGATCCAGGCAGCCCTCGCTCTGTTTGCCCTGGCTGGATTGATCTGGATGGGCCTGCTGATTCCCGACCAGCATCGGATGATCAAGCTGTCTGAGCCCGTCGGGCCAGATGAGCCGCTTCCGCCGGCCTTCTTCCGCTGCTTACACCGCTGGTATCTCTGGGGCACCGTCGCGACCGTATTGCCGCTAATCTCGCTGTTCCTCATGGTGCTCAAGCCCACGCTCTGGTGATCGCGACCAAGTCGAAGGGAGCACCGGAGCCTCAGGGCAGGCCAACACGGTTTGCAGCCGGCGGCGGCTGGCGCGACAATGGGCCGCCGCGGCTGAAACCTAGCCGTCAGTAACGATCAACGCCGCACTGATTCCTGATTCGCGCACGCGCGGCGTCGTTCGGGGCTAGGCGGCTCAGGACCCACGTACTGTCGCCTCGCCAGCCGGTGGAATGCGGCGCACCAACGAGGTGTTTTGCAGATCGATCTAATCGCCCGCGGCCAAGCCTCGTCATCTCGGCAAGTGCTACGCCCGAGCCTTCGAGCGCCCCAAAGAGAGATCCATATCAAGATGGCTGTTGGCGTCCGCATGGGTGGTAGACTGCTGGCAGGATCAATGAATCCTGAGATTCAGCGTCACATCCGTGCCGTCGTCGACGCCCACGATGAGGCGTTTCGTGCCCTCCGGACAGCCAATGAGGCGCTCGTCGCAGCCCAACAGGAAATGGGCGCCGCCATCGAAGGGATGAGCGGGGCGATCCGAGCGGTGGGTGCCGCCAATGATGCGATGGGCACTGCCGGCCAGGCCCACGACGGGGCGATCAAAGCGGCGCTGGCCGCGAATCGCGCCGCGATCGATCTCCTCGAGTACCTGTCCCAGAACGGCCAGTAGGTTCAGGCGCCCAGCGCTTGCGTCACGGCCTCGGTCATCTCCCGCGTCGTCGCCCGCCCGCCGAGATCGGGCGTCCTCACGCGCTCGTCGCCGACGACGCGCTCGATGGCGCGCAGGATACGGTCGTGGGCCGCGCGCTCGCCCAGGTGATCCAGCATCATCGCCCCCGCCCAGATCGCCGCGATCGGGTTGGCGATGCCCTTGCCCGCGATGTCGGGCGCCGAACCGTGGATTGGCTCGAACATCGACGGCGTCGTGCGATCCGGGTTGATGTTGCCGCCGGGCGCCACGCCCAGGCTGCCCGAGATGGCCGAGCCGATGTCGGTGAGGATGTCGCCAAAGAGGTTCGAGGCCAGGACGACGTCCAGCGTCTGGGGGTGCGTGATCATGCGCGCGGCCAGCGCATCCACGTGGTACTTGCGGAAGGTGACGTCGGGAAACTCCCTGGCCACGTCCGCCACCACTTCATCCCACAGCACCAGCGTGTGCGGAAGCGCGTTCGACTTCGTGGCACTGGCCAGCAGCTTCCGCGGGCGGCCCTGGGCCAGCCGGAAGCCGTAGCGCGCGATGCGCTCGATCGCGCGCCGCGTGAAGACGCTGGTCTGCACGGCCGTCTCCTCCGGCGTGCCCGCGTGAACGCGGCCCCCGAGGCCCAGATACTCTCCTTCGGAGTTCTCACGGACGCAGACCATGTCGATGTCCGCGGCCGAGCGGCCCGCCAGCGGCGACACGATGCCGGGCAGCAGGCGCATCGGGCGCAGGTTCACGTACTGGCGGAGCTGCTGGCGGAGCGGCAGGATCAGCTCGCGCGCGGAAATGTGATCGGGCACGCGCGGGTCGCCGATGGCGCCCAGGTAGATGGCGTCGTAGCCGAACACCTGCTCGATGCCGCCCGCGTCCAGCATCCGCCCATGCGCGAGGTAGTAATCGCAGCCCCAGGGCAGCTCGGCGAACTCGCACGCGAAGCCTCCCTGCGAGGCGGCCATCGTCAACACTTCCATCCCGGCTGGAATCACCTCGCGGCCGATTCCGTCTCCAGCGATCACGGCAATCCGATAGGTGTTCATCTCAATGCTCGATCGTAGACACTCTCACGTTCGCCCGCACCGCGGCAACGGCCGCAAACGCCCCTGCCGCGGCAACCACCCCGGCCAGCGTCGGGTCGAGCCAGGGGTACTCACCGAACAGGCCGTTGCGTACCGCGAACATGGTCAGCACGCCCGCGCCGATCGCGGCCAGCGCCGCGGGCGACCGCGGGCCCCGGGTATAGAGCCCGCCCAGCACGGGTACGAACAGCGTCACCACCAGCAGCGAATAGAAGATCGTGAGCGCGCCGATCACGGTCTGGAGCACGATGGCCAGCGCCACGCCGATTGCGCCGCCAGCGACGGCCGTGGCCCGCGCCACCTGCAGCAGCCGCGCGTCGGTCGCCCCCGGGTTCAGGAAGCGCTTGTAGACGTCGTTGGACGCCGATGTGGAGATCATGAAGAGGATGGCGTCGCAGGTGTCGACCTCCGTGGAGAAGACGGCCGCCAGCGCCAGAGCGCCGAGCCAGGCAGGGAGCTGCTGCCGCAGCACGGTTGGCAGCACCGCGTTCGGGTCCTCGATTCCGGGAATCGCCGCGCGTGCTACCATGCCGAGCATGACGGGCATGAACGCGAACACGGCGAGGACGAGCGCGTTGAGCGCGACGCCGCGCCGCAGCGCGCGCTCGCTCCGCGCGCCCCACGACTTCTGGATGAGCCCCGGCGAGACGATGAACGCGGGTCCCGTGAGCGCCAGCAGCGTCCAGCCCGACCCCGGTCCCGATGAATAGGTGAGATCGTCGAACCACGGCGGCACCGCGGAGCCGGCGATGCCCTCGACCCCGCCGACCGTGGCGAGCGCCGCGGGCAGCGCCAGGCCAAACCCCGCCAGCATCACGACGAGCTGCAGCGTGTTGACCCGCACCGACCCCTGCAGGCCTCCTGCCGTGAAGTAGATCGTCATGATGCCGCCCCCGATGAGGGCGCCCGCCCAGCGCGGCATTCCCGTCAACACGTTCAGGATGGCGGCGCCCGCGATGAGCTGGCCGGCCAGCAGCGCGAGCGTGCCCATGCCGACCATGAGCGTGGCGGCAGCGCGGACGCTCCGACCGTACCGGAATTCAAGGTAATCCCCGGTCGTGTAGAAATCGTGCTGCTTGGCGAGACGCCAGAGCCGCGGTGCCACCCAGAACGCGAACACCAGCGAGCCGAGCGCCGCAGAGCCGACCCACCACCAGGCGCTGGCCCCGTCGCGATACGCCAGGCCGGCCGCGCCCACCGTCGAACCGGCGCCGATGTTGGCGGCAATCATCGACGTGAAGATCAGGCCCGGGCCCAGCCGGCGCCCGGCCACGAAGAAGTCGCCGCTGCCGCGGACGAGGCGCGCGGTCCAGAGGCCCAGGCCGACGATGACCGCGGAGTAAACGATCAGGAAGACGAGGTGGATGGTCAGGACGTCACTTCGGCGCCCGCGAGGCGGGCCGCGCTACTGTAACCGCGCGGGCACGGTGCCGAGCTCGCGGGCGGAGGGGAGCCCGCCAAGACTCTCGGCGCGCGCCGCCGCGCGCACGATGGCCTCCGCCAGCACATCCGCGGCCAGCGCGCCGATGATGCTGGCATCGGCCTCGCCGGTCCAGCGGCCGGTCGCGAGCGCAAACACGGTGTCTCCGTCGCCTATCGTGTGCGACGGGGTGATCGCCCGCGCCAGCCCGTCGTCGGCCATCAGGGCCATGCGGTTGGCCTCCACCTTGGTGAGCCTGGCGTTGGTGGCCACCACGGCGATGGTGGTGTTCTCCCCCGCCCGAGGCTGAACGGCGCGGAGCAGGCTTCCATCGCGAAGCAGCGTGCGGGCATCCGCCAGCCGCTTGCCGTCCGCCGTACGCACCCCCGCCACCACGCTGCCCGTGGCGGGATCGATGACGTCGCCAATGGCGTTGACCGCGACGAGCGCGCCGACGACGAGGCCGTTGGGCAGCCGTATGGCGGCCGAGCCAAGGCCGCCCTTCATCGAGCGATCGCGGCCCGCGACCTTCCCAAGCGTGGCGCCCGCGCCCGCGCCGACATTGCCTTCCTGCACCGCTTCGTCGCTGGCCGCCAGCGCGGCCCGATACCCGCAGTCGGCCGTGGGACGAACCGTCGGATCTCCGCCGAACCAGAGATCGATCAGGATGGCGGCGGGCACGATGGGGACGACGCCCGCCGCGCCGACGTTCCAGCCGATCTTCCGCTCCTCGAGGTACTTGACCACCCCCTGCGCGGCGTCGAGGCCGTAGGCGCTCCCTCCCGCCAGGACGATCGCGTTCACCCTGTCGACGAGATTCAGGGGATCGAGCAGGTCCGTCTCGCGAGTGCCAGGCGCGGCGCCGCGTTGGGAGACGCCGCCCGCCGCGCCGACGCCGTCGACGAGGACGACCGTACAGCCGGTCGGCCGCTCCGTCAGCGTGTATTGGCCGACCCTGAGGCCCTCGACTTCGGTGAGGCCTTTGTGGCGCACGGTCACGTCAGGGGCGACCTGAAGGTCGGCGCCTGCGCTCATGGTCTGGAGTGCCACGGTCAGCGCTCCGAGCCCCAGTGACAGTCTCTTCATCACGACCTTCTTCTGTAGGGGCGACGCATGCGTCGCCCCTACCTGCCGGTGGACTGCAGAGCAGGTTGTCGATCAGCCGCGTGGACCCGACCCACAGCGCGCCGGCCACGAGCACCGGCCCGTCGATGCGCTCGACCGGCTGCATGTCCTCGGGGTCGACGACTTCCAGGTACTCTAGCCGGAGCCGGTCGTCGAGGGGAATCCGGGCCCGCGCCGCCCCCGTCACGTTCGCCGCATCCCTCACGCCGGAGGCCATCTGGCGTCTGGCTTCGCACAGCGATTGATAGAGCACCAGCGCCAGCTCCCGCTCTTCCGCATTCAGGCGCTGGTTCCGCGAGCTCAACGCCAGGCCGTCGGCCTCACGAACGGTAGGCACCGCCTCGATGCGCACCGGCACGTTGAGATCCCTGACCAGATGCCTGATGACGGCCAGCTGCTGCGCATCCTTCTCGCCGAAATAGGCGCGGTCGGGCTGCACGATCTGAAAGAGCTTCATGACGACCGTGGCCACGCCCCGAAAGTGTCCGGGGCGGAATCGGCCGCACAGGTGTTCCGCCACGCGGCCGACCTCGATGCCGCACGTCGGCGGCTGCGGGTACATCTCGGCGGCTGCGGGTGCAAAGACCACGTCCACGGCGAGCCGCGCGCACACGTCCAGGTCGGCCTCGAGCGTGCGCGGGTAGCGGTCGAGATCGTCCTGGCGATCGAACTGCAGCGGATTGACGAAGATGCTGACGACGGCGAGCTGGCACTCGGCACGTGCCTGTTCCATGAGGCGCGCGTGCCCGGCATGCAGCGCCCCCATGGTGGGCACCAGACCGACGGACCGACCCGCGCGGCGCGCGTCTGCGATTCGGCCGCGCAGCTGCGCGATCGACTCGAGCAGCTCCGTGGTCATGTCAGGTCGTGGCGGGAGCTTTTGCGGGCGCCTCGGGGTACCGGCCCGCGCGCACGTCCTCGACGTAGGCCTGAGCGGCGGCGGTGATCGTGTCCGCCAGGTGCGCGTATTGCTTGACGAAGGGCGGCACGAAGCCGTCGAACAGGCCCAGCATGTCGTAGCTGACGAGCACCTGGCCGTCGCAGTCGGGGCCGGCGCCGATGCCGATCGTCGGAATACCGATGCCAGCGGTGACCGCACGCGCCACGCCGGCGGGCACCGCCTCGAGCACCACGGCAAACGCCCCGGCCTCCTCGAGCGCGACCGCGTCCTCGAGCAGCACCGCCGCCTCCTCCGGCCGCTTGGCCTGACGGACGTACCCTCCCATCTTGTGGATCGACTGGGGAAGCAGCCCGAGATGTCCCATGACGGGGATGCCGACGTCGACGAGACGCTTGACGACATCCACCACGGCGCGGCCACCCTCCAGCTTCACGGCGGCAGCGCCGCCATCCTTGAGCAGCCGGCCGGCGTTCCGTACGGCTTCGGCGGGGCTGACCTGGTAGGTCAGAAACGGCATGTCGGCCACGACGAGCGCGCGCTCGGCGCCGCGGCTCACGGCGCGCGTGTGGTGGATCATCTCCTCGAGCGTCACGGGCACGGTGCTCCCGTAGCCGAGCACGACCATGCCCAGTGAGTCGCCGACCAGCAGGACGTCGACGCCCGCCCGGTCGAGCAGCCGCGCCATCGTCGCGTCGTACGCCGTCAGGACGACGATCTTCTCGCCGCGCCGCTTGCGGTCTTTGAGCTCGGGAACGCGTATCGGCATTTCGTTCTCCACGTAGGGCGGGCCTTCACGGCCCGCCCGGCGCGGCGTAAAGCCGCGCCCTACGCCCCTTTTATCGGATGGCCGCGAACGTCCTGGTGAGCCATTCGCTGACGGCGCTCGTCACGTCGCCGCTCACCGCGCGATCCTGGAGCGTGGCGTACTCCGTGATCTCGCCGGTCACGGCGGGGACGAGGAGGTGATTGACGCCGCGCACGCTGAGCACGGTGACCGACCTGGAGTCGCTCTCCTCGCGGGCGAGCGTCGCAATCCGATCGACGTGGGCGACGGGCACCTCGCGGTCGAGCTGCCCGTGCACGAACAGGAGCGGCTGCCGGACGTCCTCGATGACCTTCGCCGGATCGAACGCCAGCAGGCTCTGAAACCAGGGCGTGTCGGCCTGGCGCCGGATCTCGGGGGCGATCCCATCCCAGCCGCGTCCCGTCAGGACCGCCGCATTGATCCGGTTCTGCAGCTCCACTTTGGCCTCGCGATCGTCGGGGGCGGCTTTCATGGCCTCGAGGGTCTGGCGCTGCTGTTCGAGCACCCACCGGGCTCCCGTCGTGGACGGGGCGGCGATGCTCACGACCGCGGTGATGCGCCGCTCGCGCGACGCGGCGAGCAGCGCCACCCAGGCGCCTTCGTGGTGGCCGAGCACGGCGAGGCGGTCGCCGTCGACGTCGCGCCGATTGCGCAGCCACCGGACGACGGCGCGCGTGTCGTCGGCGAAGTCGCCGACCGTGGCCGATTCGGCGCGGCCCCCGCTCTGCCCGTACCCGCGCTTGTCGTAGCGCAGAGCCAGGAAGCCGCCGTCGGCGAGCGTGCCCGCGATCTGGCCGAGAATCGGGACGCCAGCGACGACCCCGTCACGGTCGCCGGACGCGGCCCCGCCGACGAGGATGACGACCGGCAGCCGCGCGGCGTCCGGCGCGTTGCGCGGTCGGGTGAGCGTGGCGCCGAGATTGAAGCCCGCGGCGGGAATGGTCACCGCCTCGTCGCCCGGGTTCGCGTAGACGAGCGTGCGCGCAGTGGACGCCGCGAGATCGTCGCGCACCACGTCGAGCGCCTGCGAGGGCACGTTCACGCGCAGGAGCGTCCCCTGCTCGTCGGCGTAGAGGTTGACCGGGATCACGCCGCCCGCGCCGGCAAACACGAGCACGTACCGGCGGACGTTGAACGTCGAGGTGCCCGTCTGCATCCGCTCGGTGGACACGCTGCTCAGCCTGAACGTCAACTCGGGGAGACGCGGGCCGACGTAGACGCGATACTCGGATCCCGCTTCCGCCGCGCTCAGGCGCCGCGCGATGGCCTCGTACGAGCCGAAGAACGCGTTCGGCAGGACGAAGGGCTGGCGCGAGACGACGTCGGTGTGCGCGAGCCGCTGGCCGCCCACCGTGCCCTCCGCGAGTGCGGTCTCGTCGAGGAAGCTCGTCTTGAGCGTGGTGTCGCCGCCTTCGACGCTGGCGTCGACGGTCAGGAACTCGGGTGTCCAGTCGGGGCGATATTTCACCTCGACGCGGCGCGTGAGCACGTTCAGCGGCGCGGAGAGCCGGCCCCGGCCGGTGATCGTGATGCCGCTGGCGTCCTGGACCACCGTGACGTCTTCGCGGCCGACGGGCGTGCCCCGGAGAAACACGGTGTAGCCGGCTTGCCGCGGCACGGCGGCCTGCTCCCGCGCGGCCATCGGGACCGCCAGGACCAGTGCCAGCGTCCAGATAGAATAGCGAGCGTGCATTCACCTGAATCGTATCAGGTGTCAACCTCCACGTTGTAGGGGCCGACCCTGAGGTCGGCCAGAGGCCTGCTGACGATCATGGTCGGGTACGAAGCCATCACGGATCACGCCGCCATCGGCGCCGTTGCGCCGCGCCGTGCCATCGGCGTGGCGGGGAAAGACCGCTCCAGCTATCTGCAGGGGCTGCTCACCAACGACATCCCGGCGCTGACGGCGGGTACCGGCTGTTACGCGGCGTGGCTGACGCCGCAGGGCCGCATGCTGACCGATCTGCACGTCTTCGAATCAGGCGACATGATCCTGCTCGACGTCCCCGCCGATCGAGCCCGCGCCACGTTCGAGCGGCTCGAGCAGTTCCTCTTCAGCGAGGACGTGCAGCTTGCCGACCTCTCCGACACACTCCGGTCGGTCTGGATCCACGGCCCCGCCGCAGCCTCGACGCTCGAGGGAGTGCTGCGCGGCGCGCACGGTTTGCGGGAGTGGCGGGATTACACGAACGCGCGTGTCGAATTCGATGGCGCTCCCGCCGTGGCCGCCAGGGTCGATCAGCTCGGCGTGCCTGGCTTCTGCGTCTACGTGGAGCCCGCCCGTGAGGAGGCGCTGCGACGGGCGCTGGAACAGGCTGGCGCGGCCGTGGTCGAGCCAGCCGCGATGGAGGCTGCGCGTATCGAGGCGGGCTATCCCATCTTCGGCATCGATATGACCGACGACACGATCCCGCTCGAAGCTGGCATCGAGGACCGTGCCATCTCGTTCACCAAGGGATGCTACGTGGGGCAGGAAGTGATCGTCCGCGTCCTCCACCGCGGGCACGGCCGCGTGGTGAGAAAGCTGGTGACGCTGCGGCTGGAGGGAGGCGTCCCCGAGCGTGGCGCGAAGATCCAGGCAGCAGGCCGCGAGATCGGCACCGTCACGAGCGCTGCCGCCTCCCTCCGTGCGGGATCGATCGCGCTGGGCTACGTGCACCGCGACTTCACGGCGCCCGGCACCCAGGTCGAGATCCAGAGTCCCGCCGGCCGCATCGCGGCCGTCGTCGAAGAGCGGCCCCCTCGATCGTAGAGGCGGACCGTCAGGTCCGCCTGCTGAGCAATTCGACCAATTCGCCGTCAGCCGGCGGCAGCCCGAGCGATGTCAGCTCCGCGCGCGGCACCCATTGCATCTGCTGCCCGAGCTGCGGCCGCGGCGTTCCCATCAGCCTGCAGCGGTAGAAGTACAACACCACGGTAGCGTCCGGGTACGCATGCCGTGTGTGGAGCACGAGCTCGCCCACGTCGATGTCGACGTCCAGCTCCTCCCGCAGCTCGCGCCTGAGCGCCGCTTCGTGCGTCTCATCTGGATCAATCTTCCCACCGGGAAACTCCCACAGGCCGGCCAGGTGCGCACCGGCCACGCGACGAGTCAGCAGGAACCGATCGTGCTCCTCGATGACGGCCGCGACGACGGTGATCACACGCGGCGGACGGGGGTGTCGAGCGCCAGCCGCACGCGCTCGGCGAGCCGGGCGGGCGTGAAGGGCTTCGGCAGAAGCGGCACGCCGCCCCAGAAGCTTCCGTGGACGGCCGTGGCGTCGTCAGTGTAGCCGGACATGTAGAGCACCCGAATGCCCGGCTTCTGCTGCACGAGGCGCGCGGCGAGGTTCGGCCCGCTCAGACCGGGCATCACGACGTCGGTGAGGAGCAGGTCGGGCCTGACCGGTGAGTGCGACGACCACTCGATCGCCTCCTCGGCGTTTCGGGCTTCGTACACAGTGTAACCTCGTCTCCGCAGAGCCTGCGCGGTGACCTCGCGCACCGAATCGTGATCCTCGACGAGGAGGATCGTCTCCGTGCCGCCTCCGTCCACCAGGGGCTGCGACTCGGGAGGCCCGAGTCGGGCGGCGACGGCCGACGTCACGGGGAGATAGAGGCGCACCGCCGTGCCGCGCCCAGGTTCGGTGTCCAGCGCGATGCCGCCGCCGCTCTGATCGACGATGCCGTAGACGGTGGCGAGTCCGAGACCCGTCCCCTTGCCCTTCGGCTTGGTGGTGAAGAACGGCTCGAAGGCGCGTGCACGGGTGGCTTCGTCCATGCCCGTTCCCGTGTCGGACACCGAGAGCATGACGTAGCGTCCGGGCGGCAGCGCGAGCGCCTCGGCCCGGAGCCGGTCCTCGTCCAGGTCGACGTTCGCGGTCTCGATCGTGAGCCGCCCGCCGCCGGCCATGGCGTCGCGCGCGTTGAGCGCCAGGTTGATGAGGACCTGGTCCATCTGGCTCGCGTCCGCCCAGACGGGCCGCAGATCCGCGGATAGCCTCGTCGTCGTCTCGATGTGCTCGCCGATCACGCGCGGGAGCATCTGGATGAGCCCCAACACCGCTTCGTTCACGTCGAGGACGGTGGCGTCGAGGAACTGCTTGCGGCTGAAGGCAAGGAGCTGCTGCGTGAGCGCGGTGGCGCGATCCGCGGCCCTTCGGATCTCACGCGCGTCGCGCGAGGTGGGGTCCGAGGGGTCGAGCCGCTCGTCACCCTCCTTCAGCGCGCGGCTGGCCTGCCAGTCGCGCAGCGCGTACCGGATCGAGCGTTCGAGCTGGGCGCCGAGCAGGTGCTTCTCCACGTAGTCGGCGGCACCCTCGCGCAGCGCCGCCTCGTCCAGGGCGCCGCTGCCGTAGCCGGTGATGAGGATGAACGGCTTGTCGATGCCTGCCGCCTTGGCGTCGTGAATCAGCGTGATGCCCGTGCCGTCGGGCAGCCGGTGATCGACCAGATAGACGTCGTGATGGTTGGCCTTGATCCGCTCGAGGCCGGCCGCCGCCGTGGGAATCACTTCGATCTGCCGCTCGAAGTGCGCGTCGACGAGCGCCATCTCGACGAGCGCGAGCGCCTGCGGATCGTCGTCGACGACGAGCAGGCGCACGTGGCGGAGGTCGCTCACGCGCGGGCTGGGGGGCCGGGGCGTAGTCGTCGTCTGCGGTGCTGGCGTCCCGTGATTCATCCTGGCAAGCCACCCGATTGCAAGATCGGGTGCGTGGGAGGGGATTTCACGCTAGCACGCGGCGGAGATGTTTGAAGCTCAGCTGCCGAAACTGTTGTGCAGGACCGGGCACGGCGGGCGCCGAGCCCTACGGCCGAGCCGGCGGCGGATACGATCGGCACATTTTCGTCATCGGACAGACGAGGCATTTCGGTTTGCGTGCGACGCAGACGAGCGCGCCGAAGTCCATGAGCGCCTGGTTGAAGTCGAAGACGTGCTTGCGCGGCACGAGCGCCCCGGAGATGGTCCAGAGCTGCCGGCGGGTGGCATGCGCCTTCGCCTCACCCCGGCCGACGAAGACGCGGAACAGCACCCGCGCGACGTTGGTGTCGAGGATGGCGGCGCGCTCCCGAAAGGCAAAGCTGCGAATGGCGCCGGCCGTATAGGCGCCGATGCCCTTGAACGACAGCAGCGTCTCCTCGTCGGAGGGGAGCTGCCCGCCGTACCGCGTCACCGCCTCGCGCGCGATGGCGTGCAGGCGGCGGGGGCGGATGTTGTAGCCGAGCGGCCGCCAGCGCTCGGCCACCTCGGCTTCGCTGGCGGAGGCGAGCGCCTCGAGCGACGGGTACTCCTCCAGCCACTCGTGGTATTTGGGCAGCACGCGATCGACCTGTGTCTGCTGCAGCATTACCTCCGAGACCAGGATGTGGTACGGATCGTCGGTCCGGCGCCACGGGAGGTCGCGCCCGTGGGCGCCGTACCAGGCAAGCAGGAGGCGGCGGAAGCGGCGGCGGGCGGCCGGAGAAGGCAGGGGAGGAACAGACATCCACATCTATACTAAAGCCGCGGCGGCTGAAGCCGCCGCGCGACAGGCGATGGGGATCCCGCCGCCGCTATGGAGAGTGATGTAGAGCGCAGGCTTCAGCCTGCGCGTCAGCGCGCATGAAGATCTATACAAAGACAGGCGATGCCGGTGAGACCTCGCTCTTCGACAACACGCGGGTCTCCAAGGCGGACCCTCGCGTCGACGCGTACGGCGAGGTGGATGAGCTGAACGCCTGCCTGGGCGCCGCCCGTGCCGCCAGCCTCCACGCCGATCTCGCCTCGGTCGTCGAGTCGATTCAGAGAGACCTGTTCGCGCTGGGCGCGCGACTCGCGGATCCCTCGTCTCGGATTGCGGATCGCGTGGAGAAGGCCGCGGTCACGTCAGCCGACGTCGAGCGGCTGGAGCAGACCATCGACCGGCTCGAAGCCGAGCTGCCGCCGCTGCGGCGCTTCATCCTGCCTGGCGGCTCACCGGCGGGCGCCCTGCTGCACCTGGCGCGCACGGTGTGCCGACGCGCCGAGCGGCGTGTCATCGGTCTCGGCCCTGGTGCCGTGGAGCCGATGCTGCTCGTCTATCTGAATCGCCTGTCCGATCTGCTGTTCGTGATGGCGCGCGCCGCCAACCATCGCGGACACGCGCCCGAGACCGAATGGTAGGGGCGAGGTCACACTACGAGAACTTTCCGGTGGCGTCGATCCTGCTGCCCCAGGCGATGCGGCGCCATGTGGCCGCCGTGTACGCGTTCGCGCGCGCGGCCGACGACTTTGCCGACGAAGGCGACCGTCTGGCCGACCAGCGGCGCGCGCTGCTCGACGGATGGCGGCGCCGCCTGTGTCAGGCGGCGTCGTCTGCCGATCCGGGCCCGCCGGCGCAGCCCGGTGAGCCGCCCCATACTGTGGCGATCTTCCTGGCGCTCGGCGCGAGCATCCGGGCGCGCTCGCTTCCCGTGCCGCTCTTCGAGGATCTGCTGAGCGCGTTCCAACAGGACGTCACCGTCACGCGCTACCCGACGTGGGAGGCTGTGCTCGACTACTGCCGGCGGTCGGCCAACCCGATCGGCCGGCTGGTGCTCCGGATCGCGGGCTACCGCGACGAGCGTCTCGACGCCTGGTCGGACGCCATCTGCACCGCCCTCCAGCTGACGAACTTCTGGCAGGACCTGCATGTGGATTTCACTCGCGGGCGTGTGTATCTGCCAGAGGAGGTTCGACAGGGGCTGGACGCGCGCGACGAGGACCTGGCGGCCGGCCGCGTCACCCCAGCCTGGCAGCGGGCACTGGCAGTGGCCGCGCGTCGCACGCGCGCGCGGTTCGATGCGGGCGCGCCCTTGTGCGATGCCGTCCACGGACGCCTGCGGTACGAGCTGCGCGCGACATGGCTCGGCGGCGTTCGCATCCTCGCTCGCCTCGAGCGCATCGAATTCGACGTGGTCCGGCGGCGGCCGACGCTGGGCGTCGCGGATGCGCCGTGGATCGCGTGGCGCATGCTGACGTGGCCATGAGCCGCGACACCAGCTTCTACTACTCGTTCCTGGTGCTGCCACCCCGCAAGCGCCGCGCGATCATCGCGGTCTGGGACTTCTGCCGCGCGGTGGACGATGCCGTGGACGAGGTCATGCCCGAAGCCCGGCTCACGAGTGAGGCCTGCACCCGGGCCGCGCAGCAGTTGGGGATGTGGCGCGCGGAGCTGGCAGCCTGCTATGGCCCCGACGGCGAGCCTTCGACGCCGCAGGGACGCGCGCTGCGGCCGTTCATTGCGGAGTTCCACCTTCCGCGCCAGCCGTTCGAGTCGCTCATCGACGGGGTGGCGATGGACCTGGATCGCGTGCGGTACGCGACGTTCGAGGAGCTGGAGGCATACTGCCGTCACGTCGCGTCGATGGTCGGGCTCATTTGCGTGGAGATCTTCGGGTACCAGGATCTTCGGACGCGGGCGTATGCGGTGAACCTTGGCATCGCCCTTCAGCTCACGAACATCATTCGCGACGTGGCGGTCGACCTGCGGCGAGGCCGCGTGTACCTCCCGCTCGAGGATCTCGAGCGGTTTGGCGTAACCGAGGCGGCCCTGGAAGCAGGGCGGCTGACGCCTCCGGTGCGCGACCTGCTGCGCTTCGAGTGCCAGCGCGCGCGCGGGTACTACCGCCGCGCGGCGGCGGAACTGCCCGCGGCGGACGCGCCGCGCGTCGTGGCCGCCGAGATCATGGGGGGCATCTATTTCGCCGTCCTGCAGCGCATCGAGCGGGCCGGCTACGACGTCTTCCGCCGCCGGATCCGCGTGCCGCGGCCGTACCGCGCGGCCATCGCGCTCCGGATCTGGGCGCGAACGTTATGGTCTGCCCCGACGAAACACCGAGGCACCGAGGCACCGAGCTAGGGTGGCCTTTGACGCGATCGCGATCGGCGCGGGCGTAGCGGGCCTGAGCGCCGCGTCGGCGCTGGCCGAGCGCGGCGCCCGCGTGCTCGTGCTCGAGGCCAGGCCGACGCTCGGCGGCCGCGTCACCGCCTTCACCGATCCCGCCACGGGCGAGCGTGTCGACAACGGCCAGCACGTGCTCTTCGGCTGTTATCACGAGACCTTCCGCTTCCTGCGGCGGATCGGCGCGGAGGCGCACGTCCGGGTGCAGCCGCGGCTGGCCGTTGACATGATCGACCGCGGAGGCCGCGCGTCGCGGCTGGTCTGCCCGCCGCTGCCGCCGCCGTGGCATCTGCTCGCCGGCGTGTTCGCCTGGAAGGCCCTCGGCTGGCACGACCGGCTGGCCATCCTCCGCATGCGGCGGGCCATCGCGGGGGCTAAAGCCCCCGCGCTACACCCGGCCACCCGTAGAGCGCAGGCTTTAGCCTGCGCGGACGATGGGCGCGAGACCGTGCGGCAATGGCTGGAGCGCCACGGCCAGCCGCGCAGGCTCATCGAGCTGCTCTGGGAGCCGCTCGCCGTGGCGGCGCTCAACCAGGCGATCGACGTCGCCGCGGCCGGAGCTCTCGTCCCCGTGCTGAGCAGGATGCTCGGCGGGCGCCCGCGCGACGCCGCCCTGGCGCTGCCGGTCAAGCCACTCGACGAGGTGTTTGCGCGGCCGGCTCGCGCGTTCATCGAGTCGCGAGGCGGCGAGCTACGGGTCAACGCGCCCGCGCGAATCTCGTGGCCGCACGTCAGAGTGCGCGGCGAGACGCTCCGTGCGCGTGCGGTCATCTGCGCCGTTCCGTGGTACGCGCTCTCCGAGGCGTTCGAGCCGCCGCCCGCCGAGCTCACCGCGGTGCTCGACGCGGCCGCCCGCACCGCAGCCTCGCCCATCGTGACGGTCAACCTCTGGTTCGATCGGATCGTGACGCCGCTGAGCGTCCTCGGGCTGCCCGGTCGGACGCTGCAGTGGGTGTTCGACAAGAGAAGCGTCTTCGGTGGACAGGCCTCTCACCTGTCCTTGATTTCCAGCGGCGCCGAGGTGGTCGTCGCGCGGGGCAATCAGGAGCTCGTCGACCTGGCCCTCGACGAGCTGCGCGCCGCGCTGCCGGAGGTCCGCTCGGCGGTGCTGCGCCGGGCGGTCGTCGTGCGCGAGAAGCGGGCCACGTTCTCGGTGGCGCCGGATCAACCCGCGCGGCCGGCGACGCGGACGGCCATTCCCGGTTTGCTGCTGGCTGGCGACTGGATCGAGACGGGCCTGCCCGCTACCATCGAGGGGGCGGTCCTCAGCGGCCATGCCGCCGCCGAGGCCGCGCTCCCATGACGTCGATCGTCGTCCATTATCAGGAGATCGCGTTGAAGGGGAAGAACCGCCCCTGGTTCCTGGGGCGGCTCGTCCGCAACCTGCGCCACGCCGTGGCAGACCTCGACGTGCGCGCCGTGCGTCCGCTGATGGGGCGCATCGAGATCGTGCTGGGTCCCGAGGCCACGCGCGAGGAGGTGGGCGACCGCGTCCGGCGGACGTTTGGGGTGGCGAACTTTTCCTATGCCGCACGGGCGCCCCTCGATCTCGACGCCGTCGCGGCGGCCATCCTGCGCGACCTCGAGGACCGCACCTGCTCGAGCTTCAGGGTGTCCGCCCGCCGCGCCGACAAGCGGTTTCCGCTGACGTCGCCGCAGGTGGAGCGCGAGATTGGCGGTCGCATCAAGAGCGCGCGCGGCTGGCGCGTGGACCTCGAGCAGCCCGAGCTCGTCGTCCACGTCGAGCTGCTCACCAGCGAGGCGTTCTACTTCTTCGGAAAGGAACGAGGGCCCGGCGGCCTGCCGACGGGGACGGCTGGGCGCGTGGCCTGCCTGCTCTCGGGCGGCATCGACTCCCCCGTGGCGGCACATCGGATGATGAAGCGCGGCTGCATCGTGACGTTCATCCACTTCCACAGCTATCCCATCCTGTCGCGCGCGTCGCAGGAGAAGGCGCGCGAGCTGGTGACGCTGCTGACGCGGTGGCAGCAGCGGTCGCGCCTGTACCTCGTCGCATTCGGGGACATCCAGCAGCGCGTCGTCCTGACCGTGCCCGCCCCGATGCGCGTCGTGATCTACCGGCGCCTGATGCTGCGCATCGCGGAGCGCATCGCCCGCGCGCGCGGCACCCAGGCGCTGGTGACCGGTGACGCGGTCGGGCAGGTCGCCTCGCAGACGCTGGAGAACCTGGCCGTGGTGGGCGCCGTCGCCACGCTCCCCGTGTTTCGGCCGTTGATTGGCATGGACAAGGACGAGATCACGGCGGAGGCCATGAGGATCGGGACGTATCCAATCTCGATCATTGCCGACCAGGACTGCTGTACCTTGTTCACGCCCCGCAACCCGCTGACGCGCGCGAGGGTGGCGTCGATCGAGGCGGCCGAGCGCGCGCTGCCCATCGATGAGCTGGTGGAGCGGGCGGTCGGCGAAGCGGCCGTGGAAGACTTCCAATTCCCGATGGTAGGATCGAGAGCCGAGGTGCACAGTGGCTTCAGTAGGCGCGATTGAACGGGGCGTGTCCGGGCTCGGCGGCATCGAGGCGATCCTCGGTGAGGACGCGGGCCTCCTCTCGTATCAGTGCCGGACGATCCCGCGGGAAAGCCTGCATCTGCCCGGGCCGGATTTCGTCGACCGCGTGCTGGCGCCTTCCGACCGGCCGCCGCGGGTCCTGACGAGCCTCCAGGCGCTGCTTGGCAGCGGACGCCTGGCGGGCACGGGGTATGTGTCCATCCTTCCCGTCGACCAGGGCATCGAGCACTCGGCCGGCGCCTCCTTCGCGCCCAATCCCGCCTACTTCGACCCCGAGAACATCGTCAAGCTCGCGATCGAGGGCGGCTGCAATGCGGTGGCCTCCACGCTGGGCGTCCTCGGGTCGGTGGCGCGCAGGTACGCGCACAGGATTCCGTTCATCCTGAAGTTCAATCACAACGAGTTCATCTCGTACCCGAACACCTACGACCAGATCCGCTTCGCGAACGTCAGACAGGGATTCGACATGGGCGCGATGGGCGTGGGCGCGACGATCTATTTCGGATCGGAGGAGTCGAAGCGGCAGCTCCAGGAGATCACGGAGATGTTCCAGCACGCGCACGAGCTGGGCATGTTCACCGTGCTCTGGTGCTACCTCCGGAACGCCGCGTTCAAGACGAAGGAGGCCGACTACCACGTCGCGGCCGACCTGACCGGCCAGGCCAACCACCTCGGCGTGACGATCGAGGCCGACATCATCAAGCAGAAGCTGCCGGAGACCAACGGCGGCTACACCGCGCTCAACTTCGGGAAGACGCACAAGGCGGTCTATTCTCAGCTCACCAGCGACAACCCGATCGACATGACGCGCTACCAGGTGGCCAACTGCTACATGGGACGGGCGGGCCTGATCAACTCCGGCGGCGCCTCGTCCGGCGAGAGCGACCTGAAGGAAGCCGTGAAGACCGCGGTGATCAACAAGCGCGCAGGCGGCATGGGGCTGATTTCGGGCCGCAAGGCGTTCCAGCGCCCGATGAAGGAGGGCGTGGGGCTGCTTGGCGCCATCCAGGACGTCTACCTGGCTCAAGAGATTACCGTCGCGTGAGGTAGTCTGCCGTACGTAGGGCGGCCCTTTACGGGCCGCCGAGAAACTCCCGCAGCGCCTCCTGCGTGCTGCGGAACGCCAGCTCGTCCCAGGGAATCTCCGACGGCTCGAAGAAGCTCACGTCGAGCCCCTCGTCGTCGCACCCGAGACAGCCGCCGATCGCCGTGGCGGCATAGACGATGATCACCGGCGTGCGGCCGGTGTAGGAGTAGATGTTGATCAGGCGATCGATGCGGACCTCGAGGCCGGTCTCCTCGCGCGCCTCGCGAACGGCGGCCACCCGAATTTCCTCGCCGCGGTCGACGTACCCGCCCGGGAAGACCCACTTGCCGTAGCCGGGCTCGATGGCACGCTTCACGAGGACGACGCGGCGGCGGTCGTCCTGGATGATGGTGCCGACGGCGAGCTTCGGGTCGAGGTAGAAGACGAAGCCGCACGTGACGCACACGAGCCGCGACGGGTCGCCGTGCCTCAAGAGCCGCGGCTCGAGCGGCCCGCCGCAGACCGGGCAGAAGCGAAACGCCGCGCTATGGTCGTGCGGATGCATCGCCGAGGCCCATATAATCATCTTTCATGTCGATCTTGAAAGTCGCGCGCATGGGGCACCCGGTGCTGCGTCAGCGCGCACGTCCGCTCGACAAGGCCGATCTCCGCAATCCGCTCGTGCAGAAGCTCATCGACGACATGATCGAGACGATGCACGAGTACAACGGGGTGGGACTGGCGGGGCCGCAGGTGCACGTGGGCCTGCGGCTGTTCGTGGCGCTGCTGGCCGAGGAGCCGGACGGGAAGACACCGGCCACGGTGGTGATCAACCCGGACATCACGCCGCAGACGGCGTCGAAGGAGGAGGGCTGGGAGGGGTGCCTCAGCATCCCTGACTTCCGCGGCCTGGTGCCGCGCGTCACCGACATCACGCTCGATGCGCTCGACCGCGACGGCCGGCCGATCGAGCTGAGCCTGAAGGGCTTTCCGGCGCGCGTGGTACAGCACGAGACGGACCACGTGGACGGCATCCTGTTCCTGGATCGGATGGCGTCGATGCAGTCGCTCACCTATCTCGAGGAGTACTCCCGCTTCCACGCCAAGGATCACGATTGATGCGCGTCGCGCTCGTCACGGGCGGCGGGCGGGGGATCGGGCGTGCGATTGCGCGCGCCCTGGGCGGACCGGGCACGTGCGTCGCGGTGGCGGGTCGCACCCGGAGCCCGCTCGAGTCCGCCGCGGCCGATCTCGAGAGCCTCGGCGGCCGCGCGCTCGCGCTCGAGATGGACGTCACGCGCGCGGCGTCTGTGGCAGGGGCCGTTCGGACGCTCGCCGCCGAGGCCGGCCGTCTCGACGTCCTCGTCAACAACGCGGGGGCCGGCGGCGGCGAGCCGCTCGCGGGCTCCGACATCGCGCGCTGGCGGCGGACGCTCGACACCAATCTCGTCGGCATGTATCTCGTCACGCGCGAAGCGCTGCCGCTGATGCGGGAGGGCGGCCGGATCGTCAACATGTCCTCGGTGCTCGGCCGGTTCGGTGTGGCTGGCTACACGGCCTACTGCGCCTCCAAGCATGGCGTGCTCGGGCTCACGCGCGCGCTGGCGCTCGAGCTGGCGCCGCAGCAGATCACCGTCAACGCGCTGTGCCCGGGATGGGTGGACACCGAGATGGCGGAGACGGGAATGCGGCAGGGGGCGGCGGCCACCGGCCAGACGTTCGAGGCGTTCCGCGACCAGGCGATCGCGGCCGTGCCGATTCAGCGGTTCATCCAGCCCGAGGAAGTGGCAGAGCTGGTGCGGTTCCTCGTGTCGACGTCGGCGTCGGCGATCACGGGCCAGACGTACAACATCTGCGGCGGCCAGTCGATGGATTGACGCTGCCAGGCCGCGGCGGCTGAAGCCGCCGCTCTACGGGCGGCAGGGGCCTCCGCCTGTGAAGCGCACGCTTCAGCGTGCGCGACGATCCCGTGCGAGACCCGTGAGACGGTTACGCGGGCAGCGTCAGCGCCGGCAGCGCGGGCGTGGCGAAGGTCATCTCCGTGATCGCCTTGATGCTCCGGTTGCCGTAGCGGAACGGAACGATGAGCCGCAGCGGCGCGCCGTGCCGCGGCGGGATCGGCTCGTTGTTCATGAGCCACGCCAGCATCACCTGCGGGTGCCGCAGGGTCGTCATCGGCTCGTCCACGTAGTGGCGATCGGAGGCGATGAGCCGGCAGTAGTGCGCGCCCGGAACCAGTCCGAGCATGTCCGCGAAGTCGGCGAACCGGACGCCGGTCCACTTCACGATCCCGCGCGGGTTCGGGGCGCCGCACTGCATCAGGAAGGTGTGGGAGACGCGCGGCAGCTGCTCGAGGTCCTCGAAGCGCAGCGTCCCCGCGAGCCGGCCGAGCCCGCGCGTATCGACGCGGACAGCCAATCTCCGGTAGTCGAACTCGATGTCCGGTGCCTGCCGGTTCGGCGTGCGCCACATCAACGGGTCGGTGATCGGCCCCGCCGCGCTTTCCGGGTGCTCCGGGGCCGAGCCGTCCGGATTGAGCGGCAGGGGCGCGGGGAACCCCTGGCGGAGCGGCCGCTCCACGAGGCGATCCGGCCATGGCTCCTGCGCCTGCGGCGCCTGCGCCTGCAGGGCCTCGGGCGTCAGCGCGCCCAGGGACAAGCCGGCCAGCGTGGCTCCGGAGATGCCGCAGATCGCGTCGCGTCGTGAGATGGCCATGGTCGTCGCTCCCTTGCGCCGCATGGTAACCCTCTCAGCCCTCAGGCGCCAGACCCTATTCGACAGCCGGTAGCGGCTTCCCGAGTCTCCGACAGGTTTTGCGAAGCGACGTGCCGGTGCGCCGCGTGAACGAAATCGCACGCGTTGGGCGCCTGCCGAGCCACGACGGCGACCGATGAACGGACTTATAATTCGTTTCGCCCGTGCTCGTCACCGCACCGCCGCACGTCACGCTGCGCACCGCGCCGATGACGCCGTTCGACGGCGCCATCGCCGCCGCGCGGACGTGCTACTCCCCGCGCGTGATCGATCCCAGCGAGATCACCGACAGGCAGCGCGACACGATCGGCGCGTTGACGTTCGATGCGGGCCACCATACGGTCTACCAGCACGCGCACTTCGAGTTCGGGCTGGAGAACGTGTCCCGCCACTTCGTCTGGACGTTCCTCCATTCCTACCCCTTCTACAACTCGGAGCAGTCGAGCCAGCGCTACGTCAAGCTGAAGGAGCCGCGCGCCTTCGTGCCGCCGCTGTGCGGCGAGGCGCGCGACGTGTACGAGGCGGCGATCGTCAGGGCCTGGGATCGCTACGCGGAGATCGCCGCGCTGCTGAAGGACGACGCGCTGGCGATCCTGAAGGAGTTGCGCTACGTCCGGCCGAACACCAATCCCGAGCGGCTGACGCAGATCGAGCGGGACGCGGAGAAGCGGGCCATCGAGACGGCGCGCTACGTCATTCCGATTGCCGCGTTCACCTCCATGGTCCACACCGTCTCGGGCATCGTCCTGCACCGTCTGCAGCGGATGATGAACACGAGCGACACGCCGCACGAGGGGCGCGCCGTGATCGGAGAGATGGTGCGCCTGGTCAAGGAGTGGGACCCGCTGTTCTTCGAGAAGGTCGGGCAGGAGCCCATTCCGGCCGAGGCCGTGCCGGAGGGGGGCTTTCCGCGGCCGCGCGGCGGCGGCGACGGGTACGCCGCCGCCTTCGACGCCCGCCTCGACGGCCGCTGGTCGCGGCTGCGCGAGGCCTCGAGCGGGGCCGAGGCGATCGTCGCGGATGCCGTACGTGGCGTGTTCGGGCTCGATGCCGCCGAGATGACGGATGACGAGGCGCTGGACCGGGTGATGAACCCTGCCGCCAACCGGTATCGGCTCGACGTCCTGAACGTGTCGTACCACTCGCCGTTGATGCGCGCGCTGCACCATGCGCACTACGTGTTCGAGAAGCGACTCAGCCACACGGCCGACTCGCAGGACCAGCGCCATCGCATGGTGCCCGCCTCGAGGCCGCTGATGACCTTCGCCGACACGACGCGGCCCGACTACATCACGCCGCGGCTCGTCGCGGCGAACCCCCGCGCGCGGGCGGCCTACGACTCCGCCATGCGGGACGCCTGGACCGCCAAGAATCGCCTGCTCCAGCTCGGCGTGCCGCTCGAGTTCGCGCTGTACGTCCTGCCCAACGCCAAGACGCTGCGCTTCGTGGAGTCGGGATCGCTGCTGGCGCTCCTGCACAAGTGGACGCTGCGGACCTGTTTCAACGCGCAGGAGGAGATCTACCTGGCGTCGATGGATGAGATCGAGCAGGTGCGCGCGGTCCATCCGCGCATCGGCAGGTACATCGGGCCGCCGTGCGTCATCCGCAACGGCCTCGTCTCGCCGCGCTGCACCGAAGGGTCGCACTTCTGCGGCGTGCCCGTGTGGCGCGACTTTCCGGCCGCCGTCAGGCGGCTGTGAGCGCGGGCGTCGGGGACCGCTCGTGCTGAGCGCCTGGCTCGTCCACCTCTATACGGCCACGGGCGCGCTGTTCGCCTTCTTCGCGCTCAGTCGCATCTTCTACGACCGCTACCGCGACGCGTTCTTCTGGCTGCTGCTGGCCGTCCTCGTCGACGCCACCGACGGGCTGCTGGCGCGGCGCGCGCAGGTCGGCGCGCGGCTCCCCTGGTTCGACGGCGCCAAGCTCGACGACATCATCGACTACCTGACGTACGTCTTCGTCCCCGCCTTCTTCGTCTGGCATGCGCTGCTCGTGCCCGATCGGTGGGCAACGCTCGTGGCGGCCGCGATGCTGCTGTCGAGCGCGTACGGCTTCAGCCGAACGGACGCGAAGACGGCCGACGGCTTCTTTACGGGCTTTCCCTCGTACTGGAACGTCGTAGTGTTCTATCTCTACGCGGCCGCCTGGCCGCCTGCGCTCAACGCGGCCATCCTGCTCGCCTGCGCGGTGCTCGTCTTCGTGCCCGTTCGGTACGTGTATCCCTCGAAGACACCGGCATGGCGGCCGCTGACGATGGTGCTCGGCGGCGCGTGGGGCGGGCTGATGATCGTGCTGTGGTGGCGGCTGCCTGACGTATCGCGACCCATCCTCTGGGTGTCGTTCGTCTTCCCCGTGTACTACGTGGCGCTCTCCCTGGTGCTGGATCGCCGCCGTCGGGGACGGCCAGCAGCGAAAGTGTGAGACGCGACATATCGACGACGTGGATCGACCTACGACCACGGCTTCGGCTGGGAAGTGATCGGCGTCGGGGTGCCTCACGTCTGGAGGAAACCGCGTGAACAATCAGGAACAATCCGCTCCCGAACACCGGGTAGCAACGCCGAGACTTGGAGCATAAAATGAGGTTGGCGGACTTGAGAGAGGCGATGGCGAGGAGACCTAGTGGTGCCGTGGCGGGTGGCGTTCCGTTCCAGATCGAACGGTCCGAGTTGAACATCCAACTCCCATTTTCGCGGCCGTTTTGGCCGATCGCGAATAATATCGCGCTGCTCTACTCAGGGCTGTTGAATCATTTGCGCGAATTCGGAGTCACCCCTCAAGGGATACGGCCAGACGCCGCAGACGGCAGCCTGGGAGCGTTTAACGTCAACTTCTGGCTACTGCAGTTCGGGGTGCTGGCTCGCATCCGCCTCGAAAGCATTGAGCTGAACGCGCCGACATTCAACGTCGATGTCGATCGGCTTGAGCGGGCTTTTCTTGGTCTGGATCGGGCCTTACGTGAGGCGGAACGCGACCTTGCCTACGCCAACTACGCCGTCACAGTTGGCATGCACGGACACATCGGGGGACTCGAAGCGAAGGATTTTCTGGCTCGGTTCGCCAGTAACGTGCCGCAAGGGCTCGGCACTCCGGTGGGCTCCGGTACCGTCTTCTACTTCGAGAGTCAATCGCCAGCGACCCTGGTCGTGCTGACGGCGGATCTCTCGGCGGTGGTTGCGGGGGGGGTGTACGTGAAGCTCCATACTGTGTTCGATGGATCCATGAGTCCGGAGAATCTTCGACGTTCGGCGGAGAAATCGCTGGAGCAGGGAATTGCTGCGTTGGGTCTCGAAGTGAGTGCAGGACAATGATTGGTGCAGCGCAACAACTAGAATCGGCCATGTTCGCAAGCCAAAGCACCGATGCGTGGTCCAGGACATCAAGCGGCGCTGCGCGTCGTGAGTACAGCCAAGTGTCGCCCTTTCATGCACTACGAGGAGGCTCGAAGCAGACGCCGATCGTGGTCGCACTGAAGCCAACCGTCGATCTCGCCGCCAATAGCGCTGGTACGATGCTCGCTCGCTCAAGCTCGCGACAAGTTGTACGCGCTCTGTTACGTCAACCGCCGGCAGCGCCGGTCGCAGCTGGGCACCGTTGGACAGCGTCGCACGAAGCAGATCTCCGTTTGGCTCGTGCAGAGGCATTACAGTCAATCTTGGGCGACCCTCTGAGCGAAGACGATGCTGCGGATCAAGCAACGGCGAAGATCGGCGCGACTACTCAGGAACAGCCCGCACCATACCTATCTCTGATCTGGTCGCTGGTAGAAGGGCAGCAGCTCCGAAAGGCACGGGCACTACTCTCGGTTGTGCCCAATAGCTCTGAGTATGTGCGGCTGAAGAAGCTCTTGAGCACTCCGGCTGCCTCGACGTCGCTACGCAAGGACGTCGATCGCAGTGCTGAGTACGCGTGGTTGGCGCAGCATGCGAAGGACTACGTTGGACGGTGGGTGGCTGTATCCGGCGACTCATTGGTCGCCGTTGGTGACACGCTTAAGGAAGTGCGTCAACGAATCAGGGAACTAGCACCAGCTCGAAAGCCGCTTGTCCATTACGTGGAATAACCCATGCCGATGCTGCAGTTGAATGGCCACAACTTCAGCTCCGGTCGCGCAACGTTCCACGACTCACCTCCCGCGACACAAGACCGCTCGGCACGCGTGTACGTCAAAGTAGGAGTCAATGGGATGGAGGAACCATTCCTGGCGCTGCTTGACACCGGCGCCGAGTGGTCGGTTTTAGACCCCGAGATTGCAGCTGAAATCGGCCTTGCGGATGCCGACGGCCAGGAAATCACGATGGGCCACCGGCACGGGAGCACCTTGGGCAAGCTGGTTCGGGCCAATCTGACGATGTTGGCGGACGAAGGCGACAGTCTGGAGGTTGAGGCGACGGTGTTCGTTCCCACGGAGCACTGGCCAGCGGGCCGCAACCTTATCGGCTACATGGGATTTCTTGAAAGGATACGCATCGCTCTCGATTCGCAAAGCCGAGACGTGTACTTCGGCGCTGCGGGCTGATAGATCCATTTGTCCTCGTCGGGGTTTGGACGCTGTCTGGCCGTGCCTCATGCTGTGACCACCCCTGGTCACAACCGGTAAGAAAGCGGTCGCACTCGCTGAAGATCGGACCCGTGCGCGCTCTCGCCTGACAATCACTCGATAGCACTTGGTCGCAACCGGTGTGCGCGCCGCTGCAACGATGAGCCTGGCACTCAGCGCCCGGTGTCGATGACGCGCCGGAGTTGATCGACGCCATCTTTCTGCTGAGGATCCAGGGCGGCCCGTTCCATCGCGGGTTGGAAGTTCCTCGGGCGGTACAATCGGGAGCAGATGCGGCGGTGGGTGCTGGTGGCGCTGAGCGCGGTGTTGGGGTGCGACCCCATCATTGGGACGAATCGAGGGGCTGAGGCGGCGCGTCAGGGCAGTCCGACACCCGAGCAGGTCGCACGGCTCGTGCAGGATCGCGGCACGGGCCGCGACTGGCGCGCCGAGCTGCGGATGCGGCTCTACGATCGGCAGGGCCGCGTGCGCGAGCGGACCTTGACGGTATCGATGCTGCGCGGCGGAACCGCAGGCGACAAGACGCTGGTTCGCTTCCTCTCGCCCAACGACATCAAGAACACGGCGCTGCTCGTCTGGGAGCATCCCGATGCCGACGACGAGCGCTTCCTGTACCTGCCTGCACTCGGGCGCGTCAGACGCATCGGGGGGGCGGAGCGCCAGGAGAGCTTCGCGGGCAGCGACCTGAGCTACGAGGACATCGGCGGACGCGACATGGCCGACTATACCTACGCGTTCGCCGACGAGAACGCGACGTGGGTTGCACCCGACGGCACCAGGCATCCAGCCTGGGCGCTCGAGTCGCGCGCCAGGGACCGCGGCGCCGAGTTTCCCCGATCGGTCGGCCTGGTCCTCAAGGATCGATTCGTTCTCGCCCATGCCGACATCTACAACCAGCGCGACGAGCGCGCCAAGGTCTTCGACGTCCGCCGCCTCGAGCGCATCGACGGCATCTGGACCGTGCTCGACCTGGTCGTCGTCAACGAGCAGCAGAAGACCAGGACCGAGCTGACCACGACGTCCATTCGATACAACGTCGGGCTCACCGACGAGGACTTCACGCGCAGGGCGCTCGAGCGCCCCTCGACGACGCTCGGGGCAGGCCCCCGATGAGTGCGTGGGTCGCCGAAGTCGCCTTCCGGTTCCGTTACCCGCTGTGCGCGGGGATCCTCGCGGGCTTCGTCCTGCTCCTCCCGATCGTGAACTTCACCGAGATCGACAACGACATCAGCATGTGGATCTCGAAGGACGAGCCGGTCTACCAGACGTACGAGCGGTTCCGGCAGGAGTTCGGGGGCCAGCGCACGCTGATGATCGCGCTGACATCGGACCGCCTGTTCACCGCCGAAGGGCTCGCCTTCCTCCGTCAGGTCACCGAGGACATCAGGCGGGTCGACACGGTTCAGCGCGTCCAGAGCCTCTCGACCGCGAACATCATCCGCAGTCTTCCCGCCGAATCGGGTGAGGAGGCAGGCGGCATCGAGGTGCAGCCGCTCCTCGATCACCGCCTGCACGACGAGCAGGCAGCCCATCGCGCGCGGCAGACCGCGCTCGACGATCCACTGCTGCGCGGCGATCTCGTCTCCGACGACGGCACGGTGACCCTGATCGTGGTGAGCTTCGACGAGGACCGCATCGACGCCGTGCGGGCCGGCGTCATCGAGGCTATCCACCAGCTCGTCGATCCGCGGCTGCCGGACGGCATGACGGCCTACTACAACGGCAGCCTGGGCGGCGTCAGATAGCGTGTGTTCTCGAGCGTGACGCGGCCTGGCCTCGCTCGCCACGAGCAACGTGGTGGCGGTGCGCTCGTTCGGGATTGGATCGGCGGTCGGCGTGATGGTCGACTTCGTGCTGTCGCTGGTACTGGTGCCGACGCTGCTGCTGCTGCTGAAGCCGGAGTCGGGCACGGCGCCGCAGGAACGGTACCTGCTCGGGCCGATGCAGGCCGTGGCGCGGTTCTCCATCCGCCATGCCCGGCCGGTGGTCATCGTCACGGTGGTGTCGATGGCGGTGACCGCGGCGGGCGTGACGTGGCTGCGCGTCGACACGAATCACGTCAATTTCTTCGCGCCCGACCATCCGCTGGCCCAGTCGGCCCGCGTGATGGACGAGGAGCTGGCGGGCATCTACAGCTTCAACGTGCTGCTCGAGGGCGGGCCCGAGTCGATGAAGTCGCCCGAGACGCTGCGCCGCATGGAGGAGCTGCGCGTGCGCCTCGAGCGGCTGCCCTTCGTGCGGAAGGTCGTGTCGGTGGCCGACTACGTCAAGCGCGTGAACCGGGAGTTGAACGGCGGCGACCCCGGCGCGGCGGTCGTGCCTGCCAGCGCCGACGCCGTGGCCCAGGAGCTGTTCCTCTTCGAGCTGTCCGACGAGGGACGCGCCGAGCTGGAGCGCGTCGTATCGAGCGATTACTCGCGTGCGCAGATCGCCGTCCGGCTGGCGTCGATGAGCTCGGATCTCGTCTTCGAGCAGATCGAGCGCGCGGAGGTGGAGGCAGCGGAGGTGTTTGCCGGTACGGGCATCACCCCCACGGTCACCGGCTCGGGCCGCATCTTCAGCACGCTCGATCACTACCTCGTCGTGTCGCAGCTGAGCAGCTTCGCCACCGCGTTCCTCACGGTATTCGCCGTCATCTTTCTCGTCTTCCGTTCGGCACGCTACGGCCTGCTGGGCATCGTGGCCAACGCCCTGCCGGTCTGCGCGGTGCTCGGCCTGATGGGATGGCTGGGCATTTCGCTGAACGTCGCCACCGTGATGGTGGCCAGCGTGGCGCTGGGCGTGGTGGACGACGACACGATCCACTTCATCGGCCGGTTCCGCCGGGAAGCGGCCGCGGGAGCCGACAGCGAGCGGGCCATCCACATGGCGACGATGCACGCGGGCCGCGCGTCGCTCACCACGGTCATCATCAACTCGCTGGGCTTCGGGATCATGATCATGTCGGCGTACAAGCCGACCGCGTGGTTCGGCGGGCTGCTGGCGGTGACGATGGTGGCGGCGTTCCTGGCGGAGGTGCTCGTCGTGCCCGCGGTGATCACGCTGCTGCCGCGGCTGTTCGATGCGCGGCGCTCGCAGCTCGTGAGCGCGGCGTGAGACGGGCCACAGAGACGCAGAGACACAGAGTCATGGTCACGGTCGCTCTGGGTCTCTGTGTCTCTGTGGCCTGTGGGAGCGGGTCAGCCGCCTTCGCGCAGGCGGACGGACATGTGTCCGCGCTCGTCGACAGCGTGCCCGAGGCGGGCGAGGCCGCCGTGACGGAGCTGCGCATGCGGATCTTCGCCGAGCGTGTTCAGGACGTCGGCGGCCGCCTGCGATTGAACCTGTCGGCATACGTGGACGGCCTCGTGGCCGACCGCACGGGCACGGGCGGACGGGGCGCCGCGTCGGATGCGGTCGTCCGCCCTGGCGATCTCTATGCCGAGGTGTACACGCGGCGGTTCGATCTGCGCATCGGCGCGTCACGCCTGGTCTGGGGCCGCCTCGACGAGCTTCAGCCCACCGACGTCGTCAATCCCGTCGATCTGACCAGGTTCGTGCTCGAAGGTCGGACCGAAGCCAGGCTTCCGGTGGCGCTGGCGCGCGCACGCGTGTTCCTGCCAGGGTCGTCCACGCTCGAAGGGGTGATCGTGCCCGCGTTCCGCGCGAGCCGCTTCGACCAACTGGACGAACAGACGTCGCCGTTCAACCTGGCCGGCCCGGTGATCGCCGATCGTCGCGAGCCCCCGGTTGCCTGGAAGAACCTGCAGGGCGGCGCCCGGTTCACGTCCACGGCCGGCCGCGTCGACTGGGGCGTGTCCGCGTATCGCGGCTTCAGATCGTTTCCAGTGATCACTGCCGTGGGGCGAGCCACGACACCCCACGGCGCAGGCGCCGTGTGGGCCCCGGCGTCAGGCTCGCCAGACGCCCCGATCGCGCTGTTTCCTCGCTTCACGATGCTTGGCGCCGATTTCGAGACCGTCCGCGGCGCATGGGGCATGCGGGGCGAGGTTGCCACGTTCCTGGACGATCCACGAGCGTTCGAGGGCGGCGCGGGCCTCGACCGGCGGGCTGGCGATTATCGTGTGGCGGCCAACGTGCTCGTCTCGCGAGACGACCAGGGCACGGATGCCACGCTGATCGCCGCCGCCGAGCGCAGCTTCGCCAGGGAGACCAGGACGCTTCGTCTGTTTGCCGCGTACGATCCGGTGGACGCCACCTCGTTTGTCCGCGGCATCGCGGCGGTCAGCCTGCGCGACGACGTGTGGGTCGAGGGGTCAGTGGGGCTGTTCACGGGCGCCTCGGCGGAGACCCTCGGGCAGCTCAGCAATCGCGATTTCGTGTACGCGCGCCTGAAGGTGTTCTTTTGAACCCCATCGCCATCCCCGCCTTCAATCCCGGTCCGATGACCGGCGCGGGCAACTGGACGTGGTTGATACCGGGCCGCGTCCCCACGCTCATCGACGCGGGCGTTGGCGAGCCACGTCATCTCGCCGCGCTCGAAGAGGCGCTCGGTCCAAGCGCTCTCGACGTCCTACGCCAGGGACATTCGCATATCGAGGAGGTCGTGGCGCGGGTCTACCCGCAGCTGCGGGAGGCGCTGGCCCCGAGGGCTCGTGAAACGGCGCTGGCGCATCTGTTGAAGCTCGAACGCGACGGCCGCGTGCGCCGCGCGGGCGACGCGTGGCATATCAT